>JAEWDP010000034.1 GCA_023390055.1 Pseudomonadota bacterium | reverse complement strand
GCCTGAGACCTGGGAAGACCTGCTTGATGAACGGTTCAAGGACCGACTGGTCAAGGGGCATCCAGGTTACAGCGGTACCGTGATGACGGCGACCCACATCCTTTCCGATCTTCTTGGTTGGGAGTATTTCGAAAAGCTCGGACAGCAAAACGTCATGCAGGTGCAGTCTTCGACGGAGCCACCGAAGAAGCTTGCTGCAGGTGAGCGCGCTGTTCAGGTCGATGGCAATGAATACAACATCTTCCGTCTTCAGCAGGAGGGTGTTCCGATCAAGATCGTCTATCCGGAAGCTGGCACACCGCTTGCCGTTGGAAATGCGGCCGTACTCAAGGACGGACCCAATCCGAATGCAGCAAAGCTCTTCTACGCCTTTCTGTTTTCGCAGGAAGCACAGCAGCTTAACAGCGATTTCGGCGGCCTGAGGTCGTTCCATCCCGACGTCAAGGAAAAGTCCGAGCGCACGCCGTTGTCCGAAATCAAGTTGCTGCATTCCGATCCCGCAGAGCTTGAGCCACAGATCCAGACGATCAAGTCCAACTACGAAAAATATTTCGGAACCTGATCATGACCCTGTCGCCTTCGGCCAGCAGGCCGGAGGCGACAGATCAACATATTGGTAGGGGAACAATGACCAGCATCGCAATTGAAACACCCCGTAGACGCGGTATCGACCTGTCCTGGCCAGTCTTCATTCTGCTGTCCGTGCTGCTTGCCATCCTGGTCATTCTTCCCTTGTTCTGGCTCGTCTACTACAGCTTTCGCAGCGACACCGATGGCGGGGCCACATTTGAAAACTTCATCACGCTCGTCACTGATTCCAACATGTACCGAGCCTACGGGCTTGCCATTGGAATGTCGCTCGGGGTGGGTGTTCTGGCATGCGTCATCGCCACGCCGATGGCCTGGCTGGTGGCCCGCACCGATCTTCCAGGCCGGCGCTATATCCGCATGCTGGTGACGGCATCCTTTGTCACGCCGCCGTTTCTCGGGGCGATTGCCTATGAAATTATCGCGGCACCCAACAGCGGCGTTGTCAACGTCATCTACCGTGCAATCTTCGGTCTGGAGCGTGGTGAATATCTGGTGAACATCTACAGTTTCACCGGACTGGTTTTCGCGATTGCATGTTTCACGTTCCCTTATGTCTTCACGCTTGTTGCCAATGCCCTGGACCGGGTTCCATCCGATCTTGAGGATGCATCGTCCATCCTTGGTGGCAAATCGATGCTGACATTGCGCAAAGTGACGATCCCTCTGGTCCTGCCCGCAATGCTTGCGGGCACGTTGATCGCCATCCTCCAGGCATTGACGATGTTCGGCTCGCCGGCGATCCTGGCACTTCCTGCCGGTTTCCACGTCATAACGACCAAGATCTGGAGCCTGTTTCAGTTTCCCCCGCGGCTGGGGCTTGCGGCTGCATCGGCACTACCGCTCCTCGTCATCACGATCATTCTGTTGAGAGCGCAAAAAAGCATCCTCGGGCGCAAGGGCTACACGGTACTTGGCGGCAAGAGCGGCACGCCGCGCATCACGCAGCTTGGCCGCTGGAAATGGGTTGCAATTGCCTTCGTCTTTTCGGTGCTGTGCCTGACCGTCATTTTCCCCTATGCTGCCATTCTCAAAACGGCCTTTACGGTATCGATCGGTGATGCGATCAATTTTGACACACTGACACTTCGTCACTGGAAGTTCGTGCTGTTTGAGTTTTCCGCCACGCAGCTTGCCTTGCGCAACACCTTTGTCCTGGGTTTCCTGACGGCGACGATTGTGACCGGTATCGCGCTCCTGGTGTCATACCTCGTCGTGCGCAAATCGGTTCCAGGCTCTGGTCTGCTTGGCGTTCTGGCCACGGCGCCGGTTGCCGTTCCGGGCATTGTGCTCGGTGTCGGGCTCTTCTTAAGCTATGCGAACCCGACCTTTCAGCTCTATGGCACCATCTGGATCCTGCTGATCGCCTTCATGACGATCGAGTTGCCGGCCGGCTACCAGCAGATGTCATCGGCTTTTTCCGGTGTTCACCCGGAGCTGGAGGAAGCAGGCCGAATCATGGGGGCTTCAAGACTGAAAACACTCTGGGATATTACCGCACCGCTCTTGCGGACAAGCGTGGTCGCTGCCTGGTGTTTTGTGTTCGTGGGCACGATCCGCGAACTGTCTGCAACCATCCTTTTGACCACTGCAAACACGAAACTTGTTTCGGTCATCATCTATGATCTGAACGAAAGCGGTGATCTTGGCGCAATCTGTGTACTCGGCACCATCCTTCTGGTTGCATCGTTTGCAGTTGTGTTCATTGCCAACAGGGTGCCCGTTTTGGGTGGATCACAGATGAATGCGCGAGGCTGAAACCGGATGAACACGCTGCATACCAGCGACATCACCGTCGCTTTTCGCGGAAACTATTGATAAACTGGGAACGGGAGGGCTTGCCGGTTGTGGTTGTCCTCATGCACCACACCTAGTCCAGGATCTGTGAAGGCCTTTTGATGTCTGATATCGATACCCAACCGCAAAATCTCTCCGCAATCGATTTTCTCAGGACCCGTTCACTGTCGAATGTGGTCCAAGCGGAAATTGAACGGATGATCATAGACGGTGAGTTGAAGCCCAATGAAAGGGTCAACGAGAACGGCTTGTCGCAGCGTCTCGGTGTCTCCCGCGGGCCTATTCGCGAAGCGTGTAGCGCACTGGCTGCCATGGGGTTGATCGAAATCATACCCAATCGCGGCTTTTTCATCCGGGCCCTTTCCAATGATGAGGCACAGGATTTGTCGGAAGCCCGTGCCGCGGTCTTCGGGTGCATGGCGATGATCCTCGCCGAGCGCATCACCGATGCCCAAATTGCGATCTTAAGAGCGTTGCTGCAACGGATGGATGAGATCAGCGAACTCGGAGATGTCCATGTCTATTATCCGGTCAACCTCGAATTCCACAAACAGATCGGTTTGATGGCCGGCAATAACCGTCTGAGCGCCATATACCAGAGCTTTGTGCGTGAACTTCACATTCAGCGCTATCGCGCACTATCGTCGCGTGCCGTCCTGCATGTTTCAAACGCCGAGCACCGGGCCATTGTCGATGCGCTTGAGAAACGCGACCCGGTCGGTTCACTGACCGCAGCCAGAGCACATATCCTCAACGGCATTGTACGCACCCGCAAGGCCGGGCAACCCGCCGCCGCAATGGAAACGGCGCCGGAAAAAGCCGTAACGACCGTCTCGAAACCGGCACGTAAAACCCGCACATCGTAAGCTTGGACTGAGGGCGCCGGGATATCGTCGAAGATATCTCCAACACAAAACTGTTGACAATTAACAGTTGACGTTACACTGTCCAGCCGAAGATTCACCCCTGTATATTCGGGACCAAAGAGGCTTGGCATGAACCAGAACACTGCTGTCGACGTCGAACTGACGAAATATGTCGCTGAATTTATCCAAGGCGCGAAAGTTGAAGATCTGTCTGCCGAAGTCGTCGAACTCGGCAAGAAGTCGATCCTTGACGGTTTCGGTCTGGCCTTGTCAGGGTCGGTAGCCAAGAGTGGCGAACTGGTGCGCCGCCACCTTGATGATCTTGGTCTTGATGATGGTGTAGCAACAGTCATCGGCGGTGGCCGCAAGGTAGCGCCGCGCTTTGCGGCCTTCGCCAACGGTGTCGGAATTCACGCTGACGATTATGACGATACACAGCTCGCCGTTGCCAAGGACCGGGTCTACGGGCTCTTGACACACCCGACGGCACCGGCGCTTCCCGCCGCTCTCGCAGTCTCTGAACTGGTTGGAGCAAACGGTCGCGACTTCATGCTGGCTTACCATCTCGGCGTCGAAGTCGAGTGCAAGGTCGCTGAAGCGATCGCTCCGCGCCACTATCAGACAGGCTTTCATGCCACGGCCACCTGCGGCACATTTGCCGCCGCAGCAGCGAGTGCGAAGCTGATGGGTCTGGATGTCGCAACGACACAGCGGGCCTTGTCGATCGCGGGCAGCCAGTCTGCTGGTCTGCGTGAAAACTTCGGTACCATGACCAAGCCGTTCCATGCCGGCCGATCCTCCGAAAGCGGTGTTGCCGCCGCACAATTTGCCTCTTATGGCTGGACTGCTGCAGGACGTATCCTTGAAGCCCCGCGCGGTTTCTTCGCCGCAGCCGGTGGTGGTTACGATCAGGCGGCTATCTTTGGCAAGCTCGGTGCGCCGTGGACATTTGCCGATCCTGGTGTTTCGATCAAGCCACATCCATCGGGTTCCCTGACGCATCCGGGCATGACCGAAATGCTGCGCCTTATCAAGGAACACGGCATTCGCGCCGAAGATGTCGTAAGGGTGCGGGTTGGAACCAATTCCAACATGCCCAACGCCCTGATCCATCGCCGGCCAAAGGACGAATTGCAGGCCAAGTTCTCGATGGAATTCTGCATGGCAATCCTGCTTCTCGACGGCCGTGCCGGACTGAACGAGTTCACCGATGCCGCTGTCGAGCGAGAAGATGTCAAGGCAATGATCGAAAAGGTCGATTTCGTGGTCGATGACGTCGCCGAAGCGGCCGGCTACCATCTGATGACGACCTTGATCGACATCGACCTTGCCGACGGCCGCAAGATTTCGGGCCGCGCGGATTTTGGCAAGGGCAGCCCTGCCATCCCGATGAGCTACGATGAAGTCGCTGACAAGTTTCTGGAGAATACCGAATTTGCAGGCATGACACGAAACAAGGCGGCAGAGATCGTTGATCTGGTGCGTGGACTGGAAGGACTGAAGTCACTGGACGAACTGACCAAGCGTTTGATCCTTGCCAATTGAGAGCGTCGGTTCAAAATGCCGTATCCGGTCAATAATGGGCATTCTCATGGCGGCCTGTTCTTTAGCCGCCCGCCCGTCAGGGTCTTTCTGGCATTGCTTGTCGGGGTTGCCGGTGCGCTCCTCGCCAAGCCTGCCGGAATTCCTGTTCCCTATCTGATCGGGCCGCTTGTCGCCTGCGCGGCAGCGTCGGTTGCTGGCGCGCCGGTCACGGCCATTCCATTCGGCCGTGAACTTGGACAAACGGTGATAGGTTTGGCAATCGGTCTGCGTTTCGTACCGGCAGTGCTCCTTGCAATGCTGAAACTGATGCCGGCGATGGTGTTGGCAACCGTCGCCACCGTTATCGGCACGATGATGGCAGCTTTCATGCTGCGAAAGGTTGGCGGTGTCGATCGAAAGACCGCCTTTTTCGCAACGGCCGCAGCCGGGCTTGCGGAAATGGCGGTCGTGGCACAGCAGAAGGGTGCCAATGCCGACACGGTTGCCGTGGTTCATCTCGTGCGTGTGACTGCAATTGTGACGACCGTGCCGTTTCTTGTCACGTTCTTTGGTACTCAAGGTGCGATTGATCCGCCGCCTGTGCCGTTGGCTGGCCTCGCTTTGCCACTGGTATTTCTTCTTGCTCTTTCGGCTGCAGCCAGCCTGGTTGTGCGACCACTTGGATTTCCGAACACATGGCTTCTGGTTCCTGCCGCGATCGGTGTCCTGGTTGCCGGCCTCGGACTTGGTCCGTTCATCATGCCACCTGTCGTCCTGACGCTTGCCCAGATCTCTATCGGCATCTGGCTCGGGTGCCGGTTCAGACGTGAATTGCTTGGCCGGCTGCCACGCGTGACGGCATCGGCACTCGCGACCACTGCCTTCCTCATCTTTGTGGCCTGTGTGGTTGCGGGGCTCCTTTCCACCATGACCGGCCTTCCTTTTGTCACGAGCCTGCTTGCGGTTGCGCCCGCCGGTGTCACGGAAATGGTGGTGACTGCCACAGCCATGCACTTCGATGCTGCAACCGTGACAGCATTTCAGATCACCCGGATTGCAGTCGTGATGACGACCATCCTGATCGCCTTCAAAGCCTTTGAAAACGTCTCGCGCTGGATCGAGAAAACTACCGGATGAGTGGGTGTCATTCACCTACCGCAACGAAAGCTGATATGATGACCGAAACAGAAATCACCAAGAAACTGGCCAACTGGACCGTCAACCTCACGGCCGACCAGATCCCGCCCGCAATCCGTGCCGAAGGTGTCAGGACGTTCGTCAACTGGCTTGGCTGTGCTGTCGGCGGTGCGAAACACGAAACGGTCGACCGGGCACTTGATGCCGTGCGTTTGTTCTCCGGTCCCGCGCGTGCGCAGGTGATTGCTCGCGATGAACGCATCGATGAACTCCATGCCGCTTTGCTGAATGGCATCTCCTCTCATGTCCTCGATTATGACGACACTCACCTGAAGACGATCATTCATCCGGCCGGACCCGTTGCCTCTGCCATTCTGGCGGTTGCCGAAACACGTGCCGTCAGCGGGAGGGATTTTCTAACGGCGCTGGTGACCGGTATCGAGGTTGAATGCCGGATCGGAAACTGCGTTTACCCCGAACATTACGATCGCGGTTGGCATATCACAGGCACTGCCGGCGTCTTCGGCGCGGCGGCGGCAACCGGAAAGCTCCTTGGATTGACGCAGCAACAGATGGTGTGGGCGTTCGGGATCGCGGCGACCCAATCATCTGGCTTGCGCGAGATGTTCGGTACGATGTGCAAGAGTTTTCATCCCGGTCGGGCTGCGCAAAACGGCGCCATGGCGGCATTCCTCGCCAAGGCCAATTTCGACAGTTCGGAACGCGCGATCGAGGCACCGCGCGGATTTGCAAACGTCTTGTCCACGAAGCAGGACTATGGCGAGATCATCGATGGGTTGGGCGCTCACTGGGAGGCCGGCCTCAACAGCTACAAGCCGTTTGCCTGCGGCATCGTCATCCACCCGACGATCGATGGCTGCCAGCAGCTTCGCCAACAGTTAGGCGACAAGGTCCAGTCGATTGCCTCGGTTGAGTTGCGCACGCATCCGCTGGTGCTGGAATTGACCGGCAAGACGCAGCCAAAGACCGGCCTTGAAGGCAAGTTCAGCGTGTATCATTCAGCCGCGAGCGCGCTTCTGCGCGGGGATGGTTCGCCAACGGCCTTCACGGATGAATCGGTCAAAGACCCCGCAATCATCGCGTTACGCGACAAGGTAAAGGCGACGGCGGATGCTTCCGTCGAAGAAGACGCCGTGCATATCGCCGTGGTGCTGGAAGACGGCGAGCGGATCGAGCTGCATGTAGCGCACGCCATCGGCAGTCTTGAACGGCCACTGTCCAACGAAGCCATCACGACAAAATTTGTCGACCAGTCGAACCCGATCATCGGCGAAAAGCGCACCCGCGACCTTGTTGAAAAGGCATGGGCTGTCGAGACCACGCCGGACATGGCCGAAATTTCCAAAGCGGCTGCGTGAGTTCATACCTGAAAGGATCGCTTTCATGCAAAACCATCTCACTATAGGCGTCCTCAATGGCGACGATATCGGGCTTGAAATCGTGCCTGCCGCGGTCAGTGTCACACGTGCGGCCGCCGCCAGATGCGGCTTGCGCATCGACTGGCGTCCGATGCCGATCGGGCGCACGGCGCTTGATACGCATGGCTCGACCTTTCCGGAGGGCACGATGGAGGCACTGACAAAGATGGACGGCTTCATCCTGGGGCCGATCGGCCATCAGGCCTATCCGAAGGTTGAAGGTGCGATCAATCCGCACCCGATCATGCGAAAGGGCTTCGGCCTGTTTGCAAATGTCCGCCCGACGCGCTCCTACCCGGGTATCGGCGCCATATATGACGACATCGATCTGGTCATCGTGCGCGAAAACAATGAAGGCTTCCAGCCTGATCGCAACGTGGTTGCCGGATCTGGAGAGTTCCGGCCAACGGAGGACGTCACGATCTCGGTCCGTGTGATTACGCGTGCCGGCTCATCACGTGTTGCGCGAGCTGCTTTCGAGATCGCCCAACAACGCCGGAAACGACTGACGGTCGTTCACAAGAATACGGTATTCAAGCTCGGCTGCGGCATGTTTGTCGAAGAATGTTACCGTGTCGCGAAAGAATTTCCGGATGTGAGTGTGGACGAGGTGATCGTCGACACGATGGCAACACGCCTGATACGTGATCCCCAAAGCTTTGATGTTGTCGTTACGACGAACATGTTTGGCGATATCCTGACCGATGAGGCGGCCGGGCTCGTCGGGGGCCTCGGCATGGCGCCTGGGCTATGCATCGGTGAGGGAAATCTGGCGATGGCGCAGGCGACACACGGTTCTGCTCCCGATATTGCCGGCAAGAATGTCGCCAATCCGTTCGCGATGATTGAATCGACCCGCATGCTGATTGAATGGCTTGGTCACAACCGCAAGGTTCCGGAGGCCGTTGCTGCAGCGGGCATCATGGAAGAAGCGATTGCCACAGCACTTGCAAACCCCGCCACCCGCACGCCCGACATCAAGGGTGTTGCGGGCACGGCGGAGATGACGCAAGGCATCATCGCCGCGATCGGAGCCAAGGCCGCCTGAACTGCCTTTTAAACGATCAGGCCTTTGGTATATCGGGCTCGTGACCATTGAAGAAGGTCAGGAATGCCTGTGAAACGACATCCGGCCGCTGTTCGGCCGGATAGTGGCCTGTGGGGACTGCAAAGCCGCGCAGGTCTTGGGCCCAACGCCCCCATGCTTCAAGAGGCTTCAGATGCCGACCGACATGGCTGTTGTCACCCCATAGCACGAGAACAGGGCACCTGATCTTTGCGCCGGCCTCAAAATCTGCCGTGTCGAACGCAAGATCCAGTGTCACGGTCGCCCGATAGTCTTCGCAGACCGCATGGATTTGCTCAGGCGTCGTGCACCGCGCATATTCTGCGAAGGCTTGCGGAGAAAAGATCGACAGGCCGACGCCCTTCTTGTTCAGCTTGTAGTTGATGTAATAATTGAGATCGGCTGAGATCAGCTTTTCCGGAAACGGTGCTTTCTGTGCCATGAAGAACCAGTGGTAGCTTTCCAGCCCCCACCCGAGAGTGATGTTGGAAAGAAGGTCGTAGGTCGGAATGATATCGAGCGCCGCCATGCGCTGGATGCGCTCAGGAAAATCCAGGGCCATGCGGAAGGCGACCCGTGCACCGCGATCATGTCCGGCAACGAGGAAGCGATCAAAGCCGAGATATGTCATGATCTCGGCATTGTCTTCACCCATCGCGCGGAAAGAATAGACAGCGTGATCGTCGCCGCCATCGGGTTTGGAACTGTCGCCATAGCCACGCAAATCCGGAGCCACGATGGTGAAGTTTTCGACAAGTGCCGGCGCAACCTTGTGCCAGCTGACATGGGTCAGAGGATTGCCGTGCAACAACAATAAAGGCGGTCCCTTGCCACCGATCGCGACATGTATTTCTGCTCCGGACGTCCTGATGCGCTCGTATCGAAAGCCTTTCATCAGTCCGTCATGTGGCGCGGGGGAGGGGGATGATCCTGGCGTTGATGTGCCCTGCCTTGTTTGCATCGGAAGGTTCCTTCTGTCCTTGCGTCTCCAGGAGTGCACGCTCTATCACAAAAATTGTCAACAGTTTATAATTGACAATTATGATGAATTTGGGCATCCGATGTAAAGCTGGCCATGAATGGTCAATCCGGGAGAACGGCAGATGGGCGGAAATCTTCCTTGGCAAAAACCTCGCGACCGGGATCGACCTCAGTGCGGTTCCTGCGAGTTTTTAAGGTGACAACAAAAGGAATTCTGCAATGAGCACCAAACGCTTGAACGTCGCGGTGATCGAAGGCGATGGTATCGGCAAGGAGGTCGTGCCGGAGGGCTTGCGCGTATTGAAAGCCGCCGCCGCAAAATTTGAGTTTGATATCGCCTTCGAACAATTCGACTTTGCTTCTTGCGATTACTATGCCGAACACGGACAGATGATGCCCGACGACTGGAAACAGCAGATTGGCAGCCACGACGCCATCTTCTTTGGTGCCGTCGGCTGGCCGCAGACCGTACCCGACCATATCTCGCTGTGGGGGTCGCTTCTCCAGTTCCGGCGTGAGTTCGACCAGTATGTCAATCTTCGTCCGGTCAGACTGATGCCGGGAGTACGCTCACCACTTGCCGGACGTGCACCAGGTGACATCGACTTCCTCGTCGTCCGTGAAAACACCGAGGGTGAGTATTCCTCCATTGGCGGCAAGATGTATCCAGGGACGGAACGGGAAGTCGTCCTTCAAGAGACAGTCATGAGCAGGGTGGGAGTCGATCGGATCCTCCGCTACGCCTTCGAGCTTGCAAAAGCTCGCGACAGGAAACACCTGACTTCGGCGACCAAGTCGAACGGCATCTCGATCACCATGCCTTACTGGGATGAACGGGTGGAGGAGATGGCAAAGGCCTATCCCGACATATCCTGGGACAAGTACCATATCGACATTCTCTGCGCGCATTTCGTGCTGAACCCCGATCGCTTCGATGTTGTGGTGGCGTCCAACCTGTTCGGCGATATTCTTTCAGATCTCGGCCCGGCATGCACCGGCACTATCGGGATTGCGCCATCCGGCAATATCAATCCTGAGCGCCGATTTCCGTCATTGTTTGAGCCGGTACATGGTTCTGCCCCCGACATTGCCGGAAAAGGGATCGCAAATCCGATCGGCCAGATCTGGGCAGCAGCGATGATGCTCGATCATCTCGGACGTCCGGATGCGGCAGCCGCGATCGTTTCCGCTATCGAGGTCGTACTCGCTGACCCCTTGACCCGTACGGGTGATCTTGGCGGCAGTGCCGATACGGCCACATGCGGCAAAGCCGTCACCGAAGCGCTGCTTTCCGGCTCCAGAGTTCCGGCAGAAGAGAGGCCATCATCATGACAAACAATCTACCACGCATTGCCCTGACACCAGGAGACTGCACAGGCATCGGTCCCGAACTTGTGGCCCGTATCCTGTCTGACGCAAGATTGCGGCAAGTCGCCCGTCTCGTCGTTATTGGCGATGCGAGGGTGCTTGATCTTGGCATGCGACAGGCAGCCGTTTCCTTTGAATATCGGCGCTATGACAACCCCGGCTCTGTGGATTGGTCGCAAGCGGCAATTCCGCTTGTCGATCTCGCCAATACCGATCCGGCGCTCTACCCCGAAGGTGTGGCCAGCGCGCAGTCCGGGCGACTTACCGGGGAAACCCTGTCGCGGGCAATCGACTTCTCCAGGGCGGGCGAGGTTGACGCGATTACCTTTGCGCCGTTGAACAAGCGTGCGATGTATGACGGCGGCTGGAAATTTCCCGATGAGCACAAGATGTTTGCTCACCTGCTTGGCCACAAGACCTATTTCAGCGAGATGAACGTCCTCGATAACCAATGGATGTCCCGGGTCACCTCGCATGTTTCGTTGCGTCAGGCACTTGACCAGATTGATGGCCCCGCGATCGAGGCAGCGATCAAGCTTGCGACAACGATGATGAAAAAAGCCGGCATTACGACACCGAGACTGGCGGTGGCGGCCCTCAATCCGCATGCCGGTGAAGGTGGCCTCTTCGGTATGGAGGAAATCGAAATTATCCGTCCGGTTGTCGTCGCGATGGCTGAAAGCGGGATCTTATGCGAGGGGCCGTTCCCATCCGATACTGTCTATCTGAAAGCCTTTGCCGGCGACTATGACGGTGTGCTGTCAATGTATCACGATCAGGGCCAGATCGCGACGAAGATGCGTGGTTTTAATCGGGGTGTCACGGTCACCGCAGGCCTGGATACCGTCTTTACGACACCCGCCCATGGAACGGCCTTCGATATCGTTGGCAAGGGGGTCGCAAATACCGGCGCGATCGAAGCGGCGATCGCGCTGGCGAGTCGCTTGGCTGCGAATTGAGGTTTCTGGAAGGTTTACTGAACGGGAAGAAGTGTCCTCACCTCATGATGGCCCCGGCAAGATCGGGTTCTTCATGCCGCAAAGACTGAGGTAAAAAACGCCAGATTGAATGCCAGCCTTTTGGTTCTGCTTGGGCCGGGGAAATATGTCTGCCTCAGCTTGCGAGTGCCAGTGGCGGGTTTGATTTCAGAAATCGCGCTTCGCGAAGTACCCGTTCCAGAAGCTGAGTATTCTCTTCGGGATCATCCAGGGGATTTTCGAAGGCGATATGGTCGATTTCAATTGCGGCTTCGGTATCGGCAAGTGTCAGGCGCGCATAGACGGAGACGCCTTGCGGCTTGATTTCCAGATCGAGAACGACCTTCGGTGCTCCGCTCCATTCCAGCGTATAATCACCACCCGCGCCGAAATTGACCGTGCCCGGATGGAAATAGAGTTCGGCCGCCGATGAGACCAGATCTGCGAGATTTCCATAACACTCCATGCGCAGCAAGGAAATCAGGTCGCCGGCATCCAGCAGCCGCAATTCCGTGGCTATAGGGCTGATTGCCTCTGCCAGGATCTTCTCGCGTTCTAGAGAGTGGTCGCATTTTTTCATGATGCTCGGCGTATCCATTGCTAGTGCGACCGGGATGCGTAAACCCGGTGAACGAGTTCCGCCACGGCCTTGTAGAAGGCTGATGGGATAACGCTATCAACCGAGACTTGCGCAAACATGGAGCGGGCGAGCGGCGGATCTTCGAAGACAGGAATGCCGTTGGTCTCCGCAATTTCGCGAATCCTGAGCGCGATGAGGTCCTGACCCTTCGCCACAACCACGGGCGCATCGTTTTCTTCGCGCACGTAACGCAGGGCGACCGCATAGTGAGTTGGATTGGCAATGACGAGGGTTGCCCGCGGAACGCTGTCCATCATGCGCCGGCGCGCCCGGTCGCGAGCAAGCGAGCGTTGCCTGGACTTTACAAGCGGATCACCTTGCGCTTGCTTATATTCGTCCTTGACTTCCTGCTTGGTCATCTTGAGCTGTGTAAACCAGTGGTGACGTGACCACGCGACATCGACGGCCGCAAGAAGTGCAGTTGCCAGAAGAACGACGACCACCATCTTGCGGACGATTGTGTCGAGTTTCACGAGGATGACCTGCGGATCGGAAAACATTGCATCAAGCGTGCCGTAGAACTCGGAGCGCAATGCGAAATACATGATGACCGACACGATCAGGATCTTGAAGAACGACTTTCCGAACTCGACCATGCCCGGCAGGCTGTAGATCCGCTCGAAGCCCTTCTTCGGTGAAATGCGGGAGATTTGAGGGCGGATCCGCTCCAGCACCATGGACGGCATGTTCTGGGCAAGCGACGAGCCAAGGCCGAAAACGATGAAAAGGACCATGACAGGTGCCAGAAAACCGGCAATCGACCAGCCAAGATGGACGCTGAGCGAAACCACATCCGGAGTATTTTCAAGTCGCCACTGGTCAGGCTGCGAGAACAGATCCTTCAGCGTTGTGGCCAGACTGGTGGCACCCGACGGCAGGAAGAACACCAGGAAGATGTAGAAGGCGAGCATGGAGGCAAAGATCGGGACCTCGCGCGCGAAGGGGACATTGCCCTTGGCTGCGGCATCAGTCAGCTTCTTGGCTGTCGGCTGTTCTGTTTTACTGTCTTTATCTTCTGACAAGGTGTCCAGTCCCGACGAATCGGCCAAGGCGAGGAACAGAGATTACAGCATTACGCCATCGAAGATAATCGGGTCATCGAAAAGGCTGTGGGCAGCCGGCGGACCGGCTTATGAGGCGATGCAATGAAACGCTTATGGGCATGCTGCATGCCAAGAGCCCTTGCGAACACTTGGCTGACGACCATCGCGAAGACGTGCTGCAGCTGTCTGCTGCAGGCAGGCAAATGCATGTGCGGTTCTATCCTGGTTACGTTGCACGACTGGTTGCTGATTGCCGGATTGCATTGACCGTCTTCGCCTAAAATATGGGTGACGTCAGCCAAGCCATGCCTAACGGAATTTCGGGATTGTCGTCTCTTGATCTGACATATACAACCTTGAGATACATTTCGTACGAAGTTCAACAGGGAGAGGCATTTCTATGCAAATTGACCCTGAAGTATTCAGTTACGTTCTGGACAAGATTTCCACCGCCAGAAGTCAAAGGGAGATCGCATATCTGCTGTTTGAGATGCGCGATCTCTACCGATTGGAAAACATTGTCTATCTTGCAGCGCATATCGAAGGATCCTTCCGCAAGAACCCTATCCTTATGCTGACCTATGAGCATCAATGGGTGCAGGAATATACCAGCAGGAACTATTTCAGGATTGATCCAACGGTTGTTTCCGGACGCCAGTCAAATCTGCCGCTCGACTGGAAAGATGTAGACCGCGAACCCTATCATGTGTGCCAGTTCTTCAAGAAAGCAGACAGCTATGGCGTTGGGCGCCAGGGATACACAATACCGATCCGTACACATCCATCCGAAACAGTCTTGTTTACGTTTACCTCAAACGTAAAGAACGATGAATGGGAGGAATTTCGAACGCGTCGAAAGGCCGAGCTGTTGTTCATTGGTCAGCAGCTTCATGAAAAGATCGTGAACCTGCGTGGGATGCGAGCCAGCGTGGATACTCCAGGGCTGACGCCGCGGGAGCTGCATTGTTTACACTATCTCGTCGCTGGATCATCTGCAAAGGACATTGCCCGCAGTCTCGGTCTTTCGCCAAGAACGGTAAGGTTCCACTTCGATAACGTTCGCGCCAAATTATCGGCAACAACGCTGTCTGAGGCCGCGGCGCGGGCAATTAAATTGGAGATTGTGAAGTTATAAAGGAAGATGGCGCTAAACCAGGCACGCACTGCATTATGCGGCCTGTGCGCCTTCACCCTCTTCCGGCTCCTTGAGCAGGATCTGGCCGGAGCCGGCGAGCCGGATTGCTTCTTGAGCAACGGCACGGCGGGCAACGGCAACCTCTCGCGGATTAAGCGAGGTGCTCGGCACTTCAAGATCGGATTCGATCATGCGACGTTGGCGCGGGCTAATGGCAGAAAGCACGCATTCCTTGATTTCTGCACTGGCGCCACGCAACGCCATCGTCAAGATGTCGGCCGTCACGTCGTTCAATAAAAGTACGCGACTGCGCTGCGGCATGCGCAGGAGGTCCTCGAAGAGGAAGATCTTTGGACGGACCTTGTTGACAGCATCCTTGCTGATGGATTCAAGCGAGATCAGCAGCGTGTCGACCTGCGGCTTGTCCAGTTCGTTCATCAGATCGGCAACCTTGGCAGAGCCATTGGAGTTGCGCTCAGCCTCGATCGCGCCAATCAGGTCAACGACGCGAGTTTCGATGATTTGCGCGGCCTTGGGACTGACATCCTTCATGTTGACCGTGCGGTTCATGATGTCTGCGCGCCGGCTTTCGGGCAATTGCAACAATACCTTCGCGCCAAATGCGGAAGGCAGCATGGACAGTATATAGGCAATGGTCTGCGGATGCTCGCGCGAGAGATACTTCGCGATGAAGGCCGGGTCGGCGTCCTGAAGTCGATCCCAGATGGATGATTCATACGCCTGGAACGCGGTACGACGACCGAGCAGGCCGTCAACTTCTTCCGGTGTCAGGCCTTCTTCGAGGATGGCTTCGATCGCTGCCGCATTATCCATGAGACCTGCTCCTTCAGTAAACAGGTCTTCGAACTCATTGACGAGAACAAGCAATTCGTCAGGCGGAATTGCCCGCAGCCGCTGGGCGGATGCAATGATTGTCTGCAACTCGCTCTGGGTAAAATACTTGAGGAGTTTGCCGGCAACACCTTTGCCCATCGCCAGAAGTACGGCTGCCGCTTTATCCGATTGGGACAGCGGCTTCGCAGAAACAGCGCTGCTGAAGTCGTCAAAGTCCATCATGGTCTTCTTCCCTCTCTGTCCCTAACCGGGGTCAGGCTCGTTCTGTGCTCAGTATCTCAGTTACTTTCACGCCAAAACGCGTGTCGTCTCCTTCGAGAACAGTGATCTCGCCCTTGCCGATACGTCGTCCGTTGACCATGATCTCGACGGGTTCACCGATCTTCTTGTCCAGGGCGATGATTGCACCTTCCTCGAGTTCCATCAGGCCGGAGACTTGCATCCTGCTGGATCCGAGCACGATCTCGACATCGATTGGAATATCCATGATCAGATCGATATTGGCAGTCAGCCCGCTGCCCGGTTCCTGTACGTTTCCGGGGAGTGGATCGCTTCCGAAATCCGCTTGATCGAAGCCATTGTTGACAGACGGGCTCGCACCAAAATCCGATCCATCGAAATCGGCTGTTCCAAGGTCGGTGCCACCAAAATCGCCAAGAGCCGGTTCACCGATGTCTGCGCCGAAGCTTGGCGGTTCACCAGGCGCAACGCTGTCACCAACCGACCCGAAGTCGGCATCAAAGCCTGGAATGCCTTCGTCGTCGGCCTTTAATACGCCGCGCAGGTTGTCGATTGCCTGATCGAGCTCGCCACCGTCGGTGCCGGGCATCAAGGCGTCGTCTTCGATCACAGGTGTCTTCTTCGTAGCCATGCGATTATTATTCCCGTTGAAACTTGTGTCAGCCTGCCTTGTGGAACGGGTTTGCTGCCCACAAGTTTTTGTCTAACCGATCAAATGATTGAGGATTTCGTCATCCGTGTTGAAGTTGTCTTTCACACGCACCGTGTATCGCTCGCCGGAACGACCAAGTTCACACGAATACATATCCTTGCCGTTTGCGCTTACGTGGACCGAGACGTCTTTTGTGTCCTGAAAGCTGATGACATCACCCGGCACCAGCCGTGATATCGTTCCAAGCGTCAGAGGCTGGAGAGAGATTCGCGCCTGAAGCGTGACCTGTGAGCGTTTTACCTGTTCACGCAGACGTTCCTGCCATTCTTCCTGGCTTTTCAGCAACTGTCCTGTTGCCTTGGGAACGATGATTTTCGTCTTCAGGAATGCGTGCTGAGGAATGATTAATACGAGTTCTGAGGTTACCTTTCCAAACTCGACATGGAGGCGAATGGTAACGCCGAACTCGCTTTTGACCGTATCGTCCGGTTGTGGACGATCTTCCGCATTATGCGGACGCGCCATGGTGGCTTCGAAACCTCCGGGAGCGTTGATACCCGATCGCAAGACATCCGCCATCTTGTCGATGACCATATGAGCAAGGTCGAGTTCGATTTCGGACAGGGGACGCTCAAACGGTTGCTCGATCGTCAAAGGTTCAGCGCCCAGCATCCGCTCCATCACGGCGATGACGAAGCTGTTACCGCAGGCAAGCACGAAGTTCGGGCACCAGTTGCGCAGCGACGCATCCGACAATGTGAACGTATCTCCGAGGTCGGCAATGAGGTCGGTCATAAGCCCGGATGTGCAGCTAAGATAGCTGATGTCGACTGGAATGCCGGTCTCGCTGTCAAAGACATCCGGATAAAGACTTGAGTAGAGAGAACCGAAATCGCCGCTGATCCGCTCAATCGACTGTTTGCTGCCAAGCCCGCCCGTCAACCTTGCAAGAAGAGCGTGGTCCATTGGAGCAGGCACATTTTGCCTGGCTTTGCTGGTCGTCATCATGCCGCCTTGTTATCTCCACCCGGGTTCATCATTTCCTGTTCGACTGCATCGATCGATGGGCGTTCTTGGTTGGAAATCGTCTTGCGTCCATATTCCAGGGCCACCTGGGGAACGGAGCCGTTCATGTAGGCAAGCAGTGTCTGCTTCACGATGATGAAGAGGCGATGCTGCCGGGTGCGAACGACCTTGATCTGAGAGGCGATCGGTGTGGCGACAGAATAGGAAAGGATGATGCCGAGCATGGTGCCGACCAGGGCAGCACCAATCAGTCCGCCAAGGATTTCGGGCGTTTCGTTGATCTTTCCAAGGGCCTTGATGACGCCGAGTACGGCTGCAACGATACCAATGGCCGGGAAGCTGTCGCTCATCTGGGAGATGGCGTAATAGGGCTTCATCTTGTCGTGCATCAGGGTGTCGAGTTCTTCGTCCATCAGCGCCTCGATCTCGTGGGAGCGGGCGTTGCCGATAATGATCAGGCGCACGTAGTCGCAGATGAACGCTGTGAGTTCCCTGTTCTTCAGGAGGTTGGGAGCCGTTTGGAAGATCGAGGATTCGTCCGGGTTATCGATATGCGCTTCGATCTCGTTGCGGGACTTTGTCCGCAGGTCGCGCATCAGCGCATATAAAACGCCAAGCACATCGAGATAGTTGCGCTCTTTCGGGACAGAGTTCCTGAAGACCTCAGCGAGTGCCCTTCCGGAATCCTTGACGACCTTCATCGGGTTTGCAACGACAAAGCCGCCGATACCCGCACCAGCGATGATCATCAGTTCGAAAGGCTGTATGAGTACATCCAGATGGCCGCCCATGGCCATGTATCCACCGATGACGCAGCCGAACGTTATCATCAAACCGATAAGAATATTCATTCGTATACCCGCACTCGTCATTAAGCTTATCGGTCCGGGATAACGCCTCTGGCTTGCGTGAGGCTGTTTGGCCTTGGGCTGCGATGAAGGTGCCGTTGCTTAAGTATATTCAGCTTCGCGCAAGTCTTCGTCCCTAGGTCTGGTGTGCAAACGGGCAAATTGCGCGACCGGCGACAGGCTGGCGGACTAAGCGGGGAACAGATATGATCACAACTTACGCGAGCTATACGTCCATCAGCCGCAATCTCCCGACGTCCCTTGCAAGGGTTGCTGAAAAGCCGGAAGTCGCGCGCGAAAGCGCCTACTACCTTTCCAATATCGGAAATATCAAGTCAG
Organism: Pseudomonadota bacterium; assembly: GCA_023390055.1. Taxonomy (GTDB): domain Bacteria; phylum Pseudomonadota; class Alphaproteobacteria; order Rhizobiales; family Rhizobiaceae; genus Neorhizobium. Next base: position 46,375 of record JAEWDP010000034.1, on the reverse strand, counting down.
TCGACGACTTCATGGCAGACAGCCGGATCTACAATTATGCTCTGAAAGCTCATGGCCTTGAAGACATGGCATATGCCAAGGCGTTCATCCGCAAGGTATTGACCGAAGGTATCAAGGATCCTGATACATTTGCCAATCAGCTGGCCGACAAGCGCTATGCAGCCCTTGCCGAAACATTCAATTTCGAAGCGTTCGAGGATGCGACCACCGCATTCGAGAAGGCCCAAAAGGGTGTCATCGACAAGTATCAGCGACAGACACTGGAAGAAGATGCGGGAGCCGACAATGCCGGTGTTCGCCTGGCGCTCTATTTCGAGCGGATGGCACCATCGATCAAGTCCGGGATGGAAATCCTGGCTGATGACGCCCTGGCGGAGGTCGTGCGCACCGTTTTGCAGCTTCCTGCCGAAATGGCTGCTCTCGATGTGGACCGTCAGGCCGAATTCATCGCGGATGCCGTCGATATCGAAAGCTTCCAGGATCCCGCCAAGGTCTCCAAGTTCCTGGAGAGGTTTTCGGCGCTGTGGGAGCTGAACAATTCTACGGCAGCGGATACCACCGTGTCGCTCTTTACACCTTCGACAAGGGGCATTTCCACAGATCTCCTCATTTCCATCAATGCACTGAAACTCGGAGGCAAGTAACATGCAGTCCGGACTCTATGTCGGAATTTCATCCCAGATAGCGCTTGAGCGCCGTCTGAATACCATTGCCGACAACATGGCCAACATGAACACCGTCGGTTTTCGTGCCACCGAGGTCAAGTTCGACGAAGTTCTCAGCAGCACGCGCAATGAACTGAATGCCAAGGTTGCGTTCGTGACCCAGGGCAATGACTATCTGTCAACGAGGACAGGCCAGCTGCAGGAAACCGGAAACGCGCTTGATTTTGCGATCAAGGGCGATGCCTGGTTTTCAATCGACACGCCGGCAGGTCAGGCGCTCACACGTGATGGTCGCTTTACAATGCGTGAGACCGGCGAACTCGTTTCCCTGATGGGCTATCCCGTTCTCGATGCCGGAGGGGCTCCGATCCAGCTGAACCGCAATGGTGGCCCACCAACAGTCGGTGCCGACGGTCGCATCATGCAAGGTGGCCAGACGGTTGCAATGCTCGGTCTGTTCAGCGCCGATCTTTCACAGGGCTTCATTCGGGCAGACAATAGCGGTGTCTTTCCGACCGATAATCCGCAACCTGTCGTCGACAGCTACGATGTTGCCGTGGTCCAGGGCTATGTCGAAGGGTCGAACGTGAACGGTCTCAGCGAAATGACACAGCTCATTCAGGTGAACCGTGCATTCGAGGCGATTTCATCCCTGATGCGCGACACTGAGTCGTCTTTCGATGAAGCAATCAGGACCCTTGGCAGTGGTCGTTAAGGGCTGAACTTGAATGTTTGATCAGGCGGCAATCCTGCAGAAAGTGGCTGGTAGCAAGCTTTCAAAGCTTGCAGAAATAACCACCCGGTATGCTGATCCCCACTATTCTGTCGCTCATGGCGGACATGTCCGCACGATTGCGGCTGGTCACTATACGGTCGCTGGCTTGTCGCGCCATGTCCGGCTGGGGGAATTCGTCGCTCACCGCAGCGCAACCGGCATCCATCTTGGTGAAGTCGTGCGCGTGGAGCCTGATCTTGTCTATGTCTGCCCGATCGAGCCTGGTGAACCCATCGGCATTGGCGATGTCGTCATCCGGAAGGGAGCGTTTCGGGTAGCACCTGATGACAGCTGGTGCGGACGGACACTCAATTCGCTTGGCGACCCGATTGATGGGCGAGGCCCGCTCAAAAGCGGTTCGCTCAGACGTTCGATCTCCAATACCGCCTTGCCGTCGATGACGCGCAGCCGTGTGGAAACCGGTTTTAAGACCGGTGTCCGCGCCGTTGATCTGTTCTCGCCACTTTGCCTTGGCCAGCGCCTTGGCGTCTTTGCCGGCTCCGGGGTCGGAAAATCGACGCTCCTGTCGATGCTGGCGCGTGCCGATGCGTTCGACAAGGTCGTGATTGCACTGGTTGGCGAACGCGGCCGCGAGGTGCGCGAATTCATCGAGGATACGCTTGGTGAGCACATGCAAAAATCGATCGCCGTCGTGGCAACGAGCGACGAAAGCCCGATGTTGCGCAAGATGGCGCCTCTTGTCGCCGTCACGATCGCCGAGCATTTCCGCGATCAGGGCGACAATGTCCTGTTCATCGTCGACAGCGTGACCCGGTTTGCTCATGCGATCCGGGAGGTGGCTGTTGCATCCGGCGAACCGCCGGTCGCCCGTGGCTATCCGGCATCCGTCTTCACGGAACTCCCGCGTCTTCTGGAGCGTGCAGGTCCCGGTGCCGAAGGTGCAGGCAGTGTCACCGCAATCATTTCGATCCTGGTGGATGGTGACAATCACAATGATCCGATTGCTGATTCGACACGTGGTATTCTTGATGGTCACCTCGTGCTCGATCGAAGCCTGGCGGAAGAGGGGCGATACCCGCCGATCAACCCGCTCGCATCGATTTCGCGGTTGGCACGCAAGGCGTGGACGCCTGATCAGGAAAAACTTGTATCGCGGCTGAAATCGCTCATTCACCGCTATGAAGAGACCCGCGACCTGCGGCTCATCGGCGGATACAGGGCAGGCAGTGATCCGGATCTCGATATGGCGATCAAACAGGTTCCCATCATCTACGAGGTGCTGAAACAGTCGCCTGGGGAAGAACCGTCGGCTGATGCGTATTCGGACCTGGCGCTAGCACTGCGAAATGCTGCGGGCCAGGTACCTGCAGCTCAAGTCAACAGGCAGAGGTGACGCATGAACGAGGCAGACGAAGCGTCCAGCACGGGGTCCAACGAACCCGGGAGACCGGAATTTTCGAAGACAGACCGGATGCTTGCGGCATTTGGTATCGTATTGGCGACCGCGTCGGCAGCTTTTCCCTGGTACGTCTTCTTCAATGAGGAAAAATTCGGGATCCGTGTCGAAAGCTTCGATCACACGCGCGATTTGCCTGCTGGCCACCCGCGTGATGTGATGAGTGTTTCGCCACTTGCCATGATCGACAACTCAAAAGACGACAGCTTGCCGTCACCTGCCGCGGCAACGGACAGCATGACGACAGCCACGGTCTCTTCTTTGGGCACCGAGCGTCCGGGACCGCCTGCCGAAAGTCAGCCATTTCCGGGCAACGACATTTTCCGGCTCCTGCACGTTGCCAACGGCCGCGCCCTCATCGAAGATGGTTCGGGCATGTATATGGTCAAGATCGGCTCGATCCTGCCGGATGACAGCAAGCTTGCGACGATCGAAAAGCGTGACGGCCAGTGGGTCATCGTGAGTTCGACAGGTCAGGTCTATGGGGATCAGGGCGCGCCGCGCCCGTAAGTCCCACGCAAGATTACCCGCATAGTCTCTCAAGTAACGATGGAGAAGACCATGCAACCGATCCAACTGTTCGCGCTCGCTTCAAGACAGGCTGAATGGCTTTCGGTCCGCCAGGAAGTTGTGGCGACCAATATCGCGAATGCGAACACGCCCGCATATCGCGCAAAGGACATCACGCCATTCAATGCGGTTTTGGACGAGACCCATGTGCATATGGTGCGCACCCATCCTGGCCATCTGGCTGAAAGCCAGTTTAGCCAGGACATTTCTGTCCTTGAGAACGAATTGAACAACGAGATCGGCATCCAGGAAAGTGGCAATTCGGTCGCACTTGCCGAGGAGCTTACCAAGACGGGCGAAATCAAGCGTCAGTACGAGCTTGGCACCAATCTGGTGAAATCGTTTCACGGCATGATGTTGATGACTGTGAGAAGGTAAGAGAATGGATCCGCTTTCAGCCGCATCGAAGATTGCAGGATCGGGGCTCGAGGCCCAGGCAACACGTCTGCGCATCGTTTCTGAAAATATCGCAAACGCGCGCTCGACGGGCGACACCCCGGGTGCTGATCCCTATCGACGCAAGACCATTACCTTCGGTTCGGAGATGGATCGGTTGAACGGTGTCGAACTGGTCGAGGTCAAGAAGCTTGGCACCGACGCCTCCGAATTTGTCGAAGAATACGATCCCAACCATCCGGCAGCCGATGCGCGCGGCATGGTCAAGCTTCCAAACGTCAACCTTCTCATAGAGATGGCCGACATGCGCGAGGCAAACCGCAGCTATGACGCCAACCTGCAGACGATCAAACAGACACGCGAACTGGTCGCCTCGACCATCGAACTCCTGAAGAGCGGACAATGATTGAAAACATTACCAATGTAAGCGCCCTGTCGACGACCAGGGGCCTGGCCAGTAGCATCGGCACCTCCTCGATGAGCGAGAGCGCGCTTGCAACCGGCGAGAACACGGGTGCAAATTTTGCATCGGTCCTCGGAAGCATGGCAACGGATGCCATGAACAACCTCAAGACGGCTGAATCGAAATCCTTCGAAGGCATCCAGGGAACGGCCAGCACGCGTGAAGTGGTGGACGCGGTGCTCGAAGCCCAGCAATCATTGAATACGGCGATCGCGCTGCGCGACAAGATCGTGAATGCCTATCTCGAAATCACCAAGATGCCGATTTAACGGACCGGAGGTCAGGACATGAGAGCACTTGCTGTCGCCGCGACGGGCATGGATGCCCAGCAGACCAATCTTGAGGTCATCGCCAACAATATCGCCAATATCAACACGACCGGATACAAGCGCGCCCGCGCCGAATTTTCCGATCTCCTCTATCAAACGCAGCGCGCACAGGGTGTGCCGAACCGGGCAAACCAGGCGATTGTTCCGGAAGGCGCCAATATCGGCCTTGGTGTCCAGACGGCTGCAGTGCGCAATATCCATACGCAAGGTCAGCTGACAAACACGGAAAACAGCCTGGATGTGGCGCTGGTCGGCCGCGGCTGGTTCCAGATCGAGACGACGGACGGCAATACGCTTTATACGCGCGCAGGCGCATTCAATACCAATGCGGACGGCCAGTTGGTGACGATCGACGGCTATACGGTCGTGCCGGGCATTGTTTTCCCGCCGGATGTCAGCGAGACCGTGATTACCCGCTCGGGCCAGGTCATGGTCCGCCTTGGCAGTGAAACAGATTTCCAGGAAATCGGGCAGTTGACGATTGCAAATTTCGTCAACGAGGCCGGGCTCCAGCCATTGGGCGACAACCTCTTCGCCGAGACGGCGGCGTCCGGTGATGCAATCGTTGCAGTTCCCGATGATCCGGGCTTTGGCTACTTGAAGCAGGGCTATCTCGAAGCATCGAACGTCGATGCGGTCAAGGAAATCACGGACCTTATCTCGGCGCAGCGCGCCTACGAGATGAATTCCAAGGTCATTACCACCGCCGATGAGATGGCCTCCATCGTCAGCAAGAACCTGAAATAGGCAGGAGACGGGCAGACATGATGTTTCGCCGGATAAAGAAGATTGGACGGGCAAGATTTCTGCCGCTTGGCCTTGCCTTAAGTTGCGCACTTGGCATGCCAGCCATGGCTGGCATGGGCACTGCGGTCGTCCCGACGCAGATCATCTATCCCGGCGAGGAAATCTCGGGCGGCGCCGTCAAGCAGGTCGAGGTCACCAACCCCAACCTCACCGGCAATTATGCAAGAACCGTTGGCGAGGTGACGGGAATGGTCAGTACCCGCACCCTCCTGCCGGGACGCACTATTCTGGTGTCAGCCTTGCGCGCGCCCTATGCCATCAAGCGTGGAAGCGCCGTTCGCATCACATTCAATATCAACAACATGACGATTTCTGCCGCGGGCACGCCCTTGAAAGATGCTTCCATCGGAGATGTCATCCGCGTTCGCAATACCGATAGCGGCATCATCGTCAGTGGCACGGTCATGGCTGATGGTACGGTCCAGGTGATGACGCAATGAGAAACATGTGTTCGATTGCAGTCCTGTGTGTTGCGACGATCGCGCTTATTGTGGGCGCGACACTGCCTGCGATGGCGGATGCCGCCCGTGTCAAGGATATCGCGTCGCTTCAGGCCGGGCGCGACAACCAGCTGATCGGTTATGGTCTTGTGGTCGGCCTGCAGGGATCGGGCGACAGTTTGCGCAGTTCGCCCTTTACCGAACAGTCGATGCGCGCAATGCTTCAAAACCTCGGGATCTCGACGCAAGGCAGCCAGTCGAACGCCAAGAATACCGCAGCTGTGATGGTAACGGCAAACCTGCCGCCGTTTGCAAGCCCCGGAAGCCGCATCGATGTCAATGTGAGTTCTCTTGGCGATGCCACCTCACTGCGCGGCGGAACCCTTATCATGACATCGCTTTCAGGTGCTGATGGCGAGATTTACGCTGTCGCCCAGGGGGCTGTCATCGTTTCCGGCTTTTCGGCGCAAGGAGAAGCGGCCACCCTGACCGAAGGGATCACGACGTCGGGACGTGTTCCGAACGGCGCAATCATCGAGCGCGAGCTGCCCTCGAAATTCAAGGATTCGGTCAATCTGGTGCTGCAATTGCGCAACCCGGATTTTTCGACATCCGTTCACCTGGCGGACGCCGTCAACATGTTTGCGTCGCGTCGCTACGGTGGCCCGATTGCCGAAGCACGTGATTCCCAGACGGTCGTGATCCAGAAACCCAAGAAGGCGGACCTGACGCGTTTAATGGCCGAGGTGGAAAATCTTGTGATCGAGACGGATACGCCAGCCAAGGTTGTCATCAATGAGCGGACCGGGACTATCGTGATCGGAGCGGATGTGAAGGTCTCTCGTGTCGCTGTAAGCTACGGAACGCTTACCGTCCAAGTGACGGAAACGCCTCAGGTTATTCAGCCAGAGCCTTTTTCGCGTGGTGTGACAGCCGTTCAGCCGCAGACGGACATCATGGCCATGAAGGATGGTGGTCCGGTGGCCCTGCTTGATGGGCCGGATCTCAAGACGCTGGTTGCCGGGCTGAACAATATCGGCGTGAAGCCGGACGGTATCATCGCAATCCTGCAGGGCATCAAGTCTGCTGGCGCCCTTCAAGCGGAGCTTGTGTTGCAATGACGAAATCAGGGACATTGTTTACGATCTCCGTGTCGAGGGCAGCTTTTCAACGGGCACTTCTGTTCGGGGCGGTTCTTGTCGCGGTACCGCAGGTGAGTGCTCAGCAGCCTGCTTCGGTTTCGGTAACGTCTTCGGATGACGAGATCAGGCAGTTCTGCACCAATATTGCCGATGCGGCGCGTGACCAGCGATATCTTTTGCAAAAGCAAGAGCTGGAAAAGCTGCATGCCGACGTGGAAGAGAGGATTGCGATCCTCGAAACCCGGAAGGCCGAATACCAGGATTGGCTGGCGCGCAGAAACGAATTTCTCGTGCGTGCTGAAGCAGGCCTGGTCGACATATTCAAGACGATGAAGGCGGATGCGGCGGCTCCCCAATTGGAAGAAATGGACATGGAGGTGGCTGCAGCCATCATCATGAAAATGCCTGCCCGCCAGTCGGGTTCTGTCTTGAGCGAGATGGACCCACAGAAGGCCGGGATGATCGCAACGATCATCTCGAGTGCTTCCGATCCCAATACTTCGAAAGAACCCTCATGATGAAGCGCATTCCCGCCGTCCTGGCAGTCCTCTTGCTGGCTGGTTGCCAAAGCCAGACGATCAGGGAGATCGGCAATGCTCCGTCGATGAGCCCGATCGGCAGTGGCCTCCAATATGCGCAAACGCCCCAGATGTCGTCTTATCCGAAGCAACCGCGTCAGCTCTCCAATGGCTACTCGTTGTGGAGCGACGCGCAAGGCGCTCTGTTCAAGGATGCGCGCGCGTTGAATGTCGGCGATATCCTGACGGTCGATATCCGGATCAACGACAGGGCCGAGTTCGAAAATGAAACGGAGCGTAGCCGCACGAACGCAACCGGTCTCAAATGGCAAACGGGTATCAACAACCTGTTTGGCTGGAGCCCGGACGCCATGTCGGCTGAACTGGGGACCGATTCCAACACGGACAGCCAGGGCAAGGGGTCGACGGAACGTTCCGAAAAGCTGAAATTGCTCGTTGCGGCGGTTGTTACGGGGATCCTGGAAAACGGCAATCTGTTGATCAGCGGCTCACAGGAAGTCCGGGTTAATCATGAGATCCGTATTCTCAATGTTGCCGGTATCGTGCGCCCGCAAGATGTTGATGCCTACAACACGATTTCCTACGAGCGCATTGCCGAGGCCCGGATTTCCTATGGTGGCCGTGGCCGCCTGACCGAGGTACAGCAGCCGCCGATCGGCCAGCAGGTCGTGGATCTTTTCTCACCCTTCTAGGCAAGTTCTTGCGCACGGGATTTTGACAATGGATGAGACGCAAGACGTGGATGAAACGGCCAAGAAGAAGTCCAGGAAAATCCTGATTGCCGGGATTGCCGGACTGACGGTCCTAGGCGCCGGCGGAGGCTGGGTTTTGGGTGGCGTCATTGCGCCACCGGTCCAGAAAGGCACGGAAGTGGCATCCCTTGATGGTGGGTCTGGGGCAGAAGGGGAAGATATCCCGAAAATTGCCACGGAAGAAAATGGTGTCGTCCTTCTCGATCCGATAACGACAAACCTCGCCTATCCGTCGGAAAACTGGATCCGCCTGGAAGTTGCTCTTGCATTCAATGGTGTTCCGGAACTGTCGCTTGCGGAAGACATCCATCAGGACATCCTTGCCTACTTGCGCACGGTTTCGCTGCAGCAGATCGGCGGGCCACGTGGTTTCCAGTATCTGCGAGACGATATCCAGGAGCGTGTTGCCTTGCGCTCAAAAGGCAAGGTTTCGAGAGTTCTGTTCAGAACGATGGTGATCGAGTAGCGGTCGACGTCAGGAGAGACATCGATAACCGGGGATCGTCGGGCGGAGTGCTTGACCTTGATGGTTAACGATGCGTATCGAAAATGAATGTCCAGTATCCGCGTGATCGCATGATTCGGCTGATTTCTCTTGCCATTGTCCTGGTGGTGGTACCCGGCATTGCGCTCGCGCAACAGTCACCGGCGGATCTTTTGAACCTTCCTGTGGACGGCTCGGTTTCCGCATGGATCATCCGAACGTTCGGACTGCTGACCGTTTTGTCGGTGGCTCCGGGCATATTGATCATGGTGACGAGCTTTCCCCGCTTTGTCATCGCGTTTTCCATCCTGCGGTCAGGAATGGGGCTCGCCACGGCACCCTCCAATCTGATTTTAATCTCGATGGCTCTTTTCATGACATTTTATGTCATGACGCCGACATTTGACCGGGCCTGGAATGAAGGTGTGCAGCCACTTCTGGACAATCAGATCGAGGAGGCGGAAGCGGTGGCACGCATAGCCGAACCGTTCCGTAGCTTCATGAGCGTCAATACACGCGGCAAGGATCTTGCGCTTTTCGTCGATCTTGCTCGTGAACGTGGTCAGGATGTTGGTAGCCCGGAAGCGATTGATTACAGGGTTTTGATCCCGGCTTTCATGCTGTCGGAGATCCGCCGAGGTTTCGAGATCGGTTTTCTGATTATTCTGCCGTTTCTGGTGATCGACATGGTCGTGGCAGCAATCACGATGGCGATGGGCATGATGATGTTGCCGCCGACGTCGATTTCGCTGCCGTTCAAGATCCTGTTCTTCGTTCTGATCGACGGCTGGAACCTGCTCGTTGGGAGCCTTGTCCGGTCGTTTGGATAGTTTGTTAACCACACTCCCTTACCCCCCGTTCACTACGTTTTGAAGGCCTTTTGGGCTGAGTTCCGATTTAAAGAACTTGGCAAGAATTGGCTGCGAGTTTGGCCTCACACGACAGGTTTGGTAGCCAAAGATGCGGCACCGAGTGGCATGAGGCCGAATTGTCGTGACCGGAAGATCATCCGATCGAGCTGGTATGTCCCCCCCATAGTATCTCGTTTTAAAGGGACAATTAAATGTCGAGCATTCTCACCAACGCTGCCTCGATGGCAGCGCTCCAAACTCTCCGTTCGATCTCAAATAACATGGAAACCACCCAAGGCCGGATTTCCTCGGGGCTGCGCGTCGGCGCCGCTTCCGACAATGCTGCCTATTGGTCAATCGCCACCACCATGCGTTCCGACAACTCCGCCCTCAGCGCGGTTCAGGACGCTCTCGGTCTCGGTGCCGCCAAGGTTGACACTGCTTATGCCGGCATGGAGTCGGTTATCGAAGTCGTCAAGGAAATCAAGAATAAGCTTATTACCGCTCAGGAATCCTCTGCCGACAAGGCCAAGATCCAGGGTGAAATCACGCAGTTGCAGCAACAATTGGGCGCTATCGTTGAAAATGCCTCTTTCTCCGGTGAGAACTGGCTCAAGGGTGTAGACGGGGCAACCAAGACCGTCGTTGGCTCTTTCGTGCGCGAAGGTGGTAGTGTTTCGGTCAAGACCATTGACTACGAAGTCAAAGCACTGATCAGCGACGATGGCACTAGCGGCATCCTCGACAAGGCAGTGCAAGGCCCGGGTACCGCCCGTGCAACACTTCAAGTGAATATCGGCGGCGAGGATCAGGAGTTTACGGTTAAAACCTATACCGTAGACGAACTGCTGACAGCCGGCGTATCCTTCGCTAATGGCGTTGGCACTGTTGCTACGGGCGCGACTGCCGAAGTTGTTGCGGGATCGTATGCAAAGCTCGATGATGACACCTGGGTGAAGGTTGTTGCTGACGCTGATAAGGAAGCGGGGCAGGCAGCATTCTATGATTCCAATGCCGATGGCGATGCCAATGCCGTTGATGCAGACGATCTCTATTACATCGATACGGCCAATACTGCGCCGACTACAGATCAGCCTATGGCTTACTCGATCAAGACGCTCAATATCACCGCAACTGGATTTGCTACGGACTTCGGCAACGATTTCAACAAGGCAGTCAGTCACGCGCTTACGTCTGTCGACGCCGCACTGACCGAACTCACCAGTGCAGCGGCGCAGCTCGGTTCGATTTCCATGCGTGTCGGCTTGCAGGAAGACTTTGCGTCCAAGCTATCAGACGCCATGGAAAAGGGTATCGGCCGCCTCGTCGACGCCGATATGAACGAAGAATCGACTCGCCTCAAGGCGCTGCAGACACAGCAGCAGCTCGCCATCCAGGCGCTGTCCATCGCCAACAGCGACTCGCAGAACATCCTATCGCTGTTCCGCTAGACCGAGTTCTGGCAGACCGGGCTGACCGGGCCGCAGACTTGCAGACAAGCCGCATCCGGAAACGGGTGCGGCTTTTTCCAGGCTGGCAGGGAACTGCTCCTCACCAGCCTTCGTTCTGCGACCTTCTTGCCGCGAACGGGATGGAGGGTCACCCGTTCGCTTATGTAGTAGCTGCAGGTTGTCGGCTCAAGCGCCGATGCAAGGTTTGGTTAACCATGCCACTTGGCAATCCATTAACCATGAAATCAGCAGGCCAGCGGCCGCTTGTGAAAATTAGGATTTGGGTAATCAGGGGCTGCGAAATTGTCGCTGCACGCGGCCTGTAAGAACTGAAACGAGCGGAGGCTGACCGTCTCGTTTCCCGCGGAAAGGCAGGGCAAGGGAGGCTGACCCGAGCACTGTCCCTGATTGTAAGCTGCATCCGGAAACGGGTGCGGCTTCGCCATTTCTGCAGTGCGGATTTTACTTCCGCGCTTAGGGGTTCGTTAACCATAACTCCGTTAACTGGTGCCATCGAAGCGACGAGTTAACACAAAAAATCAGCCCGTTAACAAGCATGATGCTGACTGTCGCTCCCGGTGAACCGGAATGTCCCTTCCTTTTATCAGCCATTCAAGGGGCAATACACTTATGACGAGTATTCTCACCAATATCGCGGCTATGTCTGCGTTGCAGACCCTGCGATCCATCAATTCTGGCATGGAAGAAACCCAAGCCCGCGTCTCCTCAGGCATGCGCGTCGAAACGGCGTCCGACAATGCCGCTTATTGGTCTATCGCCACAACGATGCGTTCCGACAATATGGCGCTCTCTGCTGTACAGGATGCCCTCGGCCTCGGCGCCGCGAAGGTCGATACCGCCTATGCGGGCATGGAATCGGCGATCGACGTGGTCAAGGAAATCAAGGCCAAGCTGGTTGCTGCTACAGAAGAGGGAGTCGACAAGTCGAAGATCCAGGAAGAAATTGACCAGCTTCAGGACCAACTGGCGTCAATCGCTTCGTCGGCCTCCTTCTCCGGCGAAAACTGGCTGCAGGCCAATCTCGGCGGTTCCACCGAATCGCTCGCCAAAAGCGTCGTCGGCTCCTTCGTTCGCACTGAGGACAGCGTATCGATCAAGCGCATCAGCCATCAATTGAGCGCGTCGACGGTTCTGTTCGACACCAATGAGGCTACCGGCGTTGACAAAGCGGGCATTCTAGATGCCACACTGAAGCTTGACGAAAAGCGCGCTACGCTTGAAATTACAAAAAAAGAAGCAATCACCGTTACAGGTGAGGCTCTGGCAGCCGACGCGAGTAACCTTCTTACAGTAACGGCAGAGGGCAATGAGGTATACACCACTTCTGGTGGTGATACCTACATGCGTTACAATACAAAAAATGCTGATGCTTCAGTCACGCAGGCTTTGGATGCCAGTGGCAAGGATCTCTGGGTCAAGGTTAAATACGCTGCGGTATCTGCTATCCCGGCAGCAGATACGGAAGCCGCTCTTGCTCCCAAGGCAATTGCCGGTGCAGATGTCTACCTGCAGACTGGCGCCGCCGGTGCAGCCACCGGCTATTACTACATTCAGACTGCTCCAGTGATTGAGACGGCAACGGTTGCCGCTACCAATGCAGAGAACTTGACTGCCGCCGGCGTTAACGCGGTGGATCTTGCTACTGGTGTGGTAAACATTGGCACAGACTACTACATTAAGATCGGTGCTGACGATACGTGGGTAAAAGCCGATCGCGTTGCTAAGTCAACTCCTGCAGCAAGTACTGCGACATCTGCCGGCGTTGCAGACAACCAGTATCAGAACGGCGATAAGGCTGCCCTGAGCAACACGACACATCACTTCTTCATCGACACCGACAATACAAGCATTGCCGGTGCACTCGGTGAGGTCGAAACCGATGCTGGCATTTCGGTCTCGGATCTCGATATTACTGAGCTCGGCGATCTTGCTAACAAGCTTGGCTATACCGAGAAGGAAGTTCTCGACATGATGATCCAGTATGTCGACGACAAGCTGAACACAGCCACGAGCGCCGCTGCAGATCTCGGCTCCATCAAGATGCGCATCGATATGCAGGAAGACTTCGTCCACAAGCTGACCGACTCAATCGACTCGGGTATTGGTAGGCTGGTTGATGCCGACCTGAACGAGGAATCGACCCGCCTGAAGGCACTGCAGACCCAGCAGCAACTTGCCGTCCAGGCACTGTCAATCGCCAACTCCTCCTCGGAAAGCATTCTCCAGCTCTTCCGTTAATCGGATTGCTTTCGAAACGATTTGGAAAGGCCGTCCCCTGGGGCGGTCTTTTCTGTGTGCGTCCGGAATGGTGCATGGCGCCTTGACTGGTGCTGTCTTGTTCGCTGTGATGGGCCGAGGTGACTTGGAGGTGCAAGTCCTCCGCAGGTCCTGGTTGGTGATGGGAACCGCTCCGGAATCGTACGTACAGTGGTGTAGGAGGAGACGCCCTAAGGTTCCCTCAATCCCGATTCTTGCGGCGGTTTTCCTGTGGCCTTACGCCCGTTGATGTGTACCACAAGGGGAAGGTCGATCGACTGGCGAACGGGTTTCTCCAATCCCCCGTTACCGAAAATCTTCATGCTTCGTTCATTTTTATTAATGGCGTTTAACCTTTGTTAACCATTTCCGCCATAACTGGTGCCATCGCAACGATGGGTTAACCAAGACGAAAAAGAGGTTAACGGGCATCAGGCCAGGCCATCGTTTCCGGCGCACCGGAATGTCCCTTTATCAGCCAAAATAGGGGCAAGTATCATGACCAGCATTTTGACCAACATTTCCGCCATGGCAGCCATCCAGACGCTGCGTTCGATCAATTCCGACCTCGAATCCACCCAATCCCATGTTTCTTCGGGTCTGCGTGTCGAAACGGCGTCCGACAATGCCGCCTACTGGTCGATTGCGACCACGATGCGTTCCGACAATATGGCGCTCTCCGCCGTGGAAGATGCCCTCGGCCTAGGTGCCGCCAAGGTCGATACCGCTTATTCGGCGATGGAGACCGTTGTCGAAGTCGTCAAGGAAATCAAGGCCAAGCTCGTTGCCGCAACGGAAGACGGCGTCGACAAGTCGAAGATCCAGGAAGAAATCGCGCAGTTGCAGCAGCAGCTAGAGAGCATTTCGCAGTCGGCATCATTCTCCGGTGAAAACTGGCTGCGCGCCGATATCAGCAGCGGCCCGGTCACGGAAAGCGTCGTCGGCTCCTTCGTCCGCAGTGCTGAGGGTAGCGTCCGCGTGCAGAAAATCGCCTATGATCTAGATTCCACGACGGTGCTCTACGATACCAGTGCCGACTCCATCAAGAATGGTATTCTCGATACCACGGCGAAGATTGATGGAAGGCGGACGACAGTTGAGATCACGGTCCATGAGCCGGTCACGGTTACAGGCGAATCCTTGGCAGCCGACGGAACCAACGTGCTCACGGCCGGCACCACCAATCTTCTGCCCGACTATTACACCACGGCAGGTGGCGACAAATATGTTCGCTACAATACGCCGGATTATGCAGCGGATGGAACAACGATCACCGGTTACTCGCAGGCCCACGATGAAAATGGCAAGGATCTCTGGGTAAAGGTAACGGCTACCGCAACGGCCCCTGATCATCAGCCCGCGCTTTCGGCCGCCGCGACAGCTGTTCCTTACACCAGCCTGTTCCTTGTAACGGCGCCGACCGTAGAAATTCACAATGTCGCCGCCACGACGAAGGCAGGCCTCGAAAGCCTGGACGCAACCAATCAGGTCCCGGTAGCAATCACTACCGATCCGAATTATGCGACGGTGACATTCGGCGCAACCGCGCCGGCCTCCTCTGTGGCTACCATTGTCTATGGGAATAATCATGCGACCAACCCTGGAAAAACTGAGTATTACATTAAGCTCGGTGCTGACGATGTTTGGGTAAAAGCGGATGCTGTGGCCCAAACGGCAACCCCTGCAGACACGCTCTACAGGGATGGTGTAAAGGCGGCGCTTACGGTGGGAACTACACCAACCGACTTCCACTACTTCATCGATGAGGATAATTCCACTGCTCCGGGCAAGGTTGAGACAGATTTCAAGGTTTCCGTCTCGGATCTCGACATCACCAAGCTGGCCGAGTTGGCGCAGCAGACCGGCTTCACGGAAGCTGAGGTGCTGGAGCACCTGCTGCAGTTCGTCGATACCCAACTGGAAGGCATTACCAGCGCGACCGCCGCCCTCGGCTCGATCGCCATGCGCATCGGGCTGCAGGAGGACTTCGTCTCGGCGTTGACTGACTCGATCGACTCCGGCATCGGCCGTCTGGTGGATGCGGACATGAACGAAGAATCCACACGCCTCAAGGCCTTGCAGACCCAGCAGCAGCTTGCCATCCAGGCGCTGTCGATCGCCAATACCACTTCCGAAAACATCCTGTCGCTCTTCCGTCAGTAGGCGGCGCCTCTGGCTGGGGCGGTTTCGTTCCGTCGCGCTGATTTGGGTTGACTGGATGCAAAGGACCGCGCCTCGAAAGGGGCGCGGTCTTGTCCGCTGGGGTGGCGGTCGAGGTGACTTGGAGGTGCAAGTCCTCTGCGGCTCTGGTGATGGGAACCGCGAGAGCTATGGAAGGCCATCGGCAGGATATACAACCTCTTCACCCCGCAGGGGTGTTGGAATTACTTCAAGCAAGCAGGCTGCGTTGTAGCTTAATCGCCTGACGCTCTAGCCGAACAGCAAAGGCGCTGTGAAGCCCGATATCCCCGGGAGGGCGCATCCACATACGCCGATGACTGCAGCGTCTATGTACGGCCAGAGCATGCCGGCGAGCGGATACTGGCCTCGCTCACCCGATTCGTGGCCGAGCGGCTGAAGCTTGCGGTCAACCGAGAAAGGCGGATGGACCGACCGGTGAAGCGTACTTTTCTCGGCTATACCATAACCTCCCAAGCGGCGCTGTGTCTGTGAATTGTACCGTCCGGCGTGGGTGTCTCAAGGGAAAGCTTAAGGCGGTGTGTCGTGCCAGGTGTGGTCGCGTCGTTGGTGCTACCATCAAGCGTTTCGCCCCGATCCTGCGTGGCTGGATTGTCTATTTCCGGCTGACCGAGGCAAAGAGGGTTCTCGAGGAGCTTGACGGCTGGCCGCGGCGCAAACTGCGCTGAGTGCTATGGCGGTAACGGAAACGACCACGTACCTGGTCCACAAACTGCTGCAACAAGGTCTAACAAAGCAGCGCGTACTTAATTCGGCCGGTCACGGCCCAAGGCTGGAGCATTCGCATGAACGCTGCCTTCAAGAAGGCCTTCATTGACAAGCTCGGGCTGATCTCGCTTCAAGACGAGCTATGACGCCTTGCAACTGTATGAATGCCGTGTTCGGCACCGTACGCACGGTGCTGTGGGACGGAGACGCTGCAACGCTCCCTCCTACCCGATTGCGTGGCTTGCGCGAAACCTGCCGGTTGATGCTGGTGAAGTTGGTTCGGCCTTGTCATCAACTACACAAGGCTGTTAACTGCGTTCGTTAATAATTTATTAAAGAACGGCAGAGCGCCACCCATGATGGGTATGAGGCGGCCATGCATGAAGCCCACTCGTCGTTGGCCTCCTTTAGAGGCGTATTGGCATGCAAGACAGAGGCAACAGACAATGACGAGCATTCTCACCAATATCGCGGCCATGGCAGCGCTACAGACTCTACGTTCGATTGATCGCAACTTAGAGACAACGCAGGCTCGCGTCTCCACAGGTCTTCGCGTAGAGACAGCCCAAGATAATGCCGCTTACTGGTCGATTGCAACGACCATGCGTTCGGACAATAGTACGCTTTCTACAGTCCAGGATGCGCTGGGACTTGGTGCGGCAAAAGTCGATACTGCCTATGAGGCGATGGATAGCGCCATTTCCACTGTTCAGGAAATCAAGTCGAAGATTGTTGCGGCCTTCGGGGTTGGTGTTGACCGCGCCAAGATCCAGGAAGAAATCGCACAGCTCCAGGAACAACTCCGGAGCATTTCCCAGTCGGCAAGTTTTTCTGGAGAGAATTGGATCCAGGGAGAAATCAGCGATGGGGGAAGCCCACCGACAGAAAAGCCGTTGATAAAAGAAGTGGTTTCCGCCTTTACTCGCGGTCCGTCAGGTGAAGTGGCAGTCACGACAGTGAATTATCCCATGGACTCCAAAACGGCGCTTTTCGATACGACCGGGGGTAAACTCGGTATTCTCGACACAAGCCTTAAATATCTTGGGAAAGGTGAGACAAGCGTCGTTGTATCTACTACGGATACGGGTGTGACAACGCAGATAGACCATGTTGTCCAAACCTATACCGACGCAGACCTTGCCGCAATCGGCGGGGACGGTAACGTTGACGCATTTATCTACACTACGGGAGTAGTCTCCTACTACAAGATCGCCGACGACAGTTGGGTAGAAGTTACGACTTCGGATCCAGCATTACCGACGGCGACGACAGCGCCTGTCTACAATGATGGTGCAGACAACTTCTTCTTTGTCGTCTCGGCAGGAAGCAGCTTGGACAGTCGCAATGTTGATATCTCCGTTGTTACGCTTGACATTACGAAGTTGGGAGACCTGGCGACAGCAATGAACGCGCTCGTTCCGGGTTCCATCGAGAAGGACGACGATATCCTGGATGTGATCACTAGCTTTGTCGACCGGCAACTTCTAGCAATGACGAGTGCCGCGTCAAGCCTTGGGTCCATCCAGAGTCGCATCAATCTCCAGGAAAATTTCGTGTCCTCCCTAATCAAGGTGATTGACAAGGGTATCGGTCGCCTGGTTGATGCCGACATGAATGAGGAATCGACACGCCTCAAGGCATTGCAGACCCAGCAGCAACTGGGCATCCAGTCGCTATCAATCGCGAATACCAATGCCGAAAATATTTTAACGCTCTTCCGGCAGTAGTATGACTGAATGCCTTCGGGGCCGTCCCACTGCGTGGTCATGGGCACAATGACGGTAGTCACCTTCATTTTCGCGCAAGCTTGGAAATCTAGCGTGCGATAAGTGCCGAACATCCACTTTGTGCTTGCTGTGACAAAGCAAGGCGTGTGTCGCAAGGGACCGATCGGTTCCGGTGATAGGTGTCCTTGGAGGCAATACCAGGAAAGCAGGACCAGCAATGACAGCCTCGATCGCGCGTTATCTGAAGGATTTTGGCGAGCCGCCACCGGCTCCAGCCATGCCCTTCGAAAACGAGAGGGAATACGACATAGGTACTTTCGCCATTGAAGAAGCGCCTGTGGACTTGGAGGCTGAGCGAAAAGAGGCCCACCGTGAAGGCTATGAGGCCGGTCTCGAAGATGCAAGATCGGCTTGGGAAGAGGAGCGCCAGAAGCTTGTTGACGAGCATGCAGCCGCGCTGAACGTGCTGCGTCAACGCCACGAGAATGATCTGATTGCATCTGTACAGGAGAAGATGTCCGGCATGGCGCTTCTCCTTGCGGAAGCAATCAGCAACCAGACCTCAGTGGCGCTCGCCCCGCTTCTAGAAAAGGCACTGGTTTCGAAGGCAGTTGCCGACTTGGCAGTACTTGTTCGTGCGGCGATTGTCGAAGGTGATATCGCCGTGGTGACGGTGCATGGTCCGGCCAGTCTGCATGAACAGCTGACGGAAGCGTTGGATGACGGTACGAGATCCTCAATTCGTCATGTCGAGGCACCGGACCTGGATATCACGGTTGACCTCGGCGAGGCAGCCCTTGTGACAAGGATGTCGGCCTGGTCGGCGCGGCTTAAGGAAGTTCTGGCATGAGTTCAGGTGAAAATCACCACCACGGCAAGAATGAAGTCCTCATTGTGAAACGTCATCGCGTCAATCACGATGAAGGGCACGGGGGTGCGTGGAAGATTGCCTATGCCGACTTCATGACTGCAATGATGGCGTTCTTTCTGGTCATGTGGTTAGTCAATGCGGCCAATGAAGAGACGAAGGCATCGATGGCCAGTTATTTCAATCCGATCAAGCTTTCGGATGAAACACCGGCGAAGAAGGGGATAGAGCGACCTGTCGATCAAGCGGAAGGTGTGGAGCAGAGAGAGCGTTCGACCGTCAAGGCTGACGAAGACACCATCGGCTCAGCCGCAGCTACCGGCGAGGATATGACGTCAACATCCGGAGACGAGACCAATTATTCCGAGGCCGACTACTTTGAAAATCCGTACTCGGTACTAGCCGAGATCGCACAGGAAGTCGGCCAGCAGGCCAATGTCAGCGCCAAGGGTGAAGGCGGTGCCGCCGACTCCGGCCCTGCAACTGGGGCAGAGGGTGGTGAAGCCTATCGTGATCCGTTTGATCCGGACTTCTGGACGCGGCAAATTGAAGTGACATCCGCGGAGCGGCGTGAGGAAGCACAAAATGACCCTGAGGTTACAGATGTGACTTCCGAAGACGAAGGCGCACTTCTTGCGCCACAATTGCGCAAGAATACGCAACTTCCGGAAAATTATCCAGCGACGGAAGAGGCCGTCTCGAAAGTTGATGAGCATCGCGAGGTAGCTGTCGAGGCTTCACTTGAAGCCGACGACCATTCTAGCAAGAATAGTCAAGAACAGGCTGCAGATCATCTGCACCATGAAATTGAAACGCAGCTCAAGGGAATTGCGGGCAAGCTTGCAGAGGGTCTGGTCGTGACTGCGACGGAGGGTGGGTTGCTAGTGACCATTTCCGATCAGATGGAAGATCCGATGTTCAACGTTGGTTCGGCCGTGCCTCGCCGGGAGATGGTTCTGGCGATGGAGAAGATCGGGGCGGTGCTCGAAGCGAGAAAAGGCGCCATTTTAGTCCGTGGTCATACCGATGGCCGTCAATTCAAGGGAAACGAGAACGACAACTGGCGTCTGTCAATGGCACGTGCACACAGTGCCTACTACATGCTTGTCCGCGGCGGTCTTGAAGAACAGAGGGTCCGGCAGGTTTCCGGCTATGCGGATCGCATGTTGCAGGTGCCGGACGACCCGCTTGCGGCGGCGAACCGGCGTATCGAGATCCTCCTTGAGACAGGTGAAGGATGATCAACCAGATTGCAGTGCTGAAACGGGTCCTTTTAGTGCTTGCCGTCGCGCTCTCTGCCCAGTCTTCGACGTCAATGGCGGCTGAGGATGATACCGCGCTTGCGCCGCATGTTCTTTTACGCTCCCTGCAATTCGTTCAGGATACTGTGGTTCTCGGCGACCACTCCGCAGGCGAGATGCAGCGCTATATGCTCGACAGGATTGATAAGGCCCTGCGTTCTGTTGATCCTTCGGTCTATAACGACCCGCGCAATGTCGATGCCGTGTTGATCTACGCCATGAGTGGCGGCAATCCGATGACGCTCGAATACCTCGACGATCGCGACATTGCGGGAAACTTTGATACGCGTATCGCGGATGCGTTGCGAAAATATCTGAACGGGCAGGGTACGCTTGTTGCCAAGACGCTTGGCGACATGGCGAAGGAATATCGCAGCGAGACAATTGCCCCTTACATTGCGCTGGTCAGTGGCAATGTCACTGTCCCCCAAAATCCGAAAGCAGCGCTAGCTTTCTTTGATATGGCAAGACTTGGTGCTCCGGGTACGATCGTTGAAGAAGCTGCGCTTCGGCGCTCTGTAGCAATCGCTGCCGATGCGGACCTGGTCAAAAAGGGACTGTCCTATTCCCGCAAATATGCTCGTCGCTTCGTGCACTCTCCCTATGCCAGCCAGTTTGTCGACTTTTTTGTTCAGCTGGTGGTTGAGCATTTCCCACAGGTTGAAGTCCACGATATCGATGGGACCGTCGAGTTCATGGATGTCGATCGGCGTCGGGAGGTATTCTTGCGCATTGCCCGCCAGGCAGCGCTGGAGGGAAAGACAGATCTTGGTCGATTGGCATCTGCCCGGGCGATCGCGCTCTCGGGTTTGGAAGATGAGGCGCCGGACGTACTTGCAAAACTTTACCGGGGCGTGGCCGCAATCTCCACGGCCAATATAGATGCAGCCATGAAGGACCTTGCTGAAATACCGGCAGATGAACTTTCACCCCGTGACCGCGCTCTTCGAGAGGCCGCACGTGTTGTGGCCGAGGAGGTCTTGCGTGAACCCGTGGCCGAAAGCCTCGCGCAAGGCGTGAACCCCATTGTGGCTCCGGTTATCGATGCGGTCGCGGTCGACGCAGTGCCAGTGGACGACATGTCCGGCTCCACTTCGGTCGAGACGGTGTTGTCTGAAAATGGTGGTGCCACGACCTCCCCCGAATTCAAGACATTTGTGGATGATGGCCGCGCAAAATTGAGCGCGATCGACGAACTTCTGAGCCAGGAAGGTGTAGGTCAATGACGCTGGATGTACTCTCCACGACACAGCATAGCGATCCGTCGGTTAAGGGCGGGGGTCGGAGCGCCAGAAGTGGTGGATCTTCGGACGACTTTTCGGGCACCTTATCGAAGCTGGACCGTGACGGCGGCGCAGGAGAGAAGGGTGGCCGCGGCAACGGTGATGCTACCACGGTTGAAGATGCTTCGCTACCATCGGAAAATGCTGGCTCAAGGGCGGGCGTCCGGGCATATGCCGCGAGCGTCATGACGATGGAAGGCGAGTTGGATTCCGGTGCTCAAAATCGCGTCTCCATCACAGAGGTCTTTGGAACTGCCAAAGGAAAAGGCGAAGCGTCCTCAGCCGGGGAGAAATTGAAAGAGGCTGGGGGTTGGCCGGTTTCGGATGGGTCCGAAGAGGTTGAGGCGGATCCGACTGCACAGGGTAAGGAAAAACAGCCCCCCAAGACTGCGACAGGTGATGAAGCGACAGATCTTCTGGCGATGCTTGCAGGTCAGACGGGGCAGGGCAATTCAGACGCGGTCGGGATGGATGTCCGCAGGATGACTGACGGCCGAAAGTCCAGTGGCGCCCATGGTCGTGATGTGGCTCAAACGAGTGGTGCGGGTCTAAATGCAGATCCATCCGATACATTGGATCTGCCGACGGACGACATCGATCGCGAGCGACGCCCGCTTCGCTTCATCAATGCCCGGAATGGTAGCCTGAACGGCGAGATGATGGCTGCTGCAAACGGACGTGAGCGTGCGGTCGAGGGTAAGGCAGGCTCTGCTGGTGCAGACAGTGTGGTGGTGCTCGATTCCAGGCGCTTCCTGGGGCTGGTAGGCAATTCCAACAGTGCGTCACTCCTTGCGAGCATGGTGGCGGACCCGGAATGGTCGACCTCTATGCAGGCAGGTTCGACCCAGTCGAGCCTTGCGAATGGAACAGCAACCGGTTCCACGGTCCACATGCTGAAGCTGCAGATGAACCCACATAACCTTGGAATGGTGACTGCGACCTTGCGGCTGGTTGGTGAAGAATTGCATGTTCACCTCACTGTCGAGACACGCGCAGCGCACCGACAGTTGAGCGCAGACAGTGCCGGCATGCTCGATGCATTGAAGTCACAAGGCTTCTCCGTGGACCAGGTGACAATCAATATTGCCTCCAATACGGACACATCCTCCCAGAAGGGCCAGCAAGACACCCAGATGGGGCAGCAGATGGCTGGCAATGGTGAGCGCAACAGTGATGCTCCCAAGGAGCAATCAACACGGTTTGCAAGCGCGATGAACGGAGATGCAGATGCTGGTGGCGAATGGGGTTCGGACGATCGGGCGCCTGGCGGTCCTGTCGGGGCTCGTTCTGGCAATCTTTATCTCTGATGCTTCGGCATCATCCGGCTTGTGCGAAAGTGAAATCCAGGCAGCCGCTGCAAAATATGGAGTACCTGAAGGCATCCTCTATTCCGTTGGACTGACAGAGACGGGTCGGAAAGGTTCGCTCTATGCATTCGCAATGAATGTCGAGGGCAAGGCCTATTATCCTGCATCGAAAAAGGAGGCACTTGAGGTGTTCGATGCGGCAAGGCGAAAAGGGCATAAGCTGATCGATCTCGGCTGCATGCAGATCAATCACTATTATCATGCAGAGAGCTTCACCTCTCCAGCTCAGATGTTCGATCCAAGGCGCAACGTAGAATATGCCGCGAAATTCCTGAGCAACCTGCATGACCGCCATGAGACCTGGACGATGGCGGTCGCACGCTATCATGCGGGGCCGGACAATGACCCTGCCCAGAAGAAATATGTATGTCGCGTGATCAGTAATCTGGTCGCAACGGGTTATGGAAAATGGACATCGAACGCGTCTGAGTTTTGTCGAAAATAACAACTAAAAATTGTGATTTCGCCAGCCATGAATCGTTTCTCGATATGTGGCAAGTTTGAGGCTAAAATAAGCGATGCAAGTCAGGCATTAGCCTTAAGGCCTTTCTTTCCACTTAAATAATAGTGGCTCTTGCAAGGTGACCCACTAAATATAGTGCAAATCACCAGGTCGAGGTTAATCAACTATTAATTTGTTTAGTTAATTTCCTGCACCTTGTGCCTGATTCCTCCGATTCGTACCCATAACGACATCGAAACACCACAACTGATTCGGAGGCGGACGAATGATCGTAGTGGTTGACGAGCGCGAGCTCGTAAAAAATGGATATACTTCTCTTTTTGGTCGTGAGGGGATACCTTCAACCGGGTTCGACCCGGCGGAGTTTTCCGACTGGGTCAATACGGCGGCGGACGGTGACATCAATGCGGTGGAAGCATTCCTGATTGGTCAGGGCAATCGCATGCTGGAACTGCCGCGCGCGATCAGGGATCGTTCCGAAGCACCGGTCATCGCAGTCAGCGACCAGCCGTCGCTTGATGCCACGCTCGCATTATTTGACAGTGGCGTTGACGATGTCGTTCGCAAGCCTGTTCATCCACGTGAAATCCTTGCACGCGCCGCGGCTATCCGCCGACGCCTGAAAGCCATTTCTACCCACACCGATGTCGGTCACATTCGGGTGTTCTCCGACGGACGGGATCCGGAGATTGCTGGCGAGGCCTTCCCGCTGCCGCGCCGTGAGCGGCGCATCCTCGAATACCTGGTTGCCAATCGTGGTAGGCGTGTTTCGAAGACGCAGATCTTCAACGCGATCTACGGGATCTTCGACGAGGAAGTCGAAGAAAATGTCGTCGAAAGCCATATCAGCAAGCTCCGCAAGAAACTGCGCAGGAAGCTCGGATTTGATCCGGTCGATTCTAAGCGTTTCCTTGGCTACTGCATCAACTGGAATTGATGGCTGTCGGCCAACCGTAACCAACAAACCAGACAGCTTCACACAAGGCCCGTCAAATAGTCTGATTTTATATAGTGACAACGAGGATTTGAGATGAGCCTCTACGGGACCATGAGAACCGGCGTATCCGGCATGAATGCGCAAGCCAACCGCCTCGGCACGGTTGGTGACAATATCGCAAACGCTTCAACGGCTGGATACAAGAAGGCATCGACGCAATTTTCGTCTCTGGTTCTGCCGTCTAGCGAAGGGGCATATAATTCTGGCGGCGTTACAACCAATGTCCGATACTCGATATCATCACAAGGCACATTCACCTACACGACGTCACCGACTGATCTGGCTATAAATGGCCGCGGCTTCTTTATCGTGGAAGGGACTGATGGCGTTGACTACTTGACGCGCTCTGGAAACTTCACTGGAATGTCAGATGGAACACTGCAAAATGCTGCTGGCTTCACGCTGATGGGGTATCAGTATTCTTCGACGGATGATCCCACAATTGTGGTGAACGGATTTGATGGCCTCACCAAGATAAATCTGTCTTCCGGAACCCTAAATGCTTCAGCGTCGCAAAGCGGTATTCTCGATGTAAACCTCCCGTCAAACGAAGGTGTTGGATACGAAAAATCGACGTCTCTCATTGCTTATGATAGCCAAGGCAATACGCGTCTCCTAGATTTCACCTACACCAAACTGGCTGATAATACGTGGTCGGTCGACGTTGCTTACGATGGATACTCAGTCCTTGCGCCAACGTTTACTGCGAGTACAGGTGCGGTTGCAACTGGAAACCTGGATCCGGGAGCCGTTGACGGCACCACCTATACTCCCCCCGATGAAATCGTTTATGACACTAATGGTGCTGCACGTAATTTGACGTATGTATACACCAAATCAGCCGGTGCCTGGAACGTGAATGTCTTTGACGGCGCAACGCAGCTGAACGGTTCGGCCTTTCCTATACCGGGGGGGACTATGGCTCTTCCCGCGACCGGAACCCTAGGCCCCCTGTCTATTGACTTTTCGGGTGTCACCACAAACGCGTCGCAATCGAGTGTAGCTGCTCCCTCAAATGGATCGGGGGCGACACTGCCTGTGATTTCCTTCGGGTCAGACGGCCAAATAATAACGCCAAAGTCGCTAACGACCCAAGGAATGGTACTCGGCGGTGCTGTATTCAACGCGCTAGAAATCGATATTGCCGGGTCCACGCAATTGTCTTCCGACTTCAAGGTTGGCAACGGCAAGATTGACGGAAATGCCGCAAGTGATGTCGTCGGTCATGAGATCAGTGAAGAGGGTATCGTTTATCTAAAATATTCAAATGGAAAGCTTGAGCCGAAGTACCGTATCGCAATGGCGGACGTACAGAGCCCGGATCAGCTCAATCCCTTAGCAGGTAACGTCTATTCTCAAAGCAATGATTCAGGTGTCATCGTTATGGGATATCCGGCCAATGGAAGCTACGGCACGATACTTTCTGGTGCATTGGAAGACTCTAACGTTGATATTGCTGAGGAACTAACCTCGATGATTGAGGCGCAGCGCAATTACACCGCAAATTCCAAGGTCTTCCAGACCGGGTCTGAACTACTGGAAGTTCTCGTCAACCTGAAGAGATAACGGGGACTGGTTCCTAAAGGCAGTTAATCAATGTCACTTTCGTCAGCACTTTCTACTGCACAGTCGATTTTCAACAATACTGGCGCGCAAACGGGTGTCACTTCGAAGAATATCGCTAATGCCCAGAACGCGAATTACGTCCGACGTTCTGCCGTGCTGACGACCGGCGGCACTGGCGCGCTGGTGGTCGCAATTGAACGATCGCAGAACCTTGCGCTTTATCGCCAGACAATTGAAAGCTCCTCTCTTTTCAGCGGGCAGCAGGTTCTTCTGGGAGGGCTGGAAGAAATCAAGTCGCTGATGGGCGGCAACGATTATGAACTGTCCCCTTCCAAACTGATTGGCAACCTTCGCGACACGTTGCAGACCTGGGCTGCCAAGCCTGGTGAGAGCACGCTTGGTGCAACGACGGTCTCGACCGCGCGTGACCTCGCAAATGCACTCAACAATGCAACGACAAACTTACAGGAGATCAGAAAGCGTGCCGACGACGACATCAAGCAGAGCGTCGACATGCTGAACAGCCTCCTTGCCAAGTTTGAGACAGCGAACAACAAGATCAAGCAAGAGATCGTTGTCGGCGGAGATCCAAATGATGCTCTTGATGAGCGCGAAACCCTCCTGAAGCAGATATCAGAAATTGTCGGTGTAACCTCGGTCCGTCGTGAAAACGACGATGTGGCGCTTTACACCTCAGATGGCACGGTGCTCTTCGAGACTGTAGCGCGCAGTGTCACATTCGTTGCGACCACGACCTATAGTGCGTCAACGACGGGTAACGCCATCTATATTGATGGCATTGCCCTGAAGCCGGGCGTCGGCGGTGATACCAGCGCCAAGGGCTCGCTTCAGGCGTTACTGCAACTACGTGATGAGGTGGCTCCTGTATTTCAGAGCCAGTTGGACGAAGTTGCCCGTGGTCTGATTGCTGCTTTTGCCGAAGTTGACCCGGCGGAAGATTTGACGGCAGATCCGCCAGTCCCAGCAATAATCCCGACATTGCCTGGATTATTTACCTGGAAGCCAATTGTAGCACCAACGCCACCTGATGTGGTTCCGTTGCCGACTAACGGGATCGTTGAACCTGGTCTCGCCGGCAGGATCGTTGTCAACGCGGCAGTTATTCCACCTTTGGGAGAACCAAACCTCATTCGGGATGGTGGCATCAATGGGGCTGGCTATGTCGTAAATACCGACAAGTCGACAGGCTTCTCCGATATCCTAAACAAGTTTGATGGTGCCTTTGGCCTGAAGGTCGATTTTGATCCTGACACCGAAATCGGAGGATCATTGACCCTTGAGGCATTTGCAGCCGACTCGATGGGCTGGTTGGAAATGCTGAGAAGTACGGCAACTTCGGCTACCGAGAACAAGCTTGCGATGCTGAGCCGGGCAACCGACAGCTATTCGAGCAAGACGGGCGTCAGCCTTGATGAAGAGCTCTCGCTGCTTCTCGAGATCGAGCAGTCCTACAAGGCGGGAGCGAAGCTTATGGCGACTGTCGACCAGATGATGCGAGCACTCATGGAGGCCGCGAGCTAAACCATGAAAACATCATTTGTATCATCCTTGAGCATCCAGACGACCATGCGCTATGCGGTCTCCAAGGCGCAGCAGGACATGGTGGCGGCTCACAAGGAAGTGACCACCGGACGCCATGCTGACGTTGGGGTGGCACTTGGCGCGACCACGTCACGTAGTCTCGACCTCACCCGTGACGTCTTGCGTATCAAATCGATGTTGACGACGAATTCGCTTGCGACCCAGCGGCTGGAATCCTCGGAAGAGGCCCTGGGCAACATGTCGGATCTCGGTCAGGACATTATGAACGCACTGATCACGCTTGGTGACAGCCAGGATGTGACGAATATTGCGACGTTCCAGACGGCGGCTCGCACGGCTCTCGATACGTTCATCAGTTTTGGTAATACTTCGGTCAACGGTGAGTATCTTTTTGCCGGCGTCAACTCTGATGTCCTCCCCTTCCAGGATGTAACATCTTCGACTTCGGGGGCGCGAGCTGCCCTTGAAAACGAACTGACCCTTTTCCTGGCGTCACAAGCGCCACCGACGACAAAGGATCAGATGACCGAAACCCAGATGGATGATTTCCTGACACAGATGGAAGCTATCTTTGACGGGACCCAGCCGCTGGACGGTGGTGCAGACTTCTGGTCAACCTTTGTCTCCAATGCATCTGATGCCAACATGAAGAGCCGCATCAGTCAGTCCGAAATTGTCGAGACTTCAACGAATTCAAATGCAGATGGAATGCGCAACTTCGTCCTGGCCGCACTCGTGTCGGAAATGTTTATCTCGACCGATACGTCGGATGCTGGCCGCCTGAAAGCGGCAGACAAGGCGATGGAGTATATTGGAATTGCGAAACTCGGGATTGACCAGGAGCGGGCAAGGCTTGGTCTTGCGGCTGAGCGCGTAAAGAAGGCGGACGAGTCACTGCAGGCGCAGCAGAACATAATTGAAACCCACCTTAATGATCTTCAGTCGGTAGACGCCTACGAGGCATCAACAAGGGTAAAGGGTCTCGAGGCACTGGTTGAGACAGCCTACACACTGACAGCTCGCCTCCAACAGTTGAGCCTTGTCAACTTCCTCTGATGAAAAGGGGAAGTCCATGAAAATGAAGGACACATGAATGTACCAGTTTTCATATGCCGAGATCATGGAGGATGGCGTTGCTGACGCCAAAGACCGTGAACGGCAGGCACTGGAACGATCGATTGGGTTGCTCGCCGCAGCTAGAGATGAAGGGGAGTATTCCCGCAAGACAATCGATGCCATTTATTACACACGGCGGGTATGGATCCGTTTCATCGAGGATCTGCAACAGCCGGAAAATGAGCTTGGTGCCGAGTTGCGCGCCAATCTCATTTCAATTGCCATCTGGATCCTGAAGGAATGCGAGCAGATCCGAAAACGGCAATCCACGAACTACCAAGCCATTATTGACGTGACCACCATCATCAGGGATGGACTGAAATGAAAAGCACGCTGCGCATCTCGCTGAAGTCAGGCGAACGTATCTTCATCAACGGCGCGGTCCTGCGTGTCGATCGCAAGGTTGCACTGGAATTCCTGAACGACGTGACATTCCTTCTGGAGAATCACGTCCTGCAGCCGGAAGAAGCCACGACGCCATTGCGGCAACTATACTTCATCGCCCAGATGATGCTCATCAATCCGGAAGGCAAGGAACAATCCATGTCGCTCTTCCGCAAGTCGGTTAGCATGCTTTTGAACTGCTTCCAGAATGACGAAATCCTCTCGGAATTGAAGCAGATTGACGCAATGGTGGCATCGGGCCGCGTCTTTGATGCCTTGAAGGCGATCCGGGGGCTTTATCCGGTCGAAGACAGGGTTCTTAACGAGCAGCAAATGACGCCGGAAACAGTTGAACAGATCCGCAAGGAGATCGCACCATGGCGGTAGATCCGGTTACGACGGCGGCTTCCAATCCGTGGGCAAATGCGGGAGCCACGAATACTGCCGCCAACAAGGCGAGCCTCAATTACGACAGCTTTCTGCAGCTTCTGATCGCGCAAATGAAAAACCAGGATCCGACCGATCCGATGGATGCCGGTGAGCAGATGTCGCAGCTCGCGTCATTTTCACAGGTGGAACAGACCATTCAGACAAATGCGCATCTGCGCAGCATGCTGCAGGCAGAGGCACTGACGCGCGCCGGCGATCTTGTCGGCAAGTATGTGAAGAGCGCCGACGATGCCGTCATGGGCATGGTGAAGGAAGTCGAAGTCTATTCCGATGGCGTCATTGTCATTACGCAAGACGGCGACAAGGTGCTGCTGCAGGCAGGTGTCGTTTTCTCAAGCCAGCCAATAGACACCGGCACGGAAATGGATACCGGTACGGGCGGATCGACGGGTGATGACGCCTCGACGGACGGTAGCGCTGACGATACAACGGTGTGAGTTTTTAGATAGGGCCCGGATGATTCGGGCTGGAGTTGGCAATGAACGAAGCCGATGCCCTTGATATCATGCAGGCGGCGATCTGGACCATTCTGGTAGCATCCGGTCCCGCAGTTCTAACGGCCATGATCGTGGGCGTTGGTATTGCGCTTCTTCAGGCGTTGACCCAGGTTCAGGAGATGACCCTGACCTTCGTCCCGAAAATCGTTGCAATCATGGTTGCACTCGGGGTCGCTGCTCCGTTTATTGGCGCACAGATCAACCTTTTTGCCAATCTTGTCTTCTCAAGGGTGCAGTCCGGTTTCTGAACTCGCCTTGAGAAATGATACCACCCTCGCGCAAGCTTCAACGGGTACTAAAGTCATTGAACTGGCAGATTTCCTGCCGCCATCTCATGAAGAGACGGATGCATCATGGCGCAACCACCCGCACTTTCAGTCCCGAAGATCGCTCCCAATGGCCGGGACATCGGGTTCGCGTTCGGGATCATTGCGATCCTGTGCATTCTGTTCCTTCCGATCCCGACATTTTTGATCGACATCGGACTGGCATTCTCGATCGCGTTTTCAGTGCTAATCCTCATGGTGGCATTGTGGATCCAGCGGCCATTGGATTTTTCGTCCTTTCCGACCATTCTCCTGATCGCCACGATGATCCGGTTGTCGCTGAATATCGCCACGACCCGTGTCATCCTCTCGCATGGAAATGAAGGTCATGATGCAGCAGGCAGCGTCATTGCAGGCTTCTCCAGCCTTGTCATGTCGGGTGATTTCGTCATCGGTCTTATCGTCTTCCTCATCTTGATCACCGTCAATTTCATCGTCATCACCAAAGGCGCTACACGTATCGCAGAAGTCGGTGCCCGTTTCACGCTTGACGCGATCCCCGGTAAGCAGATGTCGATCGACGCGGATCTTTCGGCCGGGATCATCGATGAGAAGGAAGCACAGCGGAGACGTTCGGAACTTGAACAGGAAAGTTCCTTCTTCGGAGCGATGGACGGTGCCTCGAAATTCGTGCGCGGCGACGCGATTGCCGGTCTTATCATCACCGCGATCAACATCTTCGGCGGCATCATCATCGGTTACTTTCGCCATACGATGGAAATCGGTGAAGCAGCCGACGTATTTGTAAAGCTTTCCGTCGGCGATGGCATCGTGACCCAGGTGCCGGCGCTGATTGTTTCCCTTGCAGCCGGCCTTCTGGTGTCGCGCGGCGGCACGGCCGGCTCGACCGACAAGGCGGTCATCGACCAGCTCAGCAATTATCCGCGCGCCCTTTCAATGGCTGCAAGTCTGATGGGGCTTCTGGCACTCGTTCCCGGTCTGCCGTTCTTGCCCTTCCTGACCCTTGGCGGGATCATGGCATTCGGCGCTTGGTTCGTGCCCCATCGCATCGAGGCGGAAAACAAGCTTCGCCGCGAAGATGAGGAAAAGAAGGTCGTCCAGAGCAAGGAAGCGGAAAAGGATTCAGTCAGGAGTGCCCTGAAAACCGCCGAAATCGAACTTGCTCTCGGAAAGCAGGTTTCCACACGGCTATTGGGTGCGCACCAGGAACTGGCCTTCCGGGTGGGCAAGATGCGAAAGAAATTTGCCGCCCAGTATGGTTTCGTGGTGCCAGAGATCAAGGTGAGCGACGACATCATGATCCAGGAAAAATCCTATCAGATCCGTGTTCACGGCACGACAATTGCCTCGAACAACCTTCGGGTTGGAGATGTGCTTGTCGTGACCGGTTCGGGTCGCAAACCGAACATCCCCGGCGACGAGATCAGAGAACCTGCCTTTGGCATGCCGGCGGTCTCGATCCTCGAAACCTTTGCAGAAGACCTGAAGCGCGAAGGCTTCCATCCGATCGACAATGTCTCCGTCGTGCTGACCCACCTGTCCGAAGTCATCCGGAACAATCTGCCGCAGCTTTTATCCTACAAGGACGTCAAGATCCTGATCGATCGCCTGGACCCCGAGTACAAAAAGCTTGCCGACGAAATCTGCACGTCGCACATGTCCTATTCGGGCTTGCAGGCGGTTCTGAAGCTTCTTCTTGCCGAACGGGTTTCCATTCGCAACCTACACCTCATCCTCGAAGCCGTGGCAGAACTTGCGCCACACGTCCGCAAGACCGAGCAGATCGTGGAACATGTCCGAGTGCGCATGTCGCAGCAATTGTGCGGTGACCTTGCCGATAACGGTACCTTGCGGGTTCTGCGGCTTGGTACCAAATGGGACATGATCTTCCATCAGGCGTTAAAACGTGATGCAAAGGGCGAGGTGATCGAATTTGACATCGATCCGCGCAGCCTTGAGGAGTTCAGCGAGCAGGCAACAAAAGTTATCCGTGAATTCATGGATCGCGGGCAGCCCTTCGTGCTTGTCACATCGCCCGAAACACGTTCCTATGTGCGCATGATCATCGAGCGTCTGTTTGCGACGCTTCCGGTTCTCTCTCACGTCGAACTTGCCAAGGGGCTCGAGATCAAGATTTTGGGCGCCATCTCCTGATGGTCGAGCCCAAAGAGGGATCGTCTGAATGATACTCGACCCGCAAGGGACCATACTGGCGCTGTTTCTTGCTTTCTGCCGCATGGGCGGATGCATCATGACGCTGCCGGGCTTTGGCAGTGCAAGGGTGGCGACCAATGTCCGGCTTCTGCTTGCGGTTGCGGTATCGATCGCGGTCCTGCCGCTCCTGTGGGACGTGATCTATCCAAGAGCAACGGCGCCTGGTGCCACTTACCTCGGTCTGGTCTTTACCGAATTGCTGATCGGGGTGGTCTATGGCCTGATTGCCCGTCTTTATACACTTGGCATGCAGTATGCCGGTGCGATCGTGGCAATGTCGATCGGCTTTTCGGCTCCGGGCGGGGCTGATGTTCTGGAAGATACATCCGCCTCCCAGTTGACGAGCCTTTTGAGTTTCAGCGCAATCCTGATGCTGTTCATGCTCGATTTTCATCACGTTGTGTTTCGAGCACTGGTAGAATCCTATTCAGTGACCCCGATGGGCAATCTGGTGGATCCCCAGAGAATGCTGATCACATTGACGGACACGCTTCGAGCCTCGACAAACCTGATGTTGCAATTGGCCAGTCCGTTTCTGATCTATGCCTTGATGTTCAATACCGCGATCGGCATGATCAACAAGCTGGCACCGCAGATCCCGGTCTACTTCATCTCTGCACCCTTTCTGATCGCTGGCGGACTATTCCTGCTTTACCTGTCCATTGCTGCCCTGGTTCGCCAGTTTGCGGATGGCTTCGCTCCGATCTTCCTTTCTTTTTGAGGTTATCATGGCTGATGGCGAGAACCGGTCGAAGAAACTGAAGCGGCTCGTCGCAGTGCAGCGGCACCTGGAGCGAATGGCTGAGCAGGATCTGGCTGTGACCGCTAAACACCGTCAGGAAGTTGCCCAGTCGATGGACGTCGTGATTGAGGCGATGGGCTCAATGGATCCGGTACACCGGCAGTTTTCGCAAAACTATGCCGAGCGCTACGGGCGTCTGACCGTCAAGGAAGGCCAGTTGCGCAGTATTCAGCAAATCCAGGAAGGTAAGGTGCTGAAGGAACGCACAAAAGCGGACCGGCTCGAAGAACACATGCGCGAGGCGCGTGCACTTGAGGATCGCCAAACCTCCGATCAGGCAATCTATGATCTTCTCGAGATTACATTAGCTGCACCAGCCTCCAGCAAGCTTCGGCAATCATAATGATGGGTAACGGTTGATGGAGTGCCTAAGGCACTCCTGAAATACAAGGCGTTTCAAACTGTTGCCGCGCTTGGCGGTTGCAGCGAAAGGAATTAGCGTGGCCATCTCACCTCCGAGTGACCTTATCCTTGATGTCGTCAGGGCTGCCGATCCGGCGCAAGTCCAAGAGGCTCAGGCGAAGCTGAAGGCAAACAAGGCAGCCTTTGCCGCGAACAGCCTTGCAGAGGCTGGTGCGGGCTTTAGCAACGCGCTGGACAGCATATCGACGCCGGCTACCAAGGCAGGTCTTGGTAATCCGGAGGTCTCAAAAGACATGTCGAAGATGCCGGAGGAGTATCGGAAATTTGAAGCCAGCATTTTGCAAAACTTCATTACGTCGATGCTTCCAAGCGACAGTGAGCAGATCTACGGCAAGGGTTCGGCCGGCGAGTTCTGGAAAAGCATGATGGCAGAACAGATTGCCAATGGCATGTCCAAGAATGGTGGCATCGGTATTGCCGAACAGATGTATTCGCAGGCATTGGCGCGTGCCGAAGGCGCAATTGTCAATCCGACGACAGATGAGAGCGACCGTGACCGTGCAATGAGCATGATCACAGATTTTGAACGTCAGGTTCTGGGTGTTTCTGACCCGGAAAAGAACGAGGCCTGATATGAGCGAGACTGGAACGGAATTTATGGAAATTGTTTCTAACGATCATCGTATCAAGACGGTGCTCGGGCGGTTGGAAATGATCGTTGACAATGAGAACCAGCGGCTAGGCACAGATGCCGAGTTCGATCTGAAGGTGTCCAACGCTCACAAGAGCCGATGCCTTTATGAACTGACCATGCTGTTCCGCAGCACCGATCCGAAAGAGCTTGCGACGGTTCACATCGAACAAATGCATCACCTGAAGGACAAGCTGGCGGTCAATGCCCGTCGTGTGGAGGCGCATCTCCATGCCGTGCGCGCAGTGGCCGACCTGTTGAAGAATGCGGCACGCGAAGCCGACGGTGACGGGACCTATACCGAGGAACAATTCCGCTACAGCGAGATGTGATGCTCAAACTGCTTGTAACCGGACTTTGGGTCTGCATCGTGACGCTTGGGGCGGTCTATCTGGCCGCTCAGGCGTCTGTTCCTTCCCAGCCCGTTGACGATGAGGCGGCGCGAAAGGAAGCAATGCAGCTCGTGCGTGGTGAGGCTTTGACCATTCCGGTCATCTCGAATGGAATGATTACCGGATACTTCCTCGGACGTTTTTCCTTCATGATGGACAAGGAAATGATCAGGGGCGTTGATCTGCCAGTAACCGAGGTCGCAACCGATCAGCTCTTCACGCTGCTCGTCGGCGAGAAGATGATTGATCTAGGAAAACCCGGCAATTTCGATCTTGATACGTTCAAGGCTCGTATCCGGGACGGGCTCAAC
The DNA here is from genome assembly GCA_023390055.1 of Pseudomonadota bacterium. Taxonomy (GTDB): domain Bacteria; phylum Pseudomonadota; class Alphaproteobacteria; order Rhizobiales; family Rhizobiaceae; genus Neorhizobium. The sequence continues at coordinate 11,468 of JAEWDP010000034.1, read as the reverse complement.
GATAATCTTGGTGATGGAATGGTGTCCGAGGTGCTCGTCGAACAGCTCGATTTCATCTCGAAGGAAGCGATCCGCACCAATATGGCCCGGCAGGGAAAACATCCGATCGCGTCCACCCAGATTGTTGAAGGAACAGATATTGACGGGGTCAAATCGGAAAACCATTGATCGGCTGCCGGTCCAGGGCTCGACTTCAATCAATGTTTAATGTTTCGCTTATCGGGCCTTTCACGACCAGGTGCTAGAACGTCGCGGTCGAAAGGACCGGTAAATTCATGCACCTCTCAGACCCTTTGCATGATCATCTCCAAGATGGGCAGTCCAAACGCGGCCCTTTGTGGATCAGGCATGTTGTTAAACGTCGACTTGCTGCGATACTTGGTCGATCCAGGTTGAAAATGTATTCGGGCGGTCATGCGGCGGCCCTGGCGCTGATCGAAGGGTTGATCGCGAAACCTGCAGGCGGAAAGGATCTGTCGTTTCTGGACAGGCGTTCGCTTTGGCATTTCCTTACCGATCATGAATATCGCGCCTGGATAAGAGATCAGATCCTTCTACCTTCAGATCGCCTTTTGGTTCGTGAAAGGTCTGCCATTGTTCCGCGACTGTTCATCCCGGCCCTGCTGACCTACGTTGAACGACCATTGAGCATTCTGGTCACGGGAGAAGACGCCGCTGCGACAAAGGCACTTTGCGACAGCCTGAAGCAGCACGCACCCTGGCACCACCTGATCGCGGCACCAGATGAAGGGCTCGCGACTACACCTTCGGTTGATCTTGTGTTGTCCTGCAAACGACAGGTGGCACGTGAGGATCGACTTCGAATGGCAATTGTCAGGGCCGGTCTCGTCATATATTGCGGTGAACACCTGGTGGATTTTTCGGTCGAGGTGGCGCGACCAACCGCAGTTCCGGGCTCTGACAAAACAGGTAGCGGGGAAGGCGCCAGGGCGGCCTGATCTTGTGGGGCTTCTCCGTGAGGGTTTTTCGGGAGCAAAGGGCAACTCGGCAGCCGTAGATTACGTCGCAATCGTCTCCAGTCGTGCCAGATGATCCTCGCACGTGAACCTTTTGAACTGTCGAAGGCTTGCAGTTCGTTCCATCGACTTCCTGCAAGTGCCACGCAGATTAACCTTTCGTTTGCCATGATTGTTTAGGCTCTGTTCATTCTGGTGCTCTTGCACCGTCAGTGAGCAAGGCCATGACCGTCAACCTGTCTACCAGGGCTGGATCAAACAACCTTTTTAAGGGATCGCTCCGGCTGATCGGTACGTCGCTTGCGCTTCCGATGATTGCAGGCATTTGCCTGGCATTACCTCTGTCGCAGATCTGGCCTCAACAATGGCGTGCTGAAGCCCTCATCTCGGCCGGAAATGAGGCAGTGACAAGGGATCAAGCTGCACGGATTTCTCATCTTGTGAAAACCGAAGCGCAGCTCGACAGGGTCATCGATGATCTCGGCCCGCAGAAAAGCATGGATCTGACGCTTGGGAAATCGACGACCTTCTCGATGGTCTTCGACCTTGCTTTTGGGCGCAATGCGACGCTCGCAGAACGAAATGCTTCCGTTCGCACGCGGCTTTCGGAAATGGTCGCTGTCGGCGTCGATATTGACCATGTAGGATTGAAGATACAACTCACGGCACATGAAGCTGCAGCCGCTGCGACGCTTGCAAATGCAGTAGCAGGACAGTTGATCGCGCAGATCAACAAGACAGGCCTGCCATCTGCAGCTTCGGAACTCGAAACGTTGCGACGGACAGCCCAAAGTGCCGAAGATACATTGGACAGGGCGAGACGCGACCTGGGACAGGAGCAAGTGGCAGACCTGCGTCTGGCGGATAGTGAAGCCCAGGCGCTCGGTCGCCAGATCAGCGCGATGGAAAGCCGTATCGCAGAGATCGATGCAAGGCGGAAACGCGTGGAAGGGATGTCGCTTGAGGATGTTCTGGCGCACGCCTTGCCGGACAGTCTTGACTTCACGGCACTCGATTATCGCCGTCAGCGCTATATCGAGGCGAGGCTCACCCGTGATCAGCTTGCAAGCCAATTGGGGCCGCTTCACCCACGTCTGCAGGCTGCCGAAGGTGATCTGGAAGAAGCTGGACGTGAGATCGTGGTGGCTTTGAGAAAGCTGGGAACCAATCTTGATGCGCAAAGGGAAGCGATTTCAAGTCAGATCTCAACATTGAAGGACCGCCGGGTCTCGAAAATGGAGACTGTTGCGCGCTCGGGATCAAAACTTGAAGAATTGGAAGCGGCTGCAACGGCGGCACGAGCGCGCTATGCGGCGGCCAATAACGAGCAGTCCGGTGGATCAAAGGGTTTTGTGTCAAGGTTTGAACTAGCCAATGAGGCGGTCGCGGAAAATGCGATTGCGATCGGATTGACGAAGGCTGAATTCCTGCAGCTTGGTGCCTTGGCAGGATTTATGGTGGGCCTTGCTGTCATCAGCTTGCACCTGCGGGCTACGTATCGGACTGAGCGAAAGAGTGAACCTGCCGTTGATTGGGCAGAGGCGCACACAGACACGGTTGAAGTTCTTCCGGACATAGTGACACTCCTTTCGGATGAAATAGACCCGGATCTTCACTGGGAACACCAAGCTGACATGGACATAGAGCAGGTTGCGCAATCCTTCGAGAAACCTTGTGGGCACGAAGATCGACCGTTTGTCGAACAGATCCGCGAGATCTTGTACCGAAATGCTGTGCCGACTGAGGGTCAGCAATCATTGCCGCCTCTTGTGGCGGCAATACTTGCGGGAGACAGTGTGCTGTATCATGCGGATACCGATCAATTGACAGGGACTGAAAGTGAGCTTCTTGCTGCCAATGATGATCCGCAATTTATGCGGGACGTCGATGAGCTAAAGCGTGAGATGGCTGATCTTAAAGGCAGGGTCAACCACTATGCGAGCCTGCGCAGAGCCGTCTAAGCGCTCGCAATTTTCTTGCAATTTGATCGTCTGAGACGCATACGGCAAAGGTGCCATTAGCCGCAGACCTAGGTTCAGGCGGTGGCTGGATTTAAAGCAGGGGGATTTGGCGTGGCGACCATTATCGATGGAAAACAGGCAGCAGCATCTGTAATCGAGGCCGTGACGGCGGCCTCCCGGTCGCTTGAAGCAGCTGTCGGAACAAAACCCGGTCTTGCGGTCGTAATCGTCGGGGATGATCCTGCAAGCCACGCCTATGTCAATTCCAAGAGCAGGATGGCAAAACAGTGTGGCTTCAATTCCATTCAACACAACCTGCCCGAAAAAACCAGCCAGGACGACCTTGAGCAATTGGTCGCTCAATTGAATGCGGATCCGAAAGTCCATGGGATACTGGTGCAGTTGCCGCTACCGAAACATCTGGATTCCGAACCGGTTATCCAGTCGATCCTTCCGCACAAGGACGTGGACGGTCTGAATGTGGTCAATGCGGGCAAAATTGCGACTGGCGACCTCACCAGTGGCTTGATTTCCTGCACACCGGCTGGCGCGATGCTTCTGGTTGAAAAGATCCATGGGAAGGACCTGTCTGGATTGAATGCGGTTGTCATCGGCCGCTCAAATCTCTTCGGAAAGCCGATGTCATTGTTGCTTCTGGCGGCCAATGCCACCGTGACCATGGCGCATTCACGCAGCAAGGACCTGTCTTCGATCTGCCGAAATGCTGATATCCTGGTGGCAGCCGTTGGCCGTCCTCATATGGTCAAGGCAGACTGGGTCAAACCGGGAGCCACGGTCATCGATGTCGGGATCAACCGCATTCCAGCGCCCGAGAAGGGGGAAGGCAAGACGCGCTTGACCGGGGATGTTGCCTATGAGGAAGCCTCACAGACTGCGGGCGCCATAACGCCGGTTCCAGGTGGTGTCGGACCGATGACGATTGCAATGCTGATGGCAAATACGGTCGTCGCGGCGTCGAGGTCACAAGGGCAGCCGGTTCCCAGATTCTGATTTCATGGCTGCCCTCGTTGTCTCCAATGAGATGGCATGAAATGTAGGAAGGCAATCCTGCCAGACTTGAGCCATGCGTTGATCTGGAAGCGTAAGATGCTCTCGACCTGATTTTCCGGCACGATCAGCCCCAGATTTCAATCGACGGCGACTTCATCGCATGAACGCGTCGTGATGAGTGGGCACCAGTGCCGATTTGAACTGCGCCGGCTGGATGGCATCGCAATGCGAGTGTCAAACAATCGGGTGTCAGCCTGGAGACGTTTCGGCATGCCTGGCTTTGCAAGTGCCCCACCATCTGGTTTCTGACAACCCTGACCTTGCAGAGGATTGGACGAATTGTGGGGAGACCGTGTACGCGTCAGCAAGAAGGGGTCTTGACTGTCGCGCGAGGAGAAACACATCACAAGGCACCAGGAGCGACATCATGGGAGGAGGTTACTGCGATGAACAAGATGTTTTTGATGGCGTCGGCGGTCGTGCTGATGAGTGGTGGTGCCCACGCTCAGGAGCTGAAATTTCCCCCAGGCGAAGATCCCCGCTTCAACTGGCAAAGCTTTGAGGACTTCAAGGCGGCACATTCTGATCTGGCAGGTGAAAGCCTGACACTGTTCGGCCCCTGGCGCGGGGAAGATGAAATTCTCTTCAACAGTGTGCTTGCCTATTTCAATGCGGCAACCGGCGTTGACGGACGCTATTCATCCTCGGAAAATTACGAGCAGCAGATCGTCATCGACACGCAGGCAGGCTCTCCGCCAAACATTGCCATCATTCCCCAGCCGGGCCTTCTTGCTGACCTCGCATCCAAAGGCTTCCTTACACCGCTTGGCGAGGAAACGGCCGACTGGATCGCGGAAAATTACGGAGCCGGTGACAGCTGGGTTGGATATGGCACCTATGAGGGCAAGGATGGTGCCGAGGCATTCTATGCGTTTCCCTACAAGGCCGATGTGAAGTCGCTGGTCTGGTATGTACCGGAGAATTTCGAGGAAGCCGGCTACGAAATACCGAAGACCATGGAAGATCTGATCGCGCTCAGCGACCAGATCGTCGAAGATGGCGGAGTACCATGGTGCATCGGGCTTGGTTCTGGCGGTGCGACTGGCTGGCCTGCTACCGACTGGGTGGAGGATCTGATGTTGCGCTTGGAACCTGCGGAAACCTATGACAAATGGGTGAGCAACGAAATCAAGTTCGATGATCCCGCCGTTGTCGGTGCCATCGAGGAATTCGGAAAATTTGCCAGGAACGAAGACTATGTTGCTGGCGGGGTCCAAGCGGTGGCATCGACGGATTTTCGCGACAGCCCGAAGGGTCTCTTCGACATTCCGCCGAAGTGCTATCTTCATCATCAGGCCTCCTTCATCCCGTCCTTCTTTCCTGACGGCACGGAGCTTGGAACGGATGCCGACTTCTTCTACATGCCGACCTATGCAGACAAGGCTGATCTTGGCAGCCCGGTTCTGGGGGCAGGGACACTTGCGGCCATCACCAAGGATTCGCCCGCTGCCAAGGCGTTCATCGAGTTCCTGAAAACGCCGATCGCGCACGAGATCTGGATGGCTCAGACCGCGTTCCTCACACCTTACAAGGGTGTCAATGTCGAAGCCTATGCAAACGCAGCACTGAAAAAACAGGGTGAGATCCTGGCGACGGCCACGACCTATCGTTTCGACGCATCCGATCTGATGCCCGGCAAGATTGGCGCCGGGGCATTCTGGACCGGCATGATCGACTATGTCGGAGGCAAGGATGCGAAGACCGTTGCCGGTGAAATCCAGAAAGCCTGGGATGGCCTGAACTGATCGGATGGTGGCCGCATCTGTCAGGTGCGGCTACTCCTTCACGCTGAACGGATTGATCGGGGGGACAAGGATGGCATTCCAGGTCGTGTCGGCCATCGGTGTCGTGATCGCCGGCGTATTTGCTTGCGCCTTCTACTACTGGCTCTCGGACAAATTACTTCAGTTTGTCTTCCCGGTCTCAGACTGCAATATCGAGCGCCAGTCCCTGAACCTCAATCGCCGCAGTCTGGTCAGGCCCTGGCTCTTCCTGGGTCCCGCATTGTTTCTTTTGGCCGTCTACCTTGTCTACCCGGTCATCGCCACGTTCGTCTTGTCCTTTTATGATCGTTCCGGCGTCAATTTCGTCGGTATCGCCAATTATCGATGGGCATTTTATGACGATACCTTCCGCCAATCGATCTTCAACAATGTCCTATGGCTGGCCGTGGTTCCTGCGGCCTGTACCTTCTTCGGCCTCGTGATTGCGGTTTTGACAGATCGGATATGGTGGGGAAACATCGCCAAGAGCCTCGTCTTCATGCCGATGGCAATTTCGTTCGTCGGTGCTTCGGTTATTTGGAAATTCATCTACGAATACCGTGGTGGCAGCGAGACGCAGATTGGCCTCTTGAACGCGATCGTCCAGTTCTTTGGTGGCGATCCGCAAGTCTGGATTGCGCTGCCGTTCTGGAACAATCTTTTCCTCATGGTCATACTAATCTGGATCCAGACCGGTTTTGCGATGGTCATCTTGTCGGCTGCATTGCGCGGGATCCCGGAAGAAACCATTGAGGCGGCCGTGATCGATGGAGCCAATGGCTGGCAGATTTTCTGGAAGATCATGGTGCCGCAGGTCTGGGGGACGATCGCCGTGGTCTGGACGACGATCACGATCCTCGTTCTCAAGGTCTTTGACATTGTCCTGACAATGACGAATGGCCAGTGGGACACGATGGTCCTTGCCAATCTCATGTTCGAATGGATGTTCCGCGGTGGTGGGGATTCAGGCAGGAGCGCCGTCATCGCCATCGTGCTGATGGCAGCCGTGACCCCGATCATGGTCTGGAACATACGCCAGGCGAATAGAGAGACCAGGGAGCACTGAAATGGTGACAATGGCCGCAGAATTGAGACGGGTAGGCCTGCCGCGACTCATTGTCCATCTGTCGGTCCTGTTGATCGTCATCTTGTGGCTGATCCCAACCGTTGGCATCCTCGTCACCTCGGTTCGCGACAAGGAGCAGATCACCACGTCCGGCTGGTGGACCGCCTTTACGAGCTCGACCCAGACAATGGCTGCGCGCCTCGGGGACCCTTCGACGGCTCGTGAAGTGCAGGGAAGTTACATTATTTCCGGGTCTGTCTTCGACGACGGCATGAGCGGTCGCGTACGCAATTTCGGTGTCCGTGTCGCAGATCCGACAGCCTTCAAGGCGGGGGAGGTGGCTGACCTTGGCGAGGGAGAAACGCTTGTCGTCAATGCCGACGGTACCTACGAACAGTCCTCGGATGTGGCGTTTGATGGCAAACGGGGCAAGCGCGTCTATCTGGCCGTTGCAACACCACCGGCATTCACCCTGGAGAACTATGAGACGGTCCTGACATCGCAGGGGATAGGACAGGCGTTCATCAATTCCCTGACGGTTGCCATACCCTCCACGATCATCCCGATCCTGATATCGGCATTTGCGGCATACGCTCTTTCCTGGATGAACTTTCCAGGAAGAGCACTCCTGATCGCACTTGTCGTCGGTCTGATCGTCGTGCCATTGCAGATGTCGCTCATTCCGCTCTTGCGTCTTTACAATGACATTGGCGCTTTCTTCGGCGTGCCGTCACGCAGTTATGCCGGCATCTGGCTGGCGCATGCGGCATTTGGCATGCCGCTCGCGATCTATCTACTTCGCAACTATATCGCGGGCCTGCCAAGGGAGATCATCGAATCCGCCCGGGTGGACGGTGCCAGCGACTTCGAGATCTTCATGAAGATCGTCCTGCCATTGTCGTTTCCAGCCCTGGCGTCGATTTCGATCTTCCAGTTTCTATGGACCTGGAACGATCTTCTTGTTGCGATGGTGTTCCTGGGGACCGGAAGGGACCAGCTGGTCTTGACCGGGGCCCTCAACGCGCTTCTCGGATCTCAGGGGGGCAAGTGGGAAATCCTGACAGCGTCGGCATTCATCACGATCATTGTTCCTGTGCTGGTATTTTTCGCGCTCCAGAGATATCTGGTCCGCGGCCTTCTGGCGGGATCGGTCAAGGGCGGCTGAACACCATTATCTTCCAGGACTAGGACTGTTGCATGACCATTGTTACAGGAACCCCGACGACTAACAACAAGGACTGGTGGCGTGGCGCCGTCATCTACCAGATCTATCCACGCTCGTTTCAGGATTCCAATGGTGACGGCATTGGTGACCTGAAAGGGATTACTGCGCGCCTGCCGCATGTGGCAGCTCTTGGTGCCGATGCCATCTGGATATCGCCATTCTTTCCCTCGCCGATGAAGGACTTTGGCTACGACGTGTCCAACTACACGGATGTCGATCCGATGTTCGGGACGCTGTCGGATTTCGAAGGACTTGTCGCCGAAGCACACCGCCTGGGTTTGAAGGTGATGATCGATCTGGTGATGTCGCACAGTTCAAATCAGCATTCCTGGTTCATTGAAAGCCAGTCGAGCCGCGTCAATCCCAAGGCTGACTGGTATGTATGGGCGGATGCCAGGCCGGACGGCACGCCACCGAACAACTGGATGTCGATCTTCGGCGGTTCTGCATGGCATTGGGATCCCACGCGTATGCAGTATTACATGCACAACTTTCTGACCTCGCAACCGGATCTCAATCTGCACAATCTTGAAGTTCAGGATGCGTTGTTGGACATGACGCGTTTCTGGCTCACGCGCGGTGTCGACGGGTTCAGGCTCGACACAATCAACTTCTATTTTCACGACAAGGAATTGCGCGACAATCCGGCGCTTGAGCCATCCAGGCGAAATGCCTCGACGGCACCCGCCGTCAATCCGTACAACTTCCAGGAGCATATCTACGACAAGAACCGACCGGAGAACCTCGAATTCCTTCAGCGGTTTCGGGCAGTCCTCGACGAGTTTCCGGCAATTGCCGCCGTCGGTGAGGTCGGAGACAGCCAGCGTGGACTCGAGATCGTCGGAGAATATACCTCCGGCGGTGACAAGATGCATATGTGCTACGCGTTTGAATTCCTGGCACCGGAGGCTTTGACGCCGCAAGGTGTCCTGGAAATTCAGGGAGCATTTTCTGCGGCGGCCCCCGAAGGCTGGGCATGCTGGGCTTTTTCAAACCATGATGTCGTCCGTCATGCGACCCGATGGGGCGCGGATGTTGTTGACCGGGACGCCTATGTAAAGATGCTGTCCGCCGTCTTGATGACGCAGCGTGGCTCGGTCTGTATCTACCAGGGTGAAGAACTTGGGCTGACCGAAGCGGATATTGCCTATGGAGATCTGCAGGATCCTTACGGGATCCAGTTCTGGCCGGAATTCAAGGGACGCGACGGATGCCGTACGCCGATGGTCTGGGATGCGCAAGCGCTTCAGGCAGGGTTCTCCACGGCGGTGAGGACGTGGCTGCCAATCCCGGTCGAACATCAGATGCGAGCCGTCAGCGCCCAGTATGGGGATCCCGATTCCGTTTTGGAACAGTATCGACGCTTCCTTGCGTTCAGAAAGCAGCATCCCGCCCTTGTCCAGGGCGAAATGCAGATCGTGCCTTCTGGAGGGTCCCTCCTGCAATATGAGCGCCGCCACGGCAACGAGGTGATCTTGTGCATTTTCAACATCGGCTCGGTGCCGGCGGTGACCGAAGCGCCGACCGGTGACTGGGAGATGCTGGAAGGGCACGGTTTCCAAAGTGATGTCAGGGGTAATCGGATAGACCTGCCGCCCTGGGGGGCATTCTTCGCCCGCAGGGCCTGAACAAGGGGAAAGATCGCATGGCTGGTGTCGTATTGAAAGATATCCGAAAGGCCTATGGTCCGGTGAAGGTGATCCATGGCATCGACCTTGAAATTGCCCAGGGCGAATTCGTGGTCTTTGTCGGCCCATCCGGTTGTGGGAAGTCAACCTTGCTGCGGATGATTGCAGGCCTCGAGACGATTACCGGCGGCGAACTTTTCATCGACACGCAACTGGTCAATGAGGTGCCGCCATCAAAACGTGGTATCGCGATGGTGTTTCAGTCCTATGCGCTTTACCCGCATATGACGGTTTATGACAACATGGCATTTGGCATGCGCATTGCCCATGAAAGCAAGGTGGAGATCGACCGGCGGGTGCGTGCGGCGGCCGACATCCTGCAGCTTACTCCTTATCTTGGTCGACTGCCGAAAGCGCTATCGGGCGGCCAGCGCCAACGTGTTGCCATCGGCCGGGCTATCTGCCGTGATCCGAAGGTTTTCCTGTTTGACGAACCGCTTTCCAACCTGGATGCGGCCCTTCGTGTCGCAACCCGCATCGAGATTTCAAAACTCAAGGAGCAGATGCCTGACACGACGATGATCTATGTAACGCATGATCAGGTCGAGGCCATGACGCTTGCAGATCGTATTGTTGTTCTGTCTGCCGGGCATATCGAACAGGTTGGCGCGCCACTTGAGCTTTATGAACGGCCGCAAAACCTCTTCGTTGCTCAGTTCATCGGCTCGCCGGCCATGAACATTATCCCGGTCACGGTTCAAGACACAGGTGATGAGACGATGGTGAGCTTTGCTGATGGTCGCACGGTAACACTGCCGATCGCCACACAGAATTCGGAAAAGGGCAAGTCGGCAAGTTTTGGCGTGAGACCAGAGGACCTCGTCATATCGGCCGGTGACGACTTCCTGATCGCTGGAAAGGTGGCAATTGTCGAAGCGCTTGGCGAGGTGACGCTCCTTTATGTGGAGGGCCCTTCGAGGCGAGAACCGCTCATTGCCAAGCTTCCCGGCAACTCCAGTATCAAGAAAGGTGAGATGGTGCGCTTTTCTGCCTTGCCGGAGAAGCTTCACCTGTTCGATGGCGAGGGAGCAAGCTATCGCAATTGATGGCCGACCATGGTTCAGCTTGATCGGCGGACGCTCAATGCGCGCGATTTATCTCTAAGCGAGTGTTCGAAGGCGCTGTGAATATGAGCCCTTTCAGACGTCTGGCAGGTTTGTCAAAAGCAGCGCACTGGCGCTGGATATCGGGCTACCATACTGTCGACTGTCAGTAAGGTGATGCCCTCGACGGTCGCCTGGGCAATCAGGATATGATCAAACGGATTGCCGATAAAGCGGCATGCGGAAGCTTGTCAGGTTCGCCGGCTGCCCAGAGCAGGAGACGGGTGTCGAGCAGAAGCTTCATGTGTCGTTTCCGAACAGCTTCTCAATCTCGGCACTGCCCATCTGGCCGAAATCTTCCGGCACCGAAACCTGCCCGGTCATGAAACCGATGCGGCGTGTTTCACCGGCGGCTGGCGTCTCTATTGCGACTACCTTGACCATCGGCTTGCCGGATTTGGCGATAATGAAGGGTTCGCCCTTTACTGCCCTGTCGATCAGACGCGACAGATGTGTTTTGGCTTCATGGATATCGACGGTCTGCATTTGCATGCCCCATGACTTAGTTTAGTGTCCGTCCATAAACGATAAATATTTGATTTTTTTGCGCGATTATTGATTTTTGCCTGAAAAAAGCCCGGTGGTTTCGGCTACACTTCAGCATCATGCGACTG
>JAEWDP010000126.1 GCA_023390055.1 Pseudomonadota bacterium | reverse complement strand
TGGCCCAAGAGACATCTCTTTGCCCGAAATCCGCAGGTCAAGCTCCAATGCTGTTGCTGATTGCAGGAGGGACGAAGGGTGATTGCGATTTGGTGACGTTGCCGACAGCAATGCGGACAGGTCGAACGCATCGAATGCCAGTGTTCCGGTCAGACGTGGAGGACTGTTCTGAGGCAAGGCAAGATCAAGAATGCCGGTTGCATGCGAAGTGTTGATGGCCAGGTCGAGATCTTCGAGGCGAAGCGTCCTGTTGCTCGACAAAAATTGGCCCGTGAGCGAAAATTGCTTGAGGTCGCCTGTCCCCATTGGTGCAATTCCTGCCCAGGCAAGGACTGAACTGGCATCCTGAAGGGCGATATTAACGCTTCCGGACAGATAGGAGCGATCAAAGAGATTTGCCGTGCCATTGAATGCAAGCGACATTCCGGCAGATGTCAGGCTGCTGTCGATGGGCGCACTCTGCCCAGCCAAAAGCAGAAGAGGCTGCGCAGACGACGCCTTGAGTGCAAGATCGCGGCGATTGATCTGTACGGAGATGTCGATCGAAGCTGATTGCGACAATCGCGGCCAGGTGAGGCTGCCTCTGATCCCGGAGGCCCGCCATTTGTCACCCGTTGCGCTGTCACGGACTTCGATCCGACCGTTGTCGATTGTGACATTGCCGACCTTGAGATCAAGCGCGGGATTAAGTGATACATGCCCGTCCGCCCCTTTGGCCGTTGCAACAGCATCGCTCAATCGCCCCTCACTGGCCCAGTCGAGACGGCCATTTTCGTCTCGAACAATGAAGATTTCCGGCTCCTGGAGCTCGAAATCGTTGAAGGCCATTTCGCCACCGACCGCCTGGAAAAGGCTAAAATCGGCCGAGATGCGCGAGACACGAGCAAGAACACGAACTCCGGCATCGGTCGGCTTCGTCACCGCGACCCGGGATACCTCGATGTGAGGGGTGGGCCAGAAGCCGAGTGTCGGTGATCCGAATATAGTGACATCATGCCCTGTCCATTCCGCCAGTTCCTCTTCCATGGCATTGCGCACGAACGAAGACGAGACGACCAGGGGGGCCACAGCCTGGATTGCGACGACGAGCACGACGAAGACTGCAGCCAGGACGGCCACGGTCTTGAAGATGCGGCGCATGAGCACCGACATTTTGCCAGTGAGTTCAGCCTGCATTGCTCTACTCGAACCGCTCACCATGAAGATTTATCTTTTTTGATCCGGCCGATGCCGTTTGCGTCCCGATATAGGAATTGAGGCAGGTGCGCAAACAAGGGACTTTCATGAAGCAGGTCAATGGCGGTTTATCTTGCGGTGCAGCATGTTATACAAAGATCATTGGAAGGGCGAGGATAACCAATAATGTCTGACGAGCCGCTGTGGATCCCATCTGAAGCTGACAAAAAGAAAACGCCGCTATATGCATTCATCCACTGGTGTGCCGAAAGACATGATAGCCCGGTGGACTACGATGACTTCCACAACTGGGCTGTGTCAGAACCGGAAAAATTCTGGTCCTGCGTGTGGGCTTTTTGCGCCGTGAAGGGTGAGCAGGGTTCGCGCGTACTTTCAAATGGCACTGATATGCTAAACGCGCAGTTCTTTCCGGATGCGACATTGAATTTTGCCGAAAACCTTCTGTCGCGCACCGGGGATGCAGATGCGATCATCTTCCGTGGTGAAGACAAGGTCCACGACCGCTGGTCGTGGGATCGCCTTCATCAGGAGGTTTCGCGTCTACAGCAGGCCTTTCGTGCCCTTGGTATCGGAAAGGGAGATCGCATTGCGGCCATGATGCCCAACATGCCGGAGACGGTCGCACTGATGCTTGCGGCCGCATCGATCGGTGCGGTCTGGTCATCCTGTTCTCCCGATTTTGGAGAACAAGGCGTGCTGGATCGCTTCGGACAGATCGAACCGAAGCTTTTCATTGCCTGTGACGGCTACTGGTATAACGGCAAGTTGCAAGATGTTGCCGAAAAGGTGAGGGTGATATCAAAGGTCTTGGCGGCCCCGGTTCTCGTTGTGCCTTATGCAGGTGATGCACCGGTACTGGCCGCCTCACTGGATGATGGCCGTATCCTGGCTGAATTTGTCACGCCGTTTGAAGCCCGTGATGTTGCGTTTCAGGCGCTGCCTTTCGATCATCCTCTCTATGTCCTGTTTTCCTCCGGGACCACCGGTGTACCGAAGTGCATCGTGCATTCTGCTGGTGGAACACTCCTCCAGCATGTGAAGGAGCATCGTCTTCATTGCAGCATCGAGCCTGGCGAACGGCTCTTCTATTTTACCACATGCGGCTGGATGATGTGGAACTGGTTGATGTCCGGCCTTGCCGTTGGAGCAACCCTGTGCCTGTTCGATGGGTCGCCTTTTGCACCGAACGAGCGCGTCCTGTTCGATTATGCCGAAGAGGAAAAATTTGCGATCTTCGGGACGTCGGCAAAATATATCGATGCAGTGCGAAAGAGCGGCCTTCTCCCGAAAAAGACGCATGATCTGTCGCATCTTCGCCTGATGACATCGACAGGATCACCGCTTTCGCCAGAAGGATTTTCCTTCGTCTATGAGGGGATCAAACAGGATCTGCATCTGGCATCCATCTCCGGGGGAACGGATATTGTCTCCTGCTTTGTTCTTGGCAATCCATTGAAGCCGGTCTGGCGTGGCGAAATACAGGGTGCGGGCCTGGGGCTTGCCGTCGATATCTGGAATGATGAGGGCGAGCCCGTACGTGAGGAAAAGGGTGAGCTTGTCTGCACGAAGCCCTTTCCCTCGATGCCGATCATGTTCTGGAATGACGTCGATGGCGCAAAATACCGCGCGGCCTATTTCGAACGTTTCGACAATGTCTGGTGCCACGGGGATTTTGCCGAGTGGACGCAGCATGGTGGTATCGTCATTCACGGCCGTTCAGATGCCACCTTGAACCCTGGCGGCGTCAGGATCGGGACGGCCGAGATTTACAACCAGGTCGAGCAATTGCCGGAGATTGCCGAAGCGATCTGTATCGGGCAGGACTTCGAGGGAGATGTTCGGGTCGTCTTGTTCGTGCGGCTCGCATCCGGCGTCGAACTGGATGACGCGTTGGTCAAGACCATCAAGACCCGTATTCGAAACGGAGCATCACCAAGACATGTTCCGGCAAGGATCATCGCCGTTGCCGACATCCCCCGTACAAAGTCGGGCAAGATTGTTGAACTGGCCGTGCGTGATGTCGTTCACGGACGCGTCGTCAAGAACAAGGAGGCGCTGTCGAATCCGAAAGCCCTGGATCTGTTTGTCGATCTGCCCGAACTGCGAAACTAGGTCCCGAGCGATCGGCAACCGTGTCGTGATGATGCACCATGTCTCCATTTGGCACGGTAGCTCGGAGTACAATGTTTAGTGTTTCATTTTAATCCAGCGTTAAGAAATCCTAGTCAAAGGTAAACCTACGCCGATTTCTCGAAAACGAGGGAATTCGGATCAGGGATTGGGCTTCTCCAAGCGGGCCTTCAACCCCATGTTGAAACAGCATTTGACTTTAACGGCGGCCTTGGCCGCCGTCTCTTTATCGTTGTCGGTCAAGTGACCTTGAGACCAGAAGAACCGGGATCAATCCCGCGACAATGATTATCATCGCCGCTACCGATGCATCTTCTATTCTGGCGCGGGAGGCATCCTCATAGACTAGGGTCGCCAGCGTATTGAAGTTGAACGGTCGAAGCAGCATGGTTGCGGACAGTTCCTTCATGGTTTCAATGAAGACCATGAGGCCGGCGATCATGATGGCTGGCCGCATATTTGGCAAAAGGACCGATGACAGGGTCTGGGACTGACTGCGGCCCAGTGTGCGAGCAGCCATGTCGAGATGCGGTGACAGTTTCTGGAAGCCGGCATCCAGCGTGCCTTCGGCCATTGTCATGAAGCGCGTCGTGCAGGCATAGACAATGGCAAACCCACTTCCCGATAAAAGCAGCCCGGTTGAGATACCGAAATTGGCGCGCAGGAAGGCATCGACGGCATTGTCAAAATTTGCAAGCGGGATCAGAACGCCGATGGCAAGAACGGTTCCCGGGACGCCGTATCCAAGTGACGCGATACGACCAGCAACTGCCGTTGCGGACGAGCGGTTGCTGCGCACAGCATAGGAAAGAAGAAAGCCGAGGATGACGGCGATGAATGCCGTTGCAAGCGAGACTATGATGCTGTTGGAAAGGGCGCTCAAAAGGCGCGTGTCCAGATAGTCATCGAGCCTCTTCGAAGCAAAGCCGCCTAAGACAAATACCGGAATAACAAAGCCTGTTATCACGGGCAGGGCACACATTAAAGTTGCGGCAATGGCGTTCGCGCCCTTGAGCTCCAGCTTGACGATGTCGTGCGTGGCTGTTGTGGTCTTGTTGCTTGTGAAACGCTGGCTGCGACGGGCGGCCCGTTCGACGAAGATAAGCAGGGCCACGATCAAGAGCATGACGGCGGCAATCTGCGTGGCTCCGCTCAAGCTGCCACGGTTGAGCCAGGTATCATAGACGGCAAAGGTCAATGTATTGATGCCGAGGAACTGGACTGCACCGATATCGTTCAATGTCTCCATCATGACAAGCGTAACACCGATCATGATCGCGGGCCGCGCCATGGGGATCTGGATGCGCCAGAAGACCTTGAGAGGTCCGGCACCAAGCGTGCGGGCAACATCGGCCGCTGCCCGTCCCTGCATCAGAAACATCGAGCGGCAGGAAAGATAGATGTAGGGATAGAGAACGGAGCTCAAGACCAAGACGGCACCGCCCATCGAGCGGATATCCGGAAAGGAATAGTCGCGCGATGACTGATAGCCGAAAACTGCACGGTATGCCGTCTGAAGCGGCCCTGTGAAATCGGCAAACTCTCCGAAGGCGTATGCTGCAAGATAAGACGGAATGGCAAGCGGCAGGACCAGTGCAACTGAAAGGATGCGTCGCAACGGAAACTTAAAGCTCGTGACCAGCCAGGCAGTGAGGATGCCGGTCAGCGCGCTGACGAAGGCGGTCAAGATGAGGAGTTGGACCGTCCGCATCGTTGCCCGCGGAACCACATTGGCCATGACGTGACGCAAGCTGTCGTCGCCACCGCTGACTGCTAGCCAGATGATCGCCACAATTGGCAGGGCGACGGTGGCGGAAACCGCCATTGCGGCGCGGGCGTGGAGGTTCTTCGGACGACGGGGCCGGGTTTCGCTTAAGGGTCGGGAAAGCTGCAAATTCCAATCCTCTCAGGACGAGGAACTGCTACTGCCGCAAGGCTCAGTTCGCAAGCACCCGTTGCGGTGGAAACGTTATTTCGACCAGGGTTCCTTCGCGTGGGACCGAGTTGATCGAAAAACTTGCCCTGTTTGCATCCACCATTGCCTTTGTCAGTGGCAGCCCAAGACCGGTGCCGTCGCCGCGCTTTCTGGTGCTGCTGGCGACCTGGCGGAACGGCTTCATCGCGAGTTCGAGTTCTTGACGGGTCATGCCGACACCGGTGTCACGCACGCGCAGGACAACGCTGCCATTGGCCTCATAGGCCGTGGATACGACGATCTGCCCGCCGGACGGGGTAAACCGGATGGCGTTCGATAATATGTTGAGAACGATCTGCTTGACGGAGCGGAGGTCGGCGACGACGGGTGGCACCGAGTGTGAGAGCGCAGTGCGGATGATCACGCGCTGGCTGTTGGCCTGCGGCTGTACCAGGGAGATCGCCTCCGAGACGGTCTCGAAGAGTTCCACCGAGACGAATTCAAGCTCCATCTCTCCGGCCTCGATCTTTGATATGTCGAGGAGGTCGTTGACGATATCGAGGACGTGGCGGCCGGAACGCACGATGTCGTTGGCATATTCCACGTAGCGCGGATGGCCGACTGTGCCGAAACGCTCGCTTGCCATGAGATCTGCAAAGCCGATGATGGCGTTGAGGGGTGTCCGGATCTCGTGGCTTACATGGGCCAGGAATTCGCTCTTGTGGGTATTGGCCATTTCCGCAGACCGCTTGGCGGTGCGCAATTCTTCTTCGGTCCGCTTCCATTGGGTGATGTCACGGATGACGGCGCAATATCCGTCAGACGATGTCAGTTTCCCGATCGTCATGAAAAGTGGAATAAATCCACCCGATGCCTCGCGCCCGATCACCTCGCGGCCGTCATTGAGGACACTTGCGACACCGTGTTCGGACAGACCACCAAGATAATCGATGGTTGCCTTCTGGCTTTCATGCGCAAAGAGCATCACGAACGGTTTTCCGTTCGTCTCGTCATTGTCGTAGTTGAAAAGCGCACTGGCGGACCGGTTCATGGAGCGGATGCTGTTGTCGGAGTTGATCAGCACAACACCGTCTGTCGCTGTCTCTAGAATTGCGCTCAGCTCCTCGACTTCGACCAGCAGTCGCCGGTTTTCTTCGACGGCGGGCATATCCGGATGCGGGATGATGTCTGCCGTGGGGGCGGGAGCGTCAATGGCTGCATCGTTTGTGATAGGCATCAGAGCAAGCATCAGTGCGGTTGCTTCTTCAAAGCGCACTGATTGCAGGCGTGCTGTCACAGGAACGACGGTATCGTCGGCACGCACGATCACCATGCCGGTTGCACCATTTTCAGCGAGATCCTGTCTTTGAAGCAAAGCGTCGAGACCACCGATCTCGGCAAGTGCGTCCAGCGCAGGGTAGCCGGTCAGCCGCAGGAATTCCGGATTTCCATGAATAAGGGTGTCGCCATTATGGAGAAGTAGGGCCACCGGCATCTGATCAACGATTTCGGCGTTTAGGCCGGTGCGTTCACGGACTGGCAATCCGTGGGCAGGAAGTGCCGGCGATACTAAAGAATGTTCTGTCTCGTCGGGATCGGTATGTTCTTCGGGCAATCCCGATTGATCGGGTGTGAAATCGAGGTCGGTGTCTCGCTTTTCGCCGACGGCACTGTCGGAAGCGAGTACATGCTCGTCCGAAGGTTTTGCTTTGCCGCTGTCAGGGCTTGGCAATTCGCCGTGCGACTGGTCTCCAGCTGGTGAATTGCCGTCGTCTTCGTTCGCAATCTCGAGGGAAGGGATGGTTTCCGCCTTGTCCCTGTCGGAGGCTGTCCCGCCGTCCATGCTTCGGGAAATAAGGCCGTCGAGTTGGCGGGCGATTTCCTTGAAGGATGCCTGTTCCACGGGCGACAGAGTCTCTGCCCTGTAGATGCGCCCTTCGGGTAGTTGAATGATCCTGTTTGATCCCTGTGAAGGGGAGTTCTTAACGATGCGCAACGCGGGTATTTCGTTGCGGGCAGCGATGGTTTCTGCGTGTCCCGGTGCATCTTCGTCAGGCGATCGATCGGCCTGTTCTCCTTCGCCAACGTGTTCTCCGGTCAGATCAAACGAGCCTGTTTCTCCCGGATCTGCATCTTCTGACCTCTCGGCAATGTGAGGCTCGTCTGTCGCGGTCGCGCCTTCTTGCGCGTTGATCTCAACGGGTGCGTCGTCATTTTCGGGTTCCCGGCTGAATGTAAGGCCAAGAGCATAAGGATCCTCGATGGCATCGCCGACCCGAACAATGCCGAAGCCGCGAAAGCCATCGAAGATGCGTTCGCGGGTGTAGGTCGGCAGAGCGGCCAGATCAATTGGGACAGACAGGGAGGTGCCTTCAACCGGCCACCAGATGGTCTTGCCGGACCAGGTATCTCGCTTGCCAAGAAGTTCGCCGATCTTCCCATCCGGGTCGAGTTGAAGGAGGCCTGCGACCTCGTTGAACGTCATGCCGTTGATCGCGGCTGCATTTGGCCCAACGGTGGCCGCAAACTCGTCGGAAATCTCGCTGAAACGACCCCCGGCGTCGATCTTCCATACAAAACGCATTGCTCGGCTGTCGCGCTGGAAAACAAATGTGCCGTGGTTGCTGGCTGCAGGTGCCGGTGAAGCTAAAGGTGACGGTATTGGCTCGCGTTCAGCTTCCGGGGCAAGAGCCGAAGTCTCGGTGTCGTGCTCTGCCAGATCTGTTGTGTCTTCGAGTTGATGGGCGGTCGCGTCCGTGGCGATCAGTTCTTCATCCTCAGTTGCAGGACCGGACAGTTCATCGCTGTCTTGGACCTCGGCAGGGGTGTTTTGCAAAAGTTGTGGGGCGACTGCCGGCGTGGAAATCTGATTGATCGAGTTTGTCACATCAGTTGGCGCTGTGTCAGTATGTTTAGCCGTGAGGACCGCGTCATCATCGTCGCTGTCGGGTGCCGGGACAGGGTCCATTCCGGCCGGGTGCGCCTCGATGATAAGAAGAAGATGCAGACCAGGCGTATCGGAGAGCTTGCCGATGGCGGCAGGCAGGTAGCCTTTCGCGGTAGAAACCGGTCGTTTCACCAGGTGGCTGGTGTCGCTTTCCACCATTGTGATCAGCATGCGTGATGTTGCAGGCGTCAGGCCAAGGGTTGAAAAATCAGAAGACGCAGCGATGAGATCGCCATGCGCATCGACAACCGCCATGTGCGTGTCGGGGGCCTCCAGTCCCTCCAGCATGGCGGCAGCCGATTGATTTGCCGTTTGGGAGCCTTGCTCGACAGGCGTTGAGAACAGGACTGCCGGGGTTCCTGCGACCTCCACCAGTTCACAACGGGCAGCAACGGGAAGCATCCTGAAGCCGAACGCCATGCGGACGGTGAAGTTCGAGACGTCACCGATCTCAGACAGCCGCTGTCGCGCAGTGGCGATCTGGCGAAGGACAAGATTTTGCGGTGGTTGAGCCTGATCCAGAAAGTCATGGACCGAGGTGGATCCGAAAAGTCGTGCTCCGCGGCCATTGGACCACAACACCATATCGAGATCGGTCGAAAGGAGAACGACAGCGTCTCCTGCGACGAACCGCTCGCGGACGCGTTCATGGACGGCGATATCGATGAACGGGTAATGGACGACTGGCATGATGTGACCCGTGATCCTGACTTGGTGCGGATTGCAATTCTTAAGACTGTGTTAATAACCTCGCCTCGGTTTCGGGTCCACCGAGCGCGCATTGAAACCGTTAGAAAGGTTAACGTCGTTTTGTGCGGTGCACAATAATATTGCAATGCACAATCATTTATAGTACCGTTAGCTCATGAAACGACGAAGATCTGCCAAGGCAGCGTCAAGAAGGAACAATGAGCATGGCATACAATACAGATGACATCTTTTCGTTCAACGCCTTCGATCCGGCAAAGTTCACGGACAGCTTTCGCGAATTTGCCGAAAAAGGCGCCACCCAGTCACGTGAAGCCTATGCGAAGGTAAAGACTGCAACGGAAGAAGCAGGCAAGACGATTGAGACGACCTTGCAGTCCGCGCAAGCCGGCTCGGTCGAGATGGGCTTGAAAGCAATCGAGGCGGTTCGGGCCAATGCGGACCTGTCACTTTCCCATATGGAATCTCTTTTCGGTGTCAAATCCGTTGCAGAATTCCTGGAACTGCAGACCGGCTTTGTTCGCAAGCAGGTCGAACTCTCCGTCGAGCAGGCAAAAGAGTTGCAGGACAGTTCACGCAAGCTGGCCGAAGCCGTCTCCCAGCCTGGCAAGGAAGCAGCGGAAAAGGTCATGGCAAATTTGAAGGCCTGACGGCCTTGCGGAGCCCTGGAGGCTGGTGGTAAAATTCACTGGCCTTCTTTTGGTACTTGAGGGCTTGCAAAATACGTTCGATACACGTATTTGACCCGAAAAGCAGCGCCGTGAGCGCTTCTTTGTGCGGTTGTAGCTCAGTTGGTTAGAGCGCAGGTTTGTGGCACCTGAGGTCGTAGGTTCAATTCCCACCAACCGTACCATTCTCTCACTGTCCGACCCGGACACATAGGTTACAGATCGTACCTAAGACATAGTGTAGTGCACCCCGTTCTTGAGACAGTAATTAGAGCGTCGGGCAAATTTCGTGAATCTTTAGGGGATTCCCTAGAGGGCGGGTTTCGTGGTGCTATGGGACAGGAGGTGATTCGATGTCCCACAGCTATTCTTTAGACCTTCGCCAGCGGATCGTTG
>JAEWDP010000110.1 GCA_023390055.1 Pseudomonadota bacterium | reverse complement strand
GATTCCTACGACGATATTGTCGAACACTGCTGTAGTGCCTGGAACAAACTCATCCAGGATCCCGCGCGGATCACGTCAATCGGACTAAGGGACTGGACGGTGGGTTTTGATCAATGAGCGTTGGTATAAGCCCGACACAGAAACCTACGTCGAGTGAAATTGCGTGGTGTCTTTTTGGACCGCGCCTTCTGACATTCCTGGCGCAGAAACAAACAGGGCACTCGACCCTTTCGGGGAGCGCCCTGTGATCCCGGACAACATCACACGGCAGGCAACCTGCTGCATGCGGCTATCAAACGGGTATGCGCATTAGATGGTGACCGCCGTCAGCATTTTCAAGGCCTCATCACGGATGCGAAGCCGACCGCTCCTCGACGCGATCAAGTTCGAAGAAATACAGCCGATGGTCGCCCTCAATCGTCATAATCCCCATGACCTCCCCCTCATCAATCTGACGGAAATAGTCCGTGATCGGTTGATCGTCATAAAGCATGGCAGCACTTGTCGCTCCCATGAATGGTAAGGATTTGACGGAGGCGACTGGGCCTTTTGCCCGAAGAAGACCCTGAACACCTGAGAAGACACGATGGGTAACGCTGGCGCGTCCAAGCCGATGGAAACGGAGCGCCAGCCGGATCGGTATCCATGCCGGGTTGATGGCGATCAGTCGACGCTCGCCGGACCGGAACAGCAAGGCATCTGCCCGCAGTTCCGGCATGAACCTTTTTCCGAACCAGCCAAGTTCTTCAAGAATACCATCAAGGGGGTGCCCGGTTGGAATACCGCGCCCCTTCCACAGGCCAACAAGTTCCTGCGGTGTGATTGGCGGCAGTGAGCGGAATCTCTCAAGTGCGGCTTGCGGGTCCATCAATGCAAATGCCTCCCCATCAACCACCCTTCTCCGTTTTGGAAAGCCGCCGAAGCGCCTGTTTGAGAGATCGCTCACCGTCGTCATAGTCCTGCCACGCGGAGGATTTGGCGAGAAGACCTGGCACGGTCCGGATCGTAAATCGTGTCGGGTCTAGATCGGTTCTGACCTGCGTCCATGTCAAGGGCATGGATACGGTTGCACCTGGACGTGCCCGCGGAGAAAGTGGAGCGACGGCGGTTGCCGTGCGATCATTGCGCAGATAGTCGAGAAAAATCCGTCCGCCACGGAGGCTTTTCGACATCTTGATGAGATAACGATCCGGTGTGTCGCGCGCCATCCTTTGACAGACGTCGTGGGCAAAGCCCTTGGCTTGCGTCCACGATAGAGAACTGCGTGCATCGACCGAAATCGGTGTCACGACATGCAGCCCCTTTCCACCGGTTGTTTTGCAAAAGCTGATCAGACCAAGTTCATCGAGACGATCGCGTATTTCGCGTGCGGCCTCAACGACGGCCGAAAAGAGGACGTCTGGTCCCGGATCCAGATCAAAGACCAGCCGACCCGGAACTTCCGGCTGACCGGGCGCGCAATTCCATGGATGAAGTTCAATGCCACCAATCTGCGCAATGGCTGCGAGACCTTCAACGCGATCTACCTGCAGGTACGGTTTCTTGTCACCCGAGATCTCGACCAGTTCGAGGAGGTTTGAGGTGCCCGGCAGAGCATGTCGCTGAAAGAATTGCTCCCCATTGATGCCGTTAGGCGCTCGAATGATTGAACAGGGCCGCCCTTTGACATGTTCGATCAACCATAGACCGACGGCCTCGTGATAGCGGGCCAGATCTTCCTTCGTGACGGGTCTGCCATCCCCGTCGTCCGGCCACAAAGCCTTGTCGGGGCTGGAGATTAGAACGCCCATAACCTCCGCTTTCGCACCTTTGCGACGCACCGGTTTGCCTTCCACGGCTCCCTTGGGTTTTCGAACCTCCGTCCTGTCTGGACGAGCTGGCTTGTCCGTCTCGACCTCTGCAGCAGGCTTGTCTTCCCTGAGCCCCTTGAAGGCGGCCTGGCGGACAAGGCCATCAGCGGTCCAGCCCGCAAATTCTATTTCGGCGACAAGCTCGGGCTTAAGCCAGAAAACCTCTTTCTCCTTCTTGGGGGCGCCAATACCGGTAAATGGCGATCTTGATGTTTCCAAAGCCTCCAGCTTCGGCAGGAGTGTTTTGACCTTCCTTGCACCATAGCCTGTCCCGACACGGCCAACGTAGACAAAATGCTCGTCGCGATGGACACCGACCAGCAACGAGCGGAATTTCCCGCTTGTCTTCGCATAACCGCCGATCACGACCTCATGGCCTGCCCGGCATTTCGACTTTACCCAGGTTTCGGTCCTGCCCGACTGATAGGACGCGCCGGCCCGCTTGGAGATAATACCTTCGAGAGAAAGCTTGCAGGCGGAGCGAAGGACCGCATCGCCGCCGGTTTCAAAATGCTCGACAAAACGAATGTGGGGATCGTCTGTGGTATCCGCCACAAGGCGTTGCAGTCGTGCCTTCCGCTCGACCAGTCGCTTCGACCGCAGGTCTTCTGTGCCATCATGCAGGAGATCGAATGCGAAATAGACGAGATTGTCAGCCTTGCCTTCCGACAAGGCGGCTTGAAGCGCGGCAAAATCAGGAGCGCCATTGTCGTCGAGCGCGCAGATCTCACCGTCTACAATGCAATCTGGAAATGTCGATGCAACCTTTGCAATCGCGGTGAATCTTGCGGTCCAGTCGAGACCCTTGCGTGTCTTCAGGGTCACTTTGCCATCGACGCTGCGCAACTGGATACGGTAGCCATCGAACTTGATTTCATGCAGCCACTGATCACCAGACGGGGGGCGTGCCAGCGACTTGCAAAGTTGTGGTGCAATGAACTTGGGAAGGTCAACGGAACTGTCTCGCTTCACGTTTGTCTTCGAGTTCGTCTTGCGCATATCGGCCGCCATTCCTTGTTTGCTGTCCCAGACGGCATCGGCATTCACCTCGGCATTGTCCATCATGAATGGTTTCGGTTTGCGCCCACGACCCTCAGCAATCTGTTCCATCGTGCGCCCCGATGCGACCGACGTCGCATTCTCGTCGAGAATGCCCTCGCCATTCTTCTCGACCGAGTGTTCATCATGATGCTTGATCAGCAACCAGTTGGTTCGCTTTCCGCCATCACGGTCATTACGCATTCTGACGAGAACGAAACTGCCCCGAAGACGCTTGCCATCGAGCGTGAATTTCAGATCACCCTTCTTCAGGGCATCTTCCGGGAGTTTTTTGCCTTCCGGCTCCCAATAGCCGCGGTCCCAGAGCATGACGGTACCGCCGCCATACTGGCCTTTCGGGATCGTGCCTTCAAAGTCGCCATAGTCGAGGGGATGATCCTCTACCTCAACGGCCAACCGCTTGTCCTTTGGATCCAGAGACGGTCCTCTCGTGACAGCCCAGGACTTGAACACACCATCAAGCTCGAGGCGCAGGTCATAGTGAAGACGCCGGGCGTCGTGTTTCTGGATGATGAAACGTCGCTTGTTTGACCGGCCGACCCCATCGTCGCCGCTCGGCTCTTTCGTGCGCTTGAAATCCCGTTTTGCCCGATAAGAGGAAAGCTTCTCTGATGTCATGGCAATTTCCGGACACTGTCTGATCAATAGCGGGCGAGAGCGATTAGGAACAATGCACTAACCCGGCACCACCGGAATTGGTTCCGAACCTGGCCTGGGCGAACGAGGGTACACGACAATGACGAAGGAGGAATTATTAACGATTCCGCTCTGATCTGGATCTGACGCCACAGGGAGAAAACCATTATAAGGTGATGCGGTTGCACTGCCCTACTGGCGCATAGATCCCTGGCACGTGGTCGTCCATTCCCAGGAAGAATGAGGCACAGGCGAACAATGCGCATGCAGAATTCGCCCATCCTATCCTTGTCGCGACCTTGTGATGGTGACGTCACCAGGCGGCCGGACTTGTTCTTCATCCAGAAGCTAGATGCGCCCTGCTCCACGCAAAATTGCCATCGTCGCGGCATGCGCCATGGCTGCACGACCAAGGGCGTCAATCTTTGTTGCGATAATCCGATGCGGAACCTCGACACTGATTGTGGCATCGGGAGACACTGCACGCGCAAAACCGAGCATGTCGATACCGCCCAGTCCGGGGAAAAGCCGCTCGCCACGCGCAATCCGGATCAGCTCTTCTGTGCTTGGATCATATGGCACTTCTCCATCACAGAACTGGACATAATTGACCCTGTTGTGCGGTAGGGCGGCAATGTCCTCAAGGGTGGTCTGTGATCTGTCAAAATGCAGGGCATCAACCAGGATGCCGCCATTTCCCTGGCCGGCTGCCTCGACCACAGCCGATGCAGCCTTGAGATCCGGGACTGCCGTCCAGGGCATAAATTCGAGATCTGCCGTCAAGCGATGGCGTGCTGCCATCTGGCAAAACCGTGCAAAGCTGTCTGTCAGGCGGCCACTGTCGTTGTCGTCGCCTGCGACGAGAACATGCGAGGCGCCAAGCGCCTCACACCGTTCGCAAAACCGGGCAAACAGTTCCCAATCATTTTCCGGCTTCAGTCGGATAATCTCAACATCGGCAACTTTAATACCCGTATCGGAAAGCGCTGCCCGCACATCTGTCAAAAGATGATCATCGTTGAGCAGCGGGTAGTCCGGTTCACCGGTTGCTGCGGCTGGCAGGATGCGCAGACCGACCTTCTGATAGCCGGTAGCCGCAGCAATGCGAATGGCTTCGACAGGCCCGACATCGGATGCGGTCAGAAAGGCGAGAGAAAGTGTAACCATCGTCATTTCAGCGGCGAAAACGACAAAGGAAGGGCGATCTGACTGGTCATGTCCGGGGTCAGCCAGTCCGGTCCGCCTTTCGGTGGCCATTTGCCATCTGCCACCGACCGGCTACGTGCCTCGGCACGCGCGGCCAGGCTCTCATATGGCCAGATCTGTGTCAGTCGCGGTTGACCGTCCAGCCCATACATTGCAACTGTCAGCTTGGAATAGGCCTCGCGCGGCGGCACTGCTTCCTTCCATTTTTCCATGGTCGGGACGATGCCATTGATCTTTGTCCGGTAGGTCCGGAATTCGTAGATCGGGCCGAAAGTCCCGGCCTCCACTGGAGGCAGGAAATCCAAAGCCCGGTAGCTTTCCATATTGAGCGAGACCAGCTGTTCGGCACATCCGAACGGGTTGGAGCTGCGAATGGCACGTTCACGCTCTGTCATCAGCGAATCGAGATCATCAAATGCGCGTAAAACGAAAACCCGGTTCAGCGAACCGATATCGGTCCCCCATGCACCACAAAGACGGCCTTTGCCTTCGCCGATCCAGGCTTCCAGGCCGGCAGATGCCTTGCCCGCACCGAAGATTACAGTATCGAGTGTCGCAAGCTCGTAAAGTGTCATGATGTTTCCTCCATATGTTTCTTGTCGATGCCATTCACCGGCTGTTTGGCCAGAACCCGGCCAGCGATATATCCGAATGTCATTGCAGGCCCCAGGGTGATCCCGCCGGATGGGTAATGCCCGCCCATGATCGAGGCCATGTCGTTGCCAACGGCATAAAGGCCCGGAATGGGCCGATCATCCTGTCCAAGAACGCGTGCCGTTGCATCGGTCCTCAAACCGGAAAATGTCCCAAGTGATCCGGGGACGATCTTCACCGCATAAAATGGTGCCTGGTGAAGCGGTGCCAGAGATGGATTTGGCTTGTGGGTCAGGTCCCCTTGGACACGGTTATAGATCGAGCGGCCACGACCAAAATCCGGATCACTTCCGGTTTGCGCAAATTTATTGAACCGTTCAACCGTATCGGTGAATGTCTCGACCGGGAGGTCGCAGGCCTTAGCCAGATCTTTCAGGCTGCGGCCAAACTTCAGGTATCCGGACCGAATGGCGGGACCCGTCGGAAATGGGAAAGGCTTCGCCCATCCAAGACCCCAACGCCTTTGTGCGGCATGGTCCGCAATCAGCCATGCCTCGATCGGTTGGCCCGGTGGAGTGGCAGCAATCAGAGCTGCCATGAAATCATGGTAACTATCGGCTTCGCTGGTAAATCGCCGACCCGCTCGAGTAACCGCGATAATACCCGGCTTTGCCCGCTCGATGAGATGCGGAAAATGCGCATCACCGCCCCCTTTTTGCGGCACCAGCGAGACCGGTGCGAGCGCCAACGGGGAAACGAGATCGTCTGCTACACGCCCTCCTGCCGCCTCGGCAAGATTAAGCCCATCACCCGTGTTGGAGCGTGGGGCAGCGGAAAAATGCCCTGCCCCGCCTCCAGCCTGGGGTGCCAATTGTTCAAGACGTTTACGATCATGAGGAAAGCCTCCCGTTGCCAGAACGACACCGCGGCATGCCTCTACCAGAAACTCCCCGCCGACGGAATTGATGCGGGCCCCGGTGACACGGCCTTCTGCCGTCAGAAGCTCCTTGACCGAGGCACTGTCAATCAGTTGCACATCAAGATCGATCGCTGATCGCAAGAGCCGCGCAACAAGTGCGTTTCCGTTGACCAGTTGCATCCCGCGTCGATGCCGAAGAAGATCCACGCCATGTCGTGCAAGCCGGCCTGCTGCGTAAAATGCAGAACGCCATTGACGGGTCGCCTGGAAAAAATGACGGATATCGGCGCCACTGGCGAGCCCCATGCCCCAGAGACTGACGACATCAAGCGGTGGTCTCAATTTCTTCACCCAACCGCCAAGTTCATATCCGTCGTAAGGTGCAGCGCAGACCGACCGACCACCTTTGACCGAACCTGGCGTCTCGTGAAAATCCGGGACCTGGTTGCCGTCGACCCAGCGCATCGCGGTAAAATCCTGGAAGAAGGATACCATTTCTGGGCCATTGGCCAGGAAGGCAGCAATACGTGGGTCACCAGCGCGGTTCTTCAACTCGCTGCGAAGGTATTCCATTGGTGCTTCGGACGGTTCGTCGATACCGGCTGCCCGCGCAAGCGGATTGCGCGGGATCCACAGCCATCCACCAGACCACGCTGTTGTCCCGCCGAAGACGGGTTCCTTTTCTACAACGACGACCTTCAGCCCAAAATGGGCGGCCGTTACAGCTGCCGACAGGCCGGAAGCGCCTGAACCTATCACCAGGACATCGCAAGCAATTCCTGCTGTCATCTGCCGCTCCTCTGGTGAAAGACTTGCTTCATCGTGCCGACCGGTCCAATAGACGATCCATCATGCTCTCAGTCTTTCATGCTCCGGCGCCGACTGGATATTGCGGACGAGAGCCTGGAAGTACTGAGATCCCGCGGCCCCCTCACCTATTTCTGTTGCCGCGATAGCCAGACGGGGCGCAAGTTGCGCCATTCGTGCGTCTGTCATCCTGACGGCGGGGCCGGCAATCGACAGGCAGCCCAGCACCATTCCATTTGCGTGATAGCGGACCGGAACCGCCATTGCAGCCATTCCGGCAATATAGCTGTCGACTGCGGTTGCGTAGCCGCGCTCGCGCGCAGTGGCCAGTTGTTCCAGAAGAGACGTAAGGGTTTTCGGAGCCCCCGAACCTGTTCCCTCTGC
Source organism: Pseudomonadota bacterium (assembly GCA_023390055.1). Taxonomy (GTDB): domain Bacteria; phylum Pseudomonadota; class Alphaproteobacteria; order Rhizobiales; family Rhizobiaceae; genus Neorhizobium. Next base: position 6,583 of record JAEWDP010000110.1, on the reverse strand, counting down.
ATGCCGATGAAGCCCCTGGGCTGCAACCTTGGCCAGCGCGTCTTCATCACTCATGGTCGACAACCACGCCTTGCCTCCGGATGAACTGGCGAGGTGAACAACGACACCCTGTTCCTGACCCGGATCATATCGAAGTCCTCGCGCGGCGCCTTGTGCAACAGCCATCCAGATCAGCCGCTCACCATCAATGACCGAGAGCCGGATCAATTCACCTGAATCTGCTGCGAGCCCATCAAGAACCGGCTGCGTCACATCGGTAATGCCCGCACGGCCAAGGAAGCCTAGACCCATCGCCGGCAGCTTGATCGTCATGGCATAGTCGCCCTGCGCCTGGGACTGACGGACGTAACCAAGTCTTGCAAGCTCCTGCAGCGTCCGATGAACCCCGCTGGCCGGCTGGTCGGTTGCCGCCGCTATTGCCGATACTGGCAGGCCGGCAGGATGGTCGACCAGCAATTCGACGATGGCCAATGCCTTTTCGACAACACTGCTCATTGCAACACTCCGTGTTCATCGTGCGTGGAAGAAATTGGTTGCAGCGACGAAAGATCAACCGTGACCGCATGGCCAGTTTCAGCCGCAGTGCGAATTGCATCGAGGACAATCAGATTGGCGGTGGCATCGCGAACGGAAACCAGCGGCTTTCCCGCCCCCCTGGTCAGCTCTACCAGATGCGTGATCTGCGCCTCATATGGATCGGCATGGACAACCGGCAGCGGCGCTGCCTGTAGCGGCTGCGTCCAGTCAGGTTCGCTGTCAGATTGCCACAGCGTCAGATCAGGCAATGACAGGCCGGCACGACTACCAGCGTAATGATGCGCACTCACATCGTGGGCCGGGAACCGCGCCTGATTTTCTCCCGCCGTCAGATCCCAGGCCCACGGTCCTGTTGCGGCGTCCGAAATACATAAGGTTGCCAATCCGCCTGACACAAATGTCAGGCACACCGCGGCTGTATCTTCAACGTCATATCCACGCCGCGCGTTGCTGGACATTGCCTGCACGGTTGCGATCTCCCCGAAAAAATGCCGCAGGAGATCGATTTCGTGCACAAGATTGATCAGCAAAGGCCCACCGACACCCGGGCGACGGCGCCAGGCCGCATCAAAATAGGCCTTGTCCTTGGCAAGCGAACAGATAACCGTCGCCATGACAAGATCACCGATCCTTCCAGAATGAATGGCCTTGTGGGCTGCGCGAATGATGGGATTGTGACGACGATGATGGCCAATGAGAAGCGGCACACGCGTTTCATCAGCCACTGAAACGAGACGAAGCGCGGATGCCAGGCTTTCCGCCACTGGCTTTTCCAGGAGTACGGGAATGCCGGCACGCAGAAAGGCTTCGGAAACTGAAAGATGCGTTTCGTTCGGGGTGGCCACAATGACCGCGCTGGCCAGACCGGAATCGATAAGCTCGCCGATCGAGGCCATGCAAGGGATACCCAAGCCGGCCGCAAGCGTTTTCGCCGATGCCGCAGGATCCACGACCGCGACAGGGCGTACATTATCCATTCTATTCAAGGTTTCGATGTGCGTGCGTCCGATGGCACCAGCACCCACCACGGCAATATCGACAGGATCTTCCACGCTTCATCCTCCCATTCGGATGAAGTCTTATAGCCATCTTGACGACAAAATGGAACAGTATTTTATTCTTGAACGCTATTCCATTTCATGCATAATCCATTTCGACGTCATGTGAAGGAGGAGGCACCCCGCATGCAGGAGACGCTGTCGGATACGACGCAGACGTATGACGTGATCGTCCTCGGCGCCGGCGCTGGTGGCATGGCCGCCGCCGTGTTCGCAGCACTTGAAGGCGCACGTGTTCTCCTCGTTGAGCGTACACAATATCTCGGAGGCACCACGTCCTATTCTGCAGCCACGACATGGATCCCCCTGACGCGTCACGCCGCCGCAGTTCAAGCGGAAGACAGCTTCGAAAAGGTATCCGGATATCTCGATCGCGCTGTCGGAAACCGCAGTCCAAAGATCCTCAGAGATACCTTCATCAATAGCGGGAAGGACGTAGTTGACACGCTCGAAGAGCAGACAACCGTACACTTTCGGCCACGCCCCTTTCATCCCGACTACCTGTCTGAACTGGAAGGATCGACATCTTGTGGTCGCGCATTGGAACCGCTTCCATTCGACGGCACGGTACTTGGCAACGATCTTCAGCTGATCCGCCCGCCGATCCCGGAATTCACGATCCTGGGCGGAATGATGGTCGATCGTGACGATATCCCCCACCTGATGAAATTCGGCAAATCTCTCAAGTCAACCGTTTATGCGACCAAGCTTATCGGGCGCTATTATCTCGGCCGGATGCGTCATGGGCGTGACACGCGGCTGTTGATGGGTAATGCCCTGATCGGGCGCATGCTGCGCTCGGCAAGAGATCTTGGCGTCACCATCTTGACGAACACCGAAACGATCTCCTTTCAGTCTGAAGCTGATGGTGTGACCGGCGTGACCTTGCGACAAGGAAGCGTTGATCGCAAGATATCCGCAAACGGCGGCATCATTCTCGCATCAGGCGGCTTCACCCGCCATCCCGGCATGCGCGCCGAAAAACTTCCAGACCCGGTACCCGAGTTCAGCCCGTCGGCACCTGGCCACACCGGCGCACTCCACGAACTCGCTTTTGCTGCTGGCGCCTATCATGGCGAGACTTCAGAACAGCCGTGCTTTTGGGCTCCGGTTTCCCACCGTCGCCGTCCCGATGGCTCCATGGCAGTATTTCCACACTTCGTCTTCGATCGCTCCAAGCCAGGGATCATTTCCGTCGGGAAGGATGGCCGCCGATTTGTCAATGAAAGTACGAGCTATCATCGCTTCGTATCGGCAATGTACGCCACCAACCGAGACGGCAGCCATGTACCCGTCTACCTGATTGCAGATGCAAAAGCTCTGAAAGCCTATGGCATGGGTCAGATCAGGCCAGGCGGCCAGGATATCCGGCCGTTTCTCAAGGATGGCTACCTTGTCGAGGGAGAAACACTCGACATCCTGGCACAAAAACTCGGTATTGACGCCGCAGGTCTGAAAGACAGTGTCGAGCGCATGCGCAATTACGCCAGGACCGGGGTAGATTCCGATTTTGCGCGCGGCACGACCGTCTACGAGAAGGCTAACGGAGACCCCTCACACGGACCCAATCCGACCCTTGGAGCATTGGAAACCGCTCCATTTTACGCCGTACGTCTGTGGCCGGGCGATATCGGTTCCGCGACAGGACTTGTCGGCGACGAAAATGCCCGCCTTTTGCAGCGTGATGGCGCGGTTATTCATGGCCTTTACGCCTGCGGCAACGATCTGCAATCAATCATGGGCGGTGTCTATCCCGGCCCGGGCATTACTGTCGGGCCAGCCATTGTATTCGGCGCGATCGCTGCGCGCCACGCCGCCCGGCGGGCCACTTCAACGGCAAGGGATCTCGCACCATGAGCCGGATCCTTGTCACCGGCGGGACCGGCTTTGTCGGTTCTCGCACGATCTGCGCGCTCAATAGCGCTGGCCATGAGGCTCGCATCTTCGATCTTGCGAGCGCATCAAGACAACCGGGTGCGCCGGCATCAGCCGATATCGTCACCGGTGATATCACCGATGGCCAGGCTGTGATGGAGGCGGCACGCGGTTGCAATGGAATCGTCCATCTCGCCGGTCTCATGACTGTCGACTGCGCACGAGATCCCGTCCGTGCCACTTCAGTCAACCTGATCGGCAGTCTCAATGTCCTTCAGGCTGCGGCAGCTCTTGGCCTTCCGGTCGCCTATCTCAGCACGGCAGGCGTCTTCGGTCCTTCCGATGCGCTACATCCGCACCCGTCCACCATATACGGGATGTCCAAGCTCGCCGTTGAAGGTGCCGCCCGCAGTTTTCATCTCGACCATGGTGTGGCCAGCCTGGGCTTGCGCCCCTATATCGTCTACGGGACCGGGATCAGTTCGGGTATTGCCGCCGGCCCCTCCATTGCACTTGCCGCGTCAGTTCGGCGCGAGCCGTCCACGATCCGTTTTTCCGGCCGTGTCGGTTTCGTTCATGTCGATGATGTTGCGCGCCTGCTGGCCGCGGCCATGACTGTCCGCCTGGAAGGCGCAACGGTTCTGACCATGGCCGGTGACACAGCTGACATGTCAGACTTTGTCGGTGAACTGGCGAGGCAGACCGGCTGGCACGACGTTGCTATCGAGGGACCGCCTCTGCGCATTCCGCCAGAACTTGCGTCAGATACCATTCCGGCGATTTTTGGGCCGCAACCGGTCACGACCATTTCCGAGGGAATTGCCTCTTCTCTGACCGAACTGAGGACGTTTTCCCATGCATCCTGATCGGAACCGAAATCATCCAATGTTTCATCCCTATCGTCCATTTTCCGGACAAGGCCGGCATGCTTGTGTCATGATGTCATGTCGCTGCGGCCCAGCCATGCGACATCGGGGGAGAGTACAGTGACAACAGCAATTTCAGTCGATGGAGAAACAAAGGTTTTCCCGATCATCGGCCATCCAATCGGCCAGGTGAAGTCCCCGGCCGCACTCAGCACGATCATGGCCGAACGCAATTTCAACGGGATCGTCGTGCCTTTTGATATTCATCCCGATGACCTCGACGGTTGGGTTGCACAGGCGCAGGTCATGCGCAATGTCAGCGGCATCGTGATCACCGTGCCCCACAAGGCAGCATGTCTTGCCGCCTGCAGTGCGACATCAAATCGCGCAAAGGCTGCTGGTGCCGTCAACATCATGATCCGAACCGAAAATGGATGGATCGGTGATGCGACGGACGGTCAAGGCTATCTGGATGGTATCACCGTCGAGGGATTCGATGTCAAAGGAAAAGCCGCCCTTCTGGTCGGGACTGGTGGGGCAGGTTCGGCAATCGCCTACGAGATTCTTGCCCGCGGAGCCTTAGAACTGGCGCTTCACGATATTGACCTTGCACGACGCGACGCCCTGATCCGGCGGCTCGATCAAGAATTTCCGGGCAAGGTTCGTATCGGCAGCACGGATCCACGCGGGTTCCAGTTGATTGCCAATGCGACACCGCTTGGAATGCGCGAAGGCGATCCATTGCCTGTACAAGTCGACTATCTGAAGGCTGAGCAGTTTGTTGCAGACGTGGTGACACGGCCAGCCGTTCCACCTTTGATTGCCGCGGCCAGACGGACGGGGTGCGCCACGATGCCGGGGACCGGAATGTTTCAGGCGCAAGCGGTTCTTCTGGCGGAATTGCTCATGGGCACGCGCAGCATCGAAGCATCATAGAGGGGGTCCTTTTGGCAGCGCTTCCTAAGCGGGGACGCGAAAATTTTAGCCGGGATTACCGGCAATGAGGTTGCAAGTCCGCTCTGGACAAATGAAGACGGATTTGTTGACGATGATCAATCAAGGGAGGAAGACAATGATTAGGAAACTTCTATATACAGCGGCTATCGCCGCAGCACTTGGCGCGACACCGGCACTTGCCGATCTCAAGATCGGCTCGATCGTCGAGCTGTCCGGTGCTGGAGCTGCAGCGGGCACCAACTTCCGCGACGGTGTGAAGATGGGATTCGAGGAGATCAATGCCGAGGGCGGCATCCTCAACGAGAAGGTCGAAATTCTCGAATATGACACCCAGACCGATCCGCAGGTCTCCCGCGCTATGGTCCAGAAAGCGATCGATGAAGGTGTCTATGCCATCACTGGCACGGTCTTCTCCTCGTCCACGGTCGTCAACATGCTGGTCGCCAAGCAGGCAGGCATTCCGCAGTTCACCGGTTCGGAAGCACCGTCCATCACATCCATGGGCAATCCGTTCATCTTCCGCACCGCCTTCGGATCCCAGAAGGGCGTTCCGAAGATGACGAAATACATGATCGACGAGATGGGTGTTAAGAAAGTTGCCGTCGTGTGGGCCAACACCGAGTTCGGCAAGGGCGGACATACGGCCTTCGTTGACGCCATGAACGAGGCCGGCATCGAAATCGTGACGGACCTGCCGACTGAACAGGCCCAGACGGACTTCTCCGCCGACGTCGTGAAGCTCAAGAGCAGCACCGCCGATGCAGCCTTCGTCTACGTAACGGAAGAAGAAAGCGCCCGTTTCCTGCGCGAAGCCGCCAAGCAGGGACTTGAGATGCCGCTGGTCGGCGAAACCACCCTCATCGGCCACAAGGTCATCGAGCTCGCCGGAGAAGCTGCAAACGGAGCGATGGGGCATGTCGGGCTGACGCCGGATGCAAACATCCCCGCCATGACCGAGATGGTCGAACGCTTCAAGGAAAAGTACAACTACACGCCCGATCACAATGCCATCAAGGGTTATACTGCCGCATGGGCCATCAAGTATGTCACTGAAATGGTTGGCGCTCCGGACAGCCAGGCCATTGCAGAAAAGTTGCACGGCCTGACATTGACCGCGGCCGAGTACCCGGGAATGCTGATGGATGTGTCGTGGGACGAAACCGGCGAAATGTCGCGTGAGAGCTTCTTCGTTGAAGTTCAGGACGGCAAGCAGGTCGTCAAGGCAATTCTGCCTCCAAATTAAGCTCCCAAGGCTGGTGCCGGGCGGGGCAAGGTCCCGTCCGGTATTTC
>JAEWDP010000060.1 GCA_023390055.1 Pseudomonadota bacterium | reverse complement strand
CGGTCGTGGCATCAAAATCCGTACGAAGGGGTATGGGCATGGCAAACTCCGATCTGTCTGCCATGTTGAATCAGACCCGCGGATTGCTGGCAACCCGCTGCGAGTCACGTTCTTCAAGCTTTGGTATTATACAGTTTTCTATTAAGACCAATTTGGTCTCATGGTATAGGCGTCCCCATGAAAATTATTGCCCGCTGCGCTCTGCGAGAATTTGTCGAAAGCCTCGCGGTGCAAAAGGAGCAGCCAGCTGTCAAGGCCACTCTCGATGCCTGGTTCGACGAAGTGAGCAAGGCGGATTGGGCAAGCGCCGCTGATGTGAAGCGACTTTATGCGACGGCGAGTATCGTCAGCGCCGAGCGGATCGTCTTCAACATCAAAGGCAATGACTACCGCCTTGTCGCGTCGACGGACTTTGAGAAAGGCATTGTCTGGATCAAGTGGCTCGGAACGAACAAGGCTTACGATAGGATCAACGTGAAGGAGATCGAGATGGCAACTGACCTGAAGCCGATCCGCACGGAAGTGGATTATGAAGGCGCGCTGGCCGAGATTGAACGGCTGTGGGGCGCCAAGAGCGGCACGCCGGAAGGTGACCGGCTCGATGTCCTGGCAACGCTGATCGACGTCTATGAGACGAAACACTATCCGATGGACCCACCCGATCCTGTGGAGGCGATCCGCTTTCGCATGGATCAGCAGGGGCTCACCCGCAAGGACCTGGAGCCTATGATCGGCCCGCGCAATCGGGTGGCTGATGTGTTGAACCGTAAGCGCAGCCTGTCGATTGATATGCTCCGGCAACTGCACAACTGCCTCGGGGTTTCGGTTGAAGTGCTGATTCGACCGAGCCGGGCCGTCGAAACGACCCGACAACCACCCGATAGCCATACTAATATCCGAAAATTTCTGGATTGAGTGACGTTGCTTAGGCTGCGGCGGCGTCTGGATCTTCGTGTCCGCTTCCCGAAAAAGTTTCGCCTTCGAAATGATGAACCGCCGGTTCTTCCGATAGGTATTCCTGTATGCCTCTCATGAATACCTCGTGGTCTTCGCTCGCCTCGAAGCCCGGCGTATGATCTTCGAGCAAGCGCCACCTCACGATAAGGTTGAACACTTCGGGCGTTTCGATCCCTTGCGCCAGAACATGACCTCGATAACCCGGCGCGCGGCTGAGCAACGGAACGACACCCGCGAATGCTTGCTTGAACGTTTCAATCCGATCATTGTGAATGGGTAACTGAGCGATTTCGTAAATCATGGTTGCACCTTTCAAGTGACTTTAAACGGATGCTAGCTCATGCGCGCAGTGCTGGCTGACGGGTCGACTGCAATGGCGATCTTGCCCCGGACACCGTTGTTCGGGGTCTCTAGCAGCGCATGGGCGAGAGTGAGATCAGCGAGTGCATAGACAGCGCCGACGTCCGGCCGGAGCTGACCACGTTCAACCAACGTGGCCAGTTCATCGAGCTTGCCTTGGTTCTGCCGTGTGAACACGAAGTGATAACTTGCATTCTTACCCCAGGCTTCGATGAGGTTCTGTGGCTGTGCGATGTCCACGATCGAGACGACACGGCCAAGCTGCGCGAGCACGTTTGGGCTGTGGGTCAATGTATCGCCACCGAGCGTATCGAACACGACATCAACCCCGTGGCCGTCCGTTTCCCGCATTATGACATCGATGTAGTCTTCTTTGCTGTAGTCTATGACCACGTCCGCCCCAAGACTTCGTGCGAAGTCGAAGTTGCTTTCGCGTACGGTGGTGAATACCCTCGCACCTATGGCTTTCGCGACTTGGATCGCCACGTGACCGACCCCTCCCGCGCCGCCATGGATCAGGATGCTTTCTCCTACTCTGAGGGCGACACGCGAGACCAGAGCCTCCCACGCCGTACCGCCAACCAGGCTCAGGCTTGCTGCTTCGAGATGGCTTAGTGACCTGGGTTTGCGTCCGATGATGTTTTCGTCGGCAACATGATATTCGGCATAGCTTCCCGGACCGTCAAAGATTTGCGGCGTGTACCAGACCTCGTCTCCGGGAGCGAACGTGCTCACTCCTGGACCGACGGCTTCAACGACGCCGGACACGTCATGACCGGTAATGGCCGGTAATGCTACATGATCGCGATAGTCGCCACGCCGCACCTGATAATCCAAGGGATTGATCGACGTCGCATGGACGCGCACTAGGACTTGTCCCGCCTGCGGAATGGGCGTTGGGACTTCGGAAAGCTCGAACGATTCCGGGCCACCAAAAGAATTGAGTAGCATCGCTTTCATTATAGGCTCCTTGTTTGGCGAAGGTGAAACTAACAATTACCGGCATCGTCCCTGACAATGGGGCCTGCCAGTCAATCGGCATGCGTTGATCAGAGGAGCTCCCAAGGTCTTGTCTTGACAGCGCCCGCACGGCTCATGGCGCACCGATGCTGAAATTCGGAATGACTTCGGTTCCGATCTCATCGAGAACCTCGGTTACCGGTCTCCGGCTGAACTTGAGGTTCAGTGCGACGTGGTTGATCCCAATTGAGCGCAGGTCGTCCAACAGGTCGGTCAGCCGACGTCGTCCGACCCGATATCCGAGATGGATGGGGCTGGGCCGCGTATCCGGATCTGAAACCAGATCGACGTAAAGCGATTGAGCGATCGGCTTGAAGCCTGTTCCCACGCGGTCGCGTGCCTCGCGCCAATGCGAGGCGACCTGCGTCTGCTGAGCCATGCCGCGCGGGTAAGTGATCCAACCATCACTACGCTGCGCGATCCACTCCAGAGATTGCTGGCTTTGCCCGGTAACGAGGGTGGGCAGGCGAGATGAGAGAGGCTTTGGCACGAGATCGCCGCCGCCCGAGAGCCGTCCATAGTGCGCCGACGCGTGGACCGGAAAACGCTTCGTGAGCAACGCCTCCACGTAGTCGAATGCATCGCGGAAGAGTTCGGATCGCAGGTTTGCGTCGCGGCCATAGGCTGGATACTCAACCGGGCGATCGCCCGAAGCGACGCCGAACACGAAGCGTCCGTCGGATAGTCGATCGAGCGACGCCGCTGCCTTGGCGACATCGATCGGGTGATGGAGCGGCAGGATAACGGCGCCTGTGGCGAGCGCGATAGTGGACGTGCGCGCCGCGATCGCCGCGAGCCAGACGAACGTTTCGTAGATCTGGCCCAGATCGCCGAAGCTCGGGTCGTTCAGAGGCACGTCCCGTGCCCAGAGCGCGGCAAAGCCGAGACGCTCGGCTTGCTGTGCAAGCTCGACCTGGTCTTGCATAGCCGGCTCTGGTCCGTCGAAAGACTCGATCGGGAAATAGACGCCGACCGTCAACTGCTCGGGCGCAAACATTGATGCGTAGCCACGGCCGAAAAGGTTTGAAGCGGCGTTTTCCGCAGGGAATGTGACGATAGTCATCGTTCTTTCCTTTCTTAGAGGGACTGTCGGGATACATCCTTGACTGCCCGCGCGATGTTCGATGTCCTGCCATTGGCAATGCATATGACGGCCCGATAGATTCTGGAGCCATCGCGATGTTTCCTATTTGATTTATCGAGATTGCTTTCGGTAGCCGCCCGGATTTAAGATCAGTTTCAACGAAACATTGAAAGCGGCCCAATGGACGTTGACGATTTGAAACTGTTCGTACGCATCTCCCAACTGCGCAGCATCAGCGCCGCAGCGCGCGATCTGGGTCTCACGCCAGCCGGAGCCAGCGTCAGACTGGCGGCACTAGAGCGCAAGCTCAGCGCAAGGCTTCTCCATCGCACGACACGACAAGTGACATTGACCGAAGACGGCCTCGCCTTCCTGCCTCATGCGGAACACCTGGTGCACGCCGCGGAGGCCGCTCGAGCGGCGCTGGGCCGGGAGCAGGCCACCCCGCGCGGCACATTGCGAGTGGCGGCTCCGGCCTCGTTCGCACGTATGCATATCGTGCCGGGCCTGCCTGACTTCTGCGCGAAATATCCCGAGATTGCCCTCGATTTGCGCATCTCGGACAGTATAGTCGATCTTGTCGAAGGGGCCTTCGATGTGGCCGTTCGTTATACGGAGCCCAGCGACTCGTCCTTTGTTGCTCGGCGGCTTGCTCCAGATAACAGGGTACTGGTTGCATCACCCGGGTACATCGATAAACACGGCTCGCCGAACACCCCTGACAACCTGGCGGAACATGCTTGCCTCGTCGTCGGCACGCTTGATCTCTGGACGTTCCGAGGAAAAAACGCAGAGGTGATCGAGCGGCGAGTTACTCCAAACCTCCGCATCAATGATGGCAGCGCCGTGCGTGACGCAGCCGCTGCGGGGCTCGGTATCGCTCTGATGGCCACCTGGTGCGCATCGGAAGAGCTCCGATCCGGCGCCCTTGTGCCGGCCCTTCCCGGGTACCCGCTGATCTCAACCCAGACGCTGTGGGCGCTCTATCCAAGTTCCCGCGAGCTGGCACCTAAAGTGAGAGTTTTTATCGATTGGCTTGTGGTTCGATTTGGAAACCAACCATACTGGGACCAAGGGCTGGAGCGAATTTTGAACAACGGTTGATGACACGCACTTCCCTGCAGTTTCCTGCCCGGAGAGTGACGTTTCGATTCCCGAATGTTCGCCGTTGTGCGCTCGGTGATCATCAAACCTTCGCGGGCTCGGCTATGTCCCGTTACTGCCTCAGCGCCATCAATGACGAGGCAGTAACGCCGGATCATCTTCCCGCTCGACCTGTTCCTCGCCGACTGAAGGTGCATAGTGCGCCACTGCAGCGACGGGCGCGCAACTGACGCGGCTGCCATGCATACACTCCATAAGATCGTGGTCTCAGTGACGAAGATCAGCCGCCGCTTCGTAAGTCGAGACAAGAAAAGCCATCAGGGCTTCATCGGGATCGGTGGCGGGTACCCGCAGGTGCCAACGGCCTAGTGCGTACGGTAGTCGAGCAGGAGCCACTGGTTCTCCAGTCTGCTTTCGTTCAATCGGGCAGGGGAATGTACTCATCCCGGTCGTCGGTGGGCAGGTCGAAACGACCATTGCCCCAGTTCGCGGCGCGCCATTCCGCCTTGGCGAGCTCGATGCGCTCCTGCGACGAGGCGACGAAGTTCCACCAGATGTAGCGTGGTCCGTTGAATGTCGCACCGCCGAGGATCATCAATCGCGCACCCCGCTCTCCGGCTGCCACTGTGATGCGGTCTCCCGGCCGAAACACCATCATCTGTGAAGCCTCGAATTCCTGTCCGGCGATCGAGATCGAGCCATCAACAATGTAGATGCCGCGGTCCTCGTGATTGTCCGGCATCGGCAACCGGCATCCCGGCTCAAGCGTCACATCGGCGTAGAACGTCTCCGAAAGCATTGTTGCGGGTGCGGTCATGCCATAGACACTGCCGAGAATGAGCCGAACCGAGACGCCGCGATCCTCGATTTTGGGCAGCGTTTCCTTGCCGTGGTGCTCGAAGCTGGGCGCCACGTCTTCGTGGCTTTCGGGCAGTGCCAACCAGGTCTGGATGCCAAACAGGCTGTTTGGGCCGCTCCGAGCGGTCGCAGATGTGCGTTCTGAATGCGTGACGCCACGGCCGGCAACCATCCAGTTCAGGGCGCCGGGCGTGATAACCTGGTCGGCACCGGTGCTGTCGCGGTGATGGAAGTCTCCCTTGAACAAGTAGGTCACTGTGCCGAGGCCAATATGCGGGTGCGGTCTGACATCGACACCCTGTCCGGTTAACAGTTCGGCTGGCCCTGCCTGATCGAAGAAGATAAAGGGACCAACCATTTGTCGATTGGGTGCCGGTAGCGCACGCCGGACCTGGAAATCGCCAAGGTCGCGGGACCGCGGAACGATCAGCGTCTCGATCGCGTCAATATCGACCTCTTCGGGACAGCCCGGTTCCATTGATGGGTTCCAACTCATGTGCATCATTCCTTTGTTTCAGGATCGTGGGATCCTGCAAATTGTTCGCCAAAGCCGGTGACCAAAGCGCCCCGGCACCGGCAGACCCGAAGGTCCGCAGGTTACGATGTCCATCGAAGTTCGGTCGCACCCTTTCCGAGAAATCGAATGATCTCAAGCCCGCAGGTCGCCACCAGCCGAAAAGGGAGCAAGAACGGCACCAGAGCAGCATGTCGTGCACCGCAAGGCTTAGTAGCATTCATTAGTTGTCAGCAGCCGACGAAGGCTTCCCAAGACAAAGGAGATGACAATGACTTTTCGAAACGGCCTCGCTTCACTTCTTCGCCCCGAGGATTCGGTTCTGGTTCTCATCGACCACCAGCCGTACCAGCTCGCAAACCTCAACAGCCATGATCCGCAGGCTGTGGTCAACAATACAACCGCCCTTGCAAAGGTGGCCAAGGTATTTGGAGTACCAACAATTCTGACCAGTGTTGTATCAGATCGTGGGGGGGTCATCTTCCCGCATGTCACCGAAGTGTTCCCCGACCAAGAGGTCATCGACCGGACGACCATTAACACGTGGGAGGACCCGAAGGTGGTTGACGCTGTCAAGGCGACAGGGCGCAAGCAACTGATCATAGCCGGCCTCTGGACCGAGATTTGCGTGGCCATGCCCGCGATTCAAGCCGCTGGCGAAGGCTGGGATGTGACCGTCATCACCGATGCATCGGGTGGCACTTCGGTCGAAGCCCATGAGGTGGCGATCCAGCGCATGATCGGTGCGGGTATCAACATGATGACCTGGCTGGCTCTGGCATCCGAATGGCAACGCGACTGGGCGCGGACCGAGACGGCTGGCCCCCTCAACGATGCTCTCAAATACCATATCGGCGGCAGCGCCATCGCCTATCTGTGGGAACAGCAGTTGCTCAACACGCCGGTACCGACCCCCGCGGACTGATCGAGTTGTGACAGCGAGGCAAGCTCAAAGGCCTTCTTCCGAAGGGCGTCGCCTCGTCATCCTGGGGCTGATCAAAAGCTTTCGCGATGGGAGATAGTATCGGAATAGTCGTGCTCAGCCGAAGCGGGCTGAGCACGAACTCCGATCCGATGGTCACCCTTAGAATCGGCAGTGACCGAGGGTACAATCTCCAAAACTCAGACTGCTCTCATGGTCGTCACGGCTGCGCCCAGCAGTGCCGTTGGGCCTGAACTCCTTTCATAGCCATGATTGCCAACTCTTCCTTGAAACCGCGACGCTCGGTACTGGCCCCGCTTCAACAGGTTTTAATGGCGGCCTCCAGAGCGACTGCCAAGCGATCGAGGTCGGCTTTAGTGAAGTTTTTGCCGAGGACGATCACGCGGGAGTATAATGGCGCGAAGAGTAGATCGAGCGCCAGATCTCTCTCAAGGCATGCGCGCAATTCGTTGCGGGCAATGGCGCGATCCAGCAGTCGATGTGCGAACTGTCGCCTTGCCTCCGCAATATCATCAAGCATAGCCGACAATTCCTTCGATCGCATCCGTTCGGCAACCAGGTCCGGGATAATCCGGCGTACCAGAGGATGGCGAAGGACTGTGCGTGTAGCTCGCAGGTACTCTCGGATATCCGCTCGCAGGCAGCCTTGGTCTGTAGCACAGGACCGGATGACCTCTACACTTCGTATCGCTTCACAAGCGAATTCCAGTTTGGAGGGCCATCTTCGGTATATCGCCGCCTTACCTGCGCCCGCCCTTGTCGCCACGCGCTCCAGGCTAATTGCTGCAAAGCCCGTTGCCGCCCACTCCTCAAATAACGCTCTGTACAACGCTATGGTTAGTTCGGGCCGCATGATCGCCGCTCCACGCGGCTTTCGCCTTGCTACGACGTCGATACCCTTGCGTTCCATCCAAAACTCCTCCATTGTGGATGGAACGGTAGCGTTTTCACCTTTGGGTGAGAAGTTAATCCGGCGAACTTTCACCGCTATCCGTTCTGCCCGGAGAGGCAGCAGCCAAGTTTCACCGCAGCGCCTTTCACGCGCCGCTAGAGCGAGGCTGTTCCCTTTGACCCGCTGCGCCCCCACTGGTTCGCGCGGGACGGTTCAGGTTGCCGGCCCAGATTTTGAGGTATGCGGGAGCATAGGAGACGCAGCATGACCGTCCATGCCCCTTCGTCATTCGCCCAGTGGCACAGCAAAGGCCAACATGCGTCCTACTTGCGAACGATAAAGTCCCAAGGCTCGCTTCTCGACCTTCTCGAGGTCCAGCGACCAGCCGGGGACATGTCCCGCCCGGCCCTACCGGACATTGTCCTGGTGGAGGACGTGCTTGGCTGCAGTCGTGTACAGGGAGACCTAGGAGGAGGCCGTTTTGATATGGCGACCGCGAAAGGCGCCCTCGCCGTCGCCGCGCCGAACTTCGCGACCACGGTAATAAATGATGACAGCCATCTGCTGCGCAGTTTAGCGTTCCCTATAGCGCAGTGGCAGGACGTGCTTGACGAAGCAGCCGACGGCCGGTTCTCGTTCGACAGTTCCTGCATCTACGGCCGAGTGTTTGATTCACACCATATCCGGTCGGCGCTGCGGACCCTGTGGGCCCTTTGTAACGACGAAGGGGTGCCTTCCCGGCTGCTGGCGCGGGCCGCAGGCTTGGAGATCATGGCCGAATTGTACCGGTTGGGCGGTGCACCGCTGACGACTGTAAAGGCCGGCCTTGCTCCGTGGGTTCAGCGGCGATGTTTGGAGCTCATGCGGGCGAAGCTCTCGGAAGACATCAGTCTCGATGAGTTGGCTGCGGAGGCACGGCTTTCAACATTTCATTTCGCGCGTATGTTCAAGCTCAGCCTCGGCGTGCCGCCAAGGGTATACCTGACACAACTGAGGATCGAAAAGGCCTGCGAGCTTCTTGAGCATACGGACCTTCCGGTCACAGAGATCGCGCAGGAGGTGGGGTACTCGTCGAACCAGGTGCTCGCCCGGGTGTTCATGAAACATCAAGGCCTGAGCCCATCCGACTATCGCCGGGCGACACGCCATCCGGTCCGCCAAATTTCGCTGCAAACACGGGGAGCGGCGACAGCATTGGAGCTACTGCCTTGACCGTGCCAAGCCATCTCTCTTTCACCCAATGGTACTGCGAGGGCCATCAGGCGTCATACGTGCGCACCTTGAAATCCCCTGGCGGCATCGTCACCTTGCTTGAAGTGGAGCGGCCAGCCGGCGACATGTCCCGTCCGGCCGTATCGGATATCGTGCTGTATCAGGACCTGCTCGGCGGAAGTCGGGTCAGCGGCGACCTTGGAGGCGGACGTTTCAATGTGGTCAGCACGAAGGGCGAATTCGCACTTGCGGCACCGGACTTTGCCACCGAGGCCATCATGGATGAACGCCATCAACTGCGCAGCCTGGCGTTTCCGATGGAGCAGTGGGATCAAGTGATCGAAGAGGCTACGGACGGTGGCTCGTTTCAGCTTCCCTTGAATTACGGCCGGATGTTCGACTCGCCCGCCATCCGATCGGCCCTTCGGACCCTTTGGGCGCTCTGTGACGAAGAGGGCGCCCCATCGCGTCTCTTGGCACGGGCCGCCGGGTTGGAGATTCTTGCCGAGCTTTGCCAGTTGGGCGGACGACCTTTTGTGACCGCACGGGGCGGACTGGCGCCATGGGCGGAACGCCGGTGCATAGAGCTGATGCGGGAGCGGCTTTCGGAAGATATCAGCCTCGACGAACTGGCAGACGAAGCGCGGCTGTCTCCTTTTCATTTCGCGCGCATGTTCAAGCAAAGCGTCGGCGTGCCACCACGGGTGTACCTGACCCGGCTGCGAATGGAGAGGGTCTGCGAGCTGCTTGCGATGACTGATCTCCCGATCACCGAGATCGCACAGGAAGTGGGGTACTCGTCGAACCAGGTCCTCGCTCGAGTGTTCATGAAGCACCAGCGCATGAGCCCGACGGACTACCGTCGCGCGGTGCGCGACCCGTTGCGTTCTTTCGCGCCGGAGTGACGGACCGGATGTTCTAAATCATCAGGCGGGACAACCAGCCGGTCAGTAGAGCGTTAGCGGCTTGCTCAAGGCTCGTCGCATACCGCTTCGCATCGTTGTGCAGTGTGATGGGGCTGATGCCGGCTGTCGCCAGTTCATTGGCGTGTCCCAGAAGCCATTGCTCAAACCGTACTCCCAGAACCTCCGGGTGGAACTGGAGACCGAGGACATTCGGCCCGCGCGAAAAAGCCTGGTTTGGGTAAAGCGACGTTGATGCGAGAAGCGCGCTGCCTTCCGGCAGGTCATAGGTATCACCGTGCCAATGAAGCACTGGCACCCCACGTAGTACGGAGAGAGCGTTGAGTTCTATCGCGTCGGACAGGTCGAGTGTCGACCAGCCAATCTCCTTGACTGAACCGGGATAGACGCGCGCACCCAGAGCTGATGCCATCAACTGCGCGCCGAGGCATATGCCAAGTGTTGGCCGGTCGGCCGCGAGCCGTGTCCGCAAGAGGCGTATCTCATTGGTGACCACCGGGTAGGCGTCGTGATCATAGACCCCGATCGGACCACCCAACACTACCAGGAGATCGGCGACGAGAGGATCGAGAATGGATGGGTTACACTCGGCCACATCGATATATTCGATGTCGTAGCCGGCCTCCCGTAAGGGTGCTTCGAAACTGCCAAGGTCCTCGAAGCCTATATGGCGAATGGCCTGGACGATGCGCCGCGTCATGATGATGCCTTCAGAAAAGCAGATAGGAGGGCAGCGCCACTCTGGTTGTCAGGATTTGCTCGAGATCCTTCAGCGCAGCGGCGGCAGTGGCAAGAGGCTCGGTTCCGGACCCGATCGCGATCGTCTCACCCATAGCATCGGTCTTGATGCGAATCGCCTTGTTCTTTCCTGTCACATGCGCCAGTGGGTCGGTCATCGGATAGGTACGTATGCCGACGGCGCAGCTTGTCGTTCCATCTGCCCGGATGAGGCTTCCGACGAGTTTGGGGACGAGATGCTCTTCGCGCCACGCAGCCATGTGCTGCTCTGTGATCGACTGAATACCATCTACGACGAGCTCGTCCATCTTGAGGGCGGCATCGAGGCCGAAATTGGCGATGATCAGCAGCTTGCTTGCGGTATCCCATCCCTCGGTGTCGTTGCGTGGGTCGGCTTCAGCGAAGCCGCCCGCCTGCGCGCGCGCCAGCGCCTCGACGAAACCGAGGTTCTGGTTCATCATCGCATCCAGCAGATAGTTGGTGGTGGCGTTCAAAATGCCCTCTATCTCAAGCACCTGGCAGCCTTTTAGGCTGTGCTCAAGAAGGTCGATCGTCGGCAGTGCAGCGGCAGCGGCACCACTAAGTTTCAGCTTTGCGCCTGTGGAACGCGCCAGACTTCGCAGTTCCGGTCCGCTGTGGACCAGTGCGCCCTTCGATATGACGATGGTGTCATGTCCATCAGATAACGCGGAGCGGATATAGGCAAGACCGGGGCCACCGGTGCGAAAATCGCTCGGGCCCGCCTCGATGAGAATATCAGCACTGCTCGCTTCGATAAAGGCGGGACCTGTCAGGCCCGGCTCGAGCGCCTCAAGGCGCCCGGCGTCCAGTCCCTCCGGGTCGGCCAGACCGGATCGCGATCCGCAGACAGCAACGAGGCGTATTTCGGTGCCGTAGACCTGCCGGTAGCGTTCGCGACGGTCGAGGAGAAGATTGGCCGTCGCGCGTCCAACACCCCCAAAACCGGCAATCGCGATCTTGATCACATGCATTATTTCTATCCTTCATCCTGGAGAATTGGCAAGGTTTGCCAAGGCTCGACAGTGGCAATGCCGAGGACTCGAGTTCACGTGGATCGCACCGCCTCGGCGATCACATTATGCCGGACCGGGTTTACGTACCAGCAGGCCAAGGAAGCGGGCATTCGGCGGCCGCGAACGAAGCACCGCCGAATACCTTCGGCAACGATGCCTTAGCCGCGAATGAAAGCCAGCATATCCGGGTTCACCACATCCGGATGCGTGGCGAACAGGCCATGGGAAAGTCCGGGATAGGTCTTCAGCGTACCGTCCCTGACAAGCTTTATCGCCTTGTGGGCCGAGTTCTCGATCGGCACGATCTGATCATCCTCGCCGTGGATGATCAGGATTGGAATTGTAAGAGCCTCCAGGTCCTGGGTGAAGTCGGTCTCGGAAAACGCCTTGATGCAGTCGTGATGCGCCTTGGCGCCACCACTCATGCCCTGGCGCCACCAATTGTCGATAAGGCCCTGGCAGACCGTCGCATTCTCGCGATTGAAGCCGTAGAAGGGCCCACTCGGCAGATCGCGATAGAACTGCGCGCGATTGGCCTCCAGGGCGGAACGCAACCCATCGAAGACCGTCATCGGAACACCGTCTGGATTCGCGTCGGACTGCGCCATCACAGGCGGGATTGCGGCAATCAGAATGGCCTTCGCCACCCGGCCACGCTCCGCACGAGCCGCATAGCGAGTGACCTCGCCGCCGCCAGTCGAATGGCCGATATGGACCGCGTCGCGCAGATTGAGCGCCTTGGCAATCTCGGCCACGTCGGCGGCGTAGGTATCCATGTCGTTACCGGTGTCGGTCTGGTTGGATCGACCATGGCCGCGCCGATCATGCGCGATCACACGATAGCCTTGAGTCAGGAAGAACAACATCTGGTTATCCCAGTCGTCGGCACTGAGCGGCCAGCCGTGGTGGAACATTATCGGCTGGGCATCTTTCGGCCCCCAATCCTTGTAGAAGAGGGTCGTGCCGTCGGACGTAGTGATGGTGGGCATAGCATTTCTCCTTTGAGTGAGGTTCTGCTGATTTCCAAGGCATCGCAGTCCGCATTGGCGGGAACGAGCTGCGCGATGTCGACGAACTCCCATCAGCGAGAAGTGCGCGACCCGTTTCACGAAAGGCACCCTAGCGAAGTGCAGACGACCTCGCGGCGCAGAGGCTGCCGTAGAGGTGCTAATCTTGCGGTCTATTGCAGCCCTGGAGGCGCCCGTTTCTTCCAACAGGCGATTGATGACGCGAGGGAAGCTCACAGAGGCCTCAACAGATGGCGGACAAGGGGCGGCCTCTCGCCGAGATGAAAAGCCTTTATCGTTTCCTGATCGAGTTGGTCGGTGCGCGTTACCCGCCCATGCTGTCGCTGGTGCTCTACCCAGCTTTCGACGACGAAGCTTTCGACAATCCGACCAGTCTCCTCGACATCTTCCCAAACGTCCCAGCGGATGGCGCCGTCACGCTGTCTCGAAAACCGGAACTGGCGCAGCGCGGACACAAATTCGGGAAGCCGTGCGGGTTCGATCCGATACTCGATCTCGATGAGGACCGGGCCGCGATCGTCCGCAGGCTGCATTGATACCACCGGTTCGGCCCAATGGTTAGAAGGCGATAGATCGGAGGCCGAATCCTGCGGCAGGCGCCAGCGTATGGCCAGCACTAGCGCCGCCACCTGCCCCGCCGCAGCCGCCACCAAAGCGGTACTGATGCTGGTGCTGGCGGCGACTGAGCCCCACAGGATGCTCCCCCCCGTCATCGCACCCTGAAACACGAGAATGTAGACGGCGAGTGCACGCGCCTTTACCCATCCGGGCGAAGCCATCTGCGCCGCGACATTGAGCGACGTCAGCATTCCGATCCAGGCGAGGCCGGCACAAAACATGACTGCCCCGGCGATCCAGGCACTGGTAGCCAGTGCCAGCGTCAGCGTCGATAGGGCGAAGAACACCGTTGCCCCCACGGAGATCGTGTTGGAGGGAACCGTCTTGCGCAACCGCTTCAATAGGATTGCGCCCAGAACCGCGCCAGCACCCATGCAGCCGAGCAGGACACCGTAGCCAGCCGCGTCGAGCCCGAGCCCACGCCGTGCGATGAGTGGCAGCATTGCCCAGAGCGCGCTTGCGAACAGGAAGAATCCAACTGCCCGGACCAGCACAAGACGCATCGCCGGCGAATGGCGTGAGTAGCGGTAACCTGCCTTCAGCGCACCGAAGAAATGCTCTGGCGGCAGGGCGTGAGGGGTCTGAGGACGCCGCCAGGTGTAGAGGACGACCAGCACGGTCACGACCGACAGCGCGTTCAACGCGAACACTGCCGAAGTCCCGGCAAGAGCGACGATAATCCCGCCAAGCGCCGGTCCGATGGCCCGGGAGATGTTAACGCCCAGACTGTTCAGCGCAATGGCATCCGGTAATGCCCGCTTGTCGACCAGTTCGGGCACAATTGCCTGGAATACAGGGGCGCTCAGGGCCGCCGCGATGCCGAGCATGAAGGTCCCACCCAAAAGAACCGGAGGAGTGACTAGATCAAGCAAAGTGAGGAGTGCCAGGAGAGCGGCCGCCAAGAGGCCAAGCAGTTGCGCCGTCATCAGCATTCTGCGCCGATCGACGATGTCGGCAAGCGCACCCGCCGGAAGCGCCAGGAGGAACATGGGCAGTGTCGTCGCCGCCTGGACCAGCGCGACGAGCAGCGGGCTGGGCGACAACGCGGTCATCAGCCAGCCGGCGCCGACGTCGTGCATCCACGTGCCTACATTGGAAACGACGGTGGCGATCCAGAGCGCCCGGAAAACTGGAAAACCAAGCGGTCCGATTATCTTCTCTTGCTGTGTCTCGCTCATGACGATTTCCTTGTTCGTCCGGGGTGGAGGGTTTATCGCGGTCAAGCTCAGACTGCCCAGCAGCCGCAGCCGAGGGCACCCCAGAAGGTACGGGCGTCCGACGCTGGCACACGTGCGCCGAGGGCCGCGGCATGGTCATGCCCGTGCACTGAGCAGTTGTTCGCGCAACCGCAGTTCACCATCATTCGCGCGCGCGTTTCCGTCGCCCGGTGGTAGTCGCCACCGAAAGTCGCGACCGGCGACCAGTCCGGCATCGCAACGGGAAGCTCCGGTGCAAGGTGCTGGTAATCGCCGTCTCCATGCACGATCTGCCCGCCGAGAATAGTCAGGACCGATCGCAGGTGGACGATGTCGACCTCCGGCACCGAAAAGTAGTCTTCGGACAGCAGGGCGAGGTCGGCAAGCTGACCGGCTTGGATCCGGCCCTTCTTGCCCTCCTCATTGGAGAACCAGGTGTTGGCTTCGGTCCACAGGCGCAACGCTGTTTCCCTGTCAAGGCGATCCTGCTGCGGATAGAGCGCAAGGCCGCCGACCGTTCGGGACGTCACCAGCCATGAGAGCGAGACCCACGGGTTGTAGCTGGCCACGCGGGTCGCATCCGTCCCGGCGCCAAGTGCCACACCTGCTTCCAGTATCCGGCGTACTGGCGGCGTGCGCTCTGCGGCCTTTGTCCCGTAGCGCTCTACGAAAAATTCGCCCTGAAACGCCATCCGGTGTTGCACGGCAATGCCGCCGCCGAGCGCGGCGATCCGATCAATGTTGCGGTCTGTGATCGTTTCAGCGTGGTCGAAGAACCAATTGATGCCGGAGAGAGGAACGTCTCGGTTGACCTTCTCGAATACGTCAAGCGCGCGATCGATCGTTTCGTCATAAGTGGCATGCAGCCGCCAGGGCCAGCGGTTTTCCGCAAGAAGTCGAATGACGGGCTCCAGCTCGGCTTCCATATTCGACGGCATGTCTGGACGCTCGACCCGGAAATCTTCGAAGTCGGCCGCAGAATAGACAAGCATCTCGCCTGCGCCGTTGTGACGGTATAAATCGTCACCCTGCCCGGGCGAGACCTGCTTTATCCAGGACGAGAAATCCGCAAGCTCCTCCTTGGGCTTCTGGGTGAAGAGGTTGTAACTGACACGGACAGTCATCTGACCGTCAGCGTGAAGTCTTTCGATTATCTCATAGTCGTCGGGATAGTTCTGGAAACCGCCGCCGGCGTCGATCACGCTGGTTACTCCGAGACTGTTCAACTCGCGCATGAAATGGCGGGAGGAGTTAATCTGGTACTCGGGGTCCAGCTTCGGGCCTTTGGTCAGCGTGGAATAGAGGATTGTTGCGTTGGGCTGTGCCAGAAGCAGGCCGGTGGGATTGCCGGCTTCGTCCCTGACGATCTCGCCGCCGGGAGGATTGGGTGTGTCCTTTGTGTAGCCGACAACCCGCAAGGCAGCCGCGTTGAGCAATGCGCGATCGTATAGATGCAGAATGAAGACGGGCGTATCGGGCGCGACGGCGTTGATTTCTTCAAGCGTCGGAAGGCGTTTTTCAGCGAACTGGTATTGAGTGAAACCGCCCACGACGCGCACCCATTGCGGCGCCGGCGTCCGGTCGACCTGCCGCTTCAGCATCAACATCGCATCGGAAAGCGATGGGACGCCGTCCCAACGAAGCTCCATATTGTAGTTCAGCCCGCCGCGGATCATATGGGTGTGGCTGTCGATCAGCCCGGGGATCAGCCGGCGCCCTTTTGCATCGATGACCTCGGCGTTTGGGGCAAAGGCTCGGACTTCGGCTTCCGACCCCACGACAAGGAACCTGCCGTCCCGGATGGCCACTGCGCTAGCAGCCGGGTTCTGCCGGTCGAGTGTCGTCACCTTGGCGTTGACAATAATCAGATCGTTGGCAGTCATGACGTTCTCCTTTGCGCGCGAGTGAGTTGATGAGAAAAGCGCTGCAGTAGAAGCATCGCGGAAAGGCCGGAGAGCACACCGATCCCCAGACCGGCGGCCAGCGAAAGAACATAAGGTTGGATCTGGCCCATGGTCGCATCTCTCTTTGTCTTGGCGGCCTATCGTCGGAGCAGCGGGCTGCGCGCAGGTATCCTGCTCAAGGCCTGGCGCCCATGGCGGCGACGCAAAAGGGTGCATCTGGCAGCAGGGCAGATTTGCCTTGAGAGCCTCAACCTAGTGGGCTCGTTCGATCGGCGCGTCGCGAAGATTGCGATGACGGTGCTCATCTTGCGGAGTCCGGCCGATCTGGCATCTTGGTAAAGGCAAGTTTGCTGATCAGGATCACCGCACGATTGGAAGCGACTGCTGATTAACAGTGCCCCTTACCCGCGTTGACCCGTTGTCGGGAACGCCAAAGCTTACCTGCCGAGTCCGCCTCCATCACAGGGACATTGCTCGCAGCGAAGAACCGGAATGCGGATAGGCTCAGCACCATTTGATACTGCATCTATGTCAGCATGCTCGGCCAGCCTCGGGTTCCGGCCGGCAGATCCACTGAATCTCGGTCGCCCTTGCCAAAAACCGTGGATCTCAAGCCGGCGTCGTCTCGAGAGGCCGGAAAGGGAGCAAGAATGATACCGGCAAGGCAAGAACGGCACCGCAGTCCCTTGAAACGTAGATTAACTCTAGGTCGAAGAGGCGTGCCAACCATTCTGCGATGGAGCAGCCTAGTCGTAGGCGTCAATCCAAGGTCGGCCGCTAAGATTGACGAACATCTTGTAGGAACCCATCATGGAAGTAGGCGTCGACAACTGCAGCCATCCTTCCCGATCCGGCGACCGGGGCGCCTTCCTCGGTAACTGATCGTATGACGGACTATGCAGGAGATCGAGGTCCCTGACTTCGTCGGCTCCATATGCCGCGCATGTACGGTGTGAGCCCCTTTTAAACAGATGAACCTGGGAGCTTAGGCTATGCGAAAAGGATCGGACATTTTTGTCGCCGCGCTGGAGAACGAAGGCGTGGATTACATCTTTGGGGTGCCGGGAGAGGAGAACCTCGACCTTCTGGAGTCGCTGCGAACCTCCAGCATCGAACTGATCCTCACCCGACATGAGCAGGCCGCAGCCTTCATGGCGGCGACGCATGGACGGCTGACCGGCAAGCCCGGCGTCTGCCTCGCGACGCTAGGACCCGGCGCACTTAATCTCTCAACTGGTGCGGCCTATGCCCACCTTGGTGCCATGCCTATGATCCTCATTACTGGCCAAAAGCCGGTGATGAGTGCCAAGCAGGCCCGCTTTCAGATCGTCGATATTGTCTCCTCTATGAAGCCGCTGACCAAGATGACGCGTCAGATCCTGAGCCCTGCCGCCATTCCCGCCACCGTTCGTGATGCATTTCGCGTTGCAGCGGAGGAGAGGCCGGGGTCGGTGCATCTGGAATTGCCGGAGGACATCGCGGCCGCGGACGCCGAGCGCGCCTCCGTCATTCCGTGCCATCCGCAGGACCGGCCGATCGCCAGTGCCGCGGCGCTCGACAATGCGGCTGAGATGATCCTTTCCGCCCAGAGGCCCTTGGTCATGATCGGCGCGGCCGGCAACCGGCCCGCACTCGTCGAGCCGCTCTCCGACTTCATCGTGCGCACCCGACTGCCGTTCTTCAACACGCAGATGGGCAAGGGAGCCGTCAATGGCGGCTCTAACCTCTACGTCGGGACTGCCGCGCTCTCGGAGGGAGACTATGTCCACGAAGCGATCGAACGCGCCGACCTGATCGTCGCCATCGGCCATGACACGATCGAGAAGCCACCGTTCCTGATGAAGAGCGAGGGCGGGCCCAGGGTCGTCCATGTTGGCTACCAGTCGGCCACGGTCGAACAGGTTTATCATCCGGATATCGAGGTGGTCGGCGATATAGGCACGTCCGTCGAAGGACTGGGAGAGCGGCTTGAAGACAGAATATCGCCTGACGAGGGGATGCCTGGATTGCGCCGGAGGATTCTCGCACGCATTAACGACCGCGCCGAGGAAGATTGCTTCCCCGTTACCCCCCAGCGCCTCGTCCATGATGTCCGAAAGGTGATGCCGGAAGATGGTATCGTTTGCCTCGACAACGGCATGTTCAAGATTTGGTTTGCCCGCAACTACCGCACTCATGTCGCCAACACGCTGCTGCTCGACAATGCGCTTGCCACGATGGGAGCTGGCCTGCCCTCGGCAATGATGGCGGCGATGCTTCATCCCAACCGCCGCGTCATGGCGGTGTGTGGCGACGGCGGTTTCATGATGAACTCGCAGGAGATGGAAACAGCGGTCCGCCTTGAGTTGAACCTCGTGGTGGTCATTTTGAACGATAGCGCCTATGGCATGATCCGATGGAAGCAGGCGGTCGATGGCTTTCCTGATTTTGGCATGAGCTTCGGCAATCCCGACTTTGTACGCTATGCGGAGGCTTACGGTGCCAAGGGTTCGCGAGTGGGGGCGATCAAGGATCTCGCACCCACTCTTGAAGCGGCCTTTTGCGGCGGCGGTGTTCATCTGGTTGATGTACCCATCGACTATTCAGAGAATACTCGCGTGCTGGTTGACGAATTGCGTAACCGCGAACCTCGTGTGGAATGTACGTGATGGACAGAGGGAGATGCCAATCATGCTGAGTGTCGTCCAGGCTTTCGATCGCGCGCTGATCGCCGAAATTGCGACCGATGATGCGGCCGCACTGGAGCGCAAGCTGCAATTGGCCCAAGAGGTTCTTGCAGAACGCGACGGCTGGCTGAAGCCGCATGAGCGTATCGCCATTCTGCGAAGATTGGCAACGCTGATGGAAGGCAGGCGCGATCATCTCGCCATGCAGATCGCACGCGAGGGTGGCAAGCCGCTGAGTGATGCCATTGTCGAGACCAGCCGCGCCATTGACGGTGTCCACAATGCCGCAGACGAGTTGCGCAATTTCGCGGGCCGCGAAATACCAATGGGCCTTTCCGCAGCCGCCGAGAATCGCTGGGCCTTCACTACAAAGGAGCCGGTCGGTGTCGTAGCGGCAATTTCCGCCTTCAACCATCCCTTGAATCTGGTCGTCCATCAGGTCGCGCCAGCTATCGCCGTCGGTTGCCCGGTAATCGTTAAACCAGCCGCCACGACACCGCTTTCCTGCCTCGAATTCGTGGCGATGGTCCGAGAGGCGGGAATGCCCGAACCGTGGTGCCAGACTTTCGTCACGGAAGATAACGCACTGGCCGAAAGGCTGGCGACTGACCTGCGCATATCCTTCCTCAGCTTCATCGGCTCGGCCCGGGTCGGCTGGTCGCTGCGTGCCAAGCTGCCACCTGGCGTGCGCTCGGCGCTGGAGCATGGCGGGGCCGCGCCCGCCATTGTTGATCGCAGCGCTGATCTGGAGAAAGTGATCGAGCCCATTGTCAAGGGTGCCTACTATCATGCCGGGCAGGTCTGCGTATCGACGCAGCGCATCTTCGTCCACGACGATATCGCCGAACAGTTCACGCAGATGCTTGTCGCCCGCGTGGAGAAACTGCGCACAGCCGACCCAATGCTGAAGGATACGGACGTCGGCCCTCTGATTCTGCCGCGCGAAGCAAGCCGCGTCGCACAATGGATCAAGGAAGCGGTCGCAGGCGGAGCCACGCTGGCTACCGGCGGCACGCGCCTCTCGGAAACCATGCTCGAGCCGGCGGTTGTGATCGAGCCGGCTGCAAACGCAAATATCTCGATGCTGGAGGTGTTCGGTCCGGTGGTCTCAGTCTATCGCTATGACGATCTGGACGACGCCATTCGTCGCGCGAATGCCCTGCGGACTGCCTTCCAGGCCAGCATCTTCGCGCAGGACATAGATGTCGCGTTGCATACCGCCGAGCGCCTCGATGCCTCGGCCGTGATGATCAACGACCCCACCGCCTTCCGCACCGACTGGATGCCTTTCGC
Organism: Pseudomonadota bacterium; assembly: GCA_023390055.1. Lineage (GTDB taxonomy): Bacteria > Pseudomonadota > Alphaproteobacteria > Rhizobiales > Rhizobiaceae > Neorhizobium. The sequence continues at coordinate 5,788 of JAEWDP010000060.1, read as the reverse complement.
CGGTCGCAAGGAGTCCGGATACGGTACCGGCGGGATTCCCTACACCATGCGCGACCTGACGCAGGAAAAAATGATCCTGATGCGCAGGAACTGAGTCTCCGCAACTATCAGACGATCCCCTGCGGAGCCTGCAGGCGCGGATTTTGCAGTGAGCCGACGAGAGAGCCTGGGGCAGGGGGCTTGGTGCTCCCGTCGGCGCGCGTCCCGGCACGAAGGGGCTGCCGGACGTGTTCAGAATTGCGGATCGATTGTGTCAAGCGCCGCGTTGATGCCGGCGCCGAGGCCTGGATCTGCCTGCCGAAAAAACTCGAGCTGGCGTTCGATGATGAAGTCGGGAGTACCGCTTATCGAGACGACAATGTTGGCGACGAGGCGGGCATTCTGTCCATCGTCGAACAGAAAAACAGTGCGCATGGTTGGTCGAAATTGTCGTTGCCAGGACAAGGCTGAGTACATTTGTCTGTCCGGTTCGCAGTCGCAGACCAGCCCTGCTTGGATGGTAGCAAAGCTCGCATGCCATATCTTGAACGGCTCTTCGCGTTGCAGCACCGATTTTGGCATCGTCATGAAGGGCGCGAGACAGTCGTGACGGCGAAACCCAATGCGGTCGCCATGAAATTCAGCGTCGGTGTCTTGCCGGGTCTCGCCTAACGATCGTTTCATTCGCCGAACTACAGGCTTTGGTATCTGGCCGTTGAGTGGGCGCCAGAGTATTGACAAGCTGAGGTTGTAACGATACACATTAATAGTGAAACGATACAACTATTGAATTTACGCTGATCATTGCCACCACATTCGCCTTATACGCAGATCGAGGGGTGCGTTCACCGAATACCCTGGGTCATCCCTGAATAAAAACCATCCGCCCAGTGGCGGCGCCCACAGCGCACTGGCAAGTATCAGGGCTTTCCGTAGCGCAGCGAGCGGACTCACGACAAGCGAGTACCGCCCTCGAAGGAGACATAGCAATGACAGTGCCTGCCTATCCTTCGTTTGCCCAATTATACGGCGCAGGCCACTTTGGATCTTATGCCGGCACGATGAAATCTCCAGGTGGGATCCTCGACCTTTTGGAAGTTGAGGGACCGGCCGGGGACGTATCCCGCCCCGTCGTGCCGGATATCGTGGTGTATCAGGATCTACTCGGCGGCTGCCGTTTGATCGGCGACCTCGGAGGGGGCCGCTTCGATCTTATGACCAAGAAAGGTGACATAATTGTTGCGGCACCAAGCTTCGCCACTACGACTATCGTGGATGTAAAACACCGGGTTCGCAGTCTGGCTTTTCCTATAGCGCAATGGCAAAGCGCCCTCGATGAGGCGACTGACGGTCATTTTTCGTTCGACAGTCCCCACATTTACGGCCGAATTCTTGACTCAAAGGTAATCCAATCGGCGCTCCGGAGCCTGTGGGCTTTGAGTGACGAAGAAGGAGTGCCGTCGCGTCTTTTGGCACGGGCTGCTGGTTTAGAGATTTTGGCTGAACTTTGCCGTTTGGCCGGCTCGCCGCTCGCGGCGGTGAAGGGTGGCCTTGCCCCATGGGCACAGCGGCGCTCTTTGGAGTTCATGCGAGAGCGGCTTTCGGAAGACATCAGCCTCGAACAACTGTCCGCCGAGGCGCGGTTGTCTCCGTTCCATTTCGCGCGGATGTTCAAGCAAAGTGTCGGTGTTCCCCCTCGGGTCCATCTGACGCGGCTGAGGATGGAGAAGGCCTGTGATCTTCTTGAGACGACTGACCTTCCAGTCACCGAGATCGCGCAGGAGGTGGGGTACTCGTCGAACCAGGTCCTGGCCCGGGTATTCATCAAGCACCAGCATATGAGCCCGTCCGACTATCGTCGGGCGGTGCGCGATCCGACGCGTTCTATCGCGCCGCAATGACTTTCAAGGCCAGCTAGGTGGGCCGCGCATCGAAGTGCGACCCATCGCGCAGATCGCATCGACGATAACCCATTCAAAGGAGACGCCGTGATGACCATGCATGTCTACTCGTCAGCGACCCAATGGTACAATAAGGGCCGAAAGACATCCCTTATCCGCAGAATGAAGTCACCGGGCGGCATTCTCGATCTTCTTGAGATGACATGCCCAGCCGGGGATATGTCGCGCCCAGCCCTGCCTTACATCGTCTTGTATCAGGACTTGATCGGCGGAAGCCGTGTCATCGGCGACCTGGGAGGTGGGCGCTTCGATGTGACGAGCAAGAAAGGTGACTTGACCGTCGCTGCACCGAACTTCGCCACTGCCGCCGTTATGGAAACAAACCGTCACCTTCGCAGCTTGGTGTTCCCCATGGCGCAGTGGCCGCAAATGCTCGACGAAGCCGCCAATGGCGATTTCTCTTTCGATCTTTCTCGAATTTACGGCCGAATGTTCGACTCTACGGCCATCCGATCAGCGCTCCACAAATTGTGGGTTTTGAGTGACGAAGAAGGGGGGCCATCGCGGCTGCTGGCGCAGGCAGCCGGCTGCGAGATCTTTGCTGAGTTGTGCCGACTAAGCGGAGCACCCTTTGCGCCTTCAAGGGGTGGTCTCGCCCCTTGGGCAGAGCGCCGCTGTCTGGAGCTTATCCAGGCGAGATTTTCGGAAAATATCAGCCTGGACGAAATGGCGGCCGAGGCACGACTCTCGGCTTTCCATTTCGCCCGCATGTTCAAAGAGAGCGTTGGTGCGACGCCGCGGGTCTACCTGACACGGCTGAGAGTAGAAAAGGCTTGCGAACTGCTCAAGACAACGAACCTTTCGGTGACGGAGATTGCCCTGGAGGTTGGGTACTCGTCCAATCAGGTTCTTGCCCGAGTCTTTCTCAAGCACAAGGGCATGAGCCCGACCGATTTTCGCCGGGCAACTCGTGATCTAGTACGTCGAACTTCTATGCAGGCATTGGAGACACAATGACCATCGAGCGGTCTCTATGGCGGTAATCCGACTGCTCGCCCTCTAGATTCGCCCAGTGGTCCATGTGGAATGTGTGAACTGTTTTACTGATTGAGTTGGTCAGTGCGGGTCGCTCGAGTATGCTGGCGCTGGTGCTCGCCCCAGCTTTCGACGACTTTGCTTGGCACGGCCACGTCCTCCCAAACATTCCAGCGGATGGCGCCGTCGCGCAAAGGGTAACTCTCATATCGTATTGATTTGATTGCGCAATAAGGACGCTGTTCCAGTTGGGAATGGTGAGGTAGACGCCCGCAATCGCGAGGTTATCCGTCTCCACGACGCTGGCCTAAGCTATTTATCGATTTCCAAGGAACTAAGCGTTAGCAAGACCACTGTCGGACGAATACTGCCAACCTGCAGATTGAATGCCCGGCACTACTCCACGAATTATTGAACATACGATCGAGATCGTTACTGGAAAGAAGCCAACACCGGGCATCGAGCTTGATTGCACCATGATTTGTCTGGACGTTTAGGAGCACATGAACAAGGTACGACAAAGCGGTCCGTTCTGAAAAGTGGAAGCGATCTCGTTCACCCTACCTCCTTGCAGAAACCAGGAATCCTTAAACTCGAGACAATGAGTGGATACCCTGCGGCACTTGTTGAGTGGTGGAAGGACCTGAAGGCGGATTTCGAACAATGGCGATATCACCAACTTCCTTGGAAGGACGTTGGTTCTACATTGTTGTTATCTGGCCCGCCTGGCACTGGGCAAACTGTTTTCGCTCAGGCCCTTTCCAACACATTAAAGCTACCTCTTCTCCGCACATCCGTTTCGTCATGGATGCAAGGTGGGCATCTTAATGATGTAGTGAAGAGGGTTACTGAATGTTTTGATGAGGCAAGGGTGCAGGCTGTGATCCTGTTCATTGATGAAATCGATGGGATTGGATCAAGAGACACGGTCGACAAAGACTATTCTGATTACTGGATCACTATCGTCAACAAGCTGCTGGAATCGTTAAACGGCTTGTCACGCATGGAAGGATTGATCCTCGTCGGAGCGACCAACCGACCTCAAGCCACCGATCCGGCGCTGCTGAGATCTGGAAGACTGCAGCCGCATCTGGAAATGGGGCTACCCGATACTGCCGCATTAGCTGGAATATTCCGACACTATTTGGGCACAGATTTGAAGAACGCAATTGGGGATGCTCCCTTCAATACTGTCGAGGTCTAAATATGTTGAACGCTTCAGTAGATCACGTCTCTGAGCCCTACGAACACAGCGATGATGTAAGCTGGAAAGATCGTGTCGACGCCGTGATCTACTCCCTCGCGAGAAAGGCTGGGGGGTATGACTGGTGCAGACATAGAACAGCTCGTTCTGCAAGCTAGGCGAAATGCCAGACGCGGAAATCGACAACTACCCTACGCTGATCTTGAGCAGGCACTTAGTGACATCCGCCCGGAAAAATCCGATGGGGCCATATTCCGGGCAGCTAACCATGAAGCGGCACATGCGGTTGCGGGGATGTATCTTGGAACCGGGACGATTACTCAAATCGCTCTAAACGGCGCAGAGGGAAATGGTTACGTCGCAGGATATCGATCGAGGAGTGAATCTCTCACAGAAGAGAAATTGATGGCGCACATTATTGTTTGCTTAGCTGGCCGCGCCGCTGAGCAGGAATTCTGTGGCAACATCTCCGCCCATTCAGGTGGTAATAAGCGAAGTGATTTGGCGCAGGCTACCAGGATTGCCTATGCCCTCGAGATGTCATTCGGACTGGGTCGCCAGCATCCCTTAGTCTATCGCGAGGTAGACGATATATTTGCGGTGCTCGCTACGAATTCCCGGCTTTCTGAACTAATCGATGATCGACTTAAGGTCTGTTACGAGGCGGCTCATAAGATTGTTGTTCGGCACAAAAAGGCGATCGAGTATCTGGCAGGTTGCCTTTTCATTTGGGAAACGCCGGACGGTGATCGATTGGAAGATATTTTAGCGAAGGTAAGCGAGATAATAGAAACCTGCTGACTACTGATCTCTCTGTTTGAGGATGAGAGGGGTGACTATCGATCTCGATAGAAGCCTCTGATTGCTCCTTTTGACCACGAATAATCGACAAAGTTCGAAAATTGTGACTACGGCGGACAAACGAGGCTACACAAAAGCTCCGATATGCGTTTAGTCTCATCCAGACAGAAGGTATATCTTCTAGAGGCATTTGAAAGTCCTTATTCTTGGCAGGGCTGAGGCACCTTGTGTGCATCTTCCTCAATTGGCGTTGCCGTTGATGAAGAACCAACTGCAAAGGATTGAAGCCATGTCATGGATTGAGTGGGCTTTGCTCGCCGGACTGATTACAGTTGCGATACTCGCTTCCGCGGAAGCTATTCTGGGCCGACGGCGTGTCCGCGTGGCGGTGAAGGCTAGGAAACGACGGTAAGCGTAGGCCGCAACAAGGTAGTCGGCCTGCGACCCTTGTAAGGACGGGCTCACACCAGATTAAGACATCCCGAACGTGTGGAGCAGTTAATCAGGAGAGCAAGGGCTAATGAGTGTGCTCTCAATCCTTCGCCTCGCCGTGAGCCGTATGATGCCCCTCAGTGCAAAGGGCATCGCCAATCTCAGCTTCCGAACGATGCGATGCCGGACTGACCTAGACCGTTGGCCCTCTATGTCGGAAAATTCTGCTTCCTATGAGTGCGAGGCGAGTGACCGAAACGTCGCCTGAACTTTGCGCTGCATGTCAATCGGCGTCGTAACGGGACCCCTTATCGGCTCCCAAAAGGGACCCCTGCCTCTGGTTGCATCGGGTCAGCGCGCGTAGGCCCGGAGCTCTCCATTTAGCGCAGGGGCCTGCGGGCGCGGGTTGTTTGTCTTTTCGGCTTTAGCTTTGAGA
>JAEWDP010000002.1 GCA_023390055.1 Pseudomonadota bacterium | reverse complement strand
ACCGTAAAGTGCCAGCGCTGGCGTTGGAACCGTTCCGCAATCAATCACTTCAAAACCAAGAGTTGAAAGAGCGGTCATACAATTATCCGCAATCCGGGGGCTGGATTCACGAAAATCCCTCCCGACCAGAATGGCATCACCCGAACTGGCCTTGCCGGTTTCCAAGAGATATCGACCAAAAGCGGTCGCATAGACGCCTGATTCCGGACCTTCCAGATCTTTGGACAGGCCGCGAAGTCCGCTTGTTCCGAATTTCATGGCTGTCCCCGTCTTAAAATCCTCATTGCACGTTTTGTAGTGAGCACTTCGAGATCACACAAGCAGCTCACCCTCTGGAAACGAACAACAATCTAGTGGTTGTAGCAATTTTTCGTTTGCACGGTAGCATCGTCCTCGGCATGGTCGGCCCAACAAAAATTCAGATGAAAGTGCAATCATGACAGCGGATGTAATCGTCCTCGGCGCAGGTATCATTGGCGTTTCCACGGCATTGCAACTGGCCCGTAGAGGTAAGTCGGTTGTGTTGGTTGACCGCAGAGGTCCTGGCGAAGAAACATCCTTTGGCAATGCCGGGCTCATCCAGCGAGAAGGGGTCGTGCCTTACGGTTTTCCACAGCAGTTCGGTATGATCTTGCGCTATGCCATGAATAGGCAGATCGACGCCCATTATCACTGGAGCGCAATACCATCCGTTACGTCCTTCCTTGCGAAATACTGGTGGCATTCAAATCTGAGCCGCCATCAATTGATCGCCAGGGCCTATGCGCCCCTGATCGAGCACTCGATTTCCACCCACAACGAGTTGATCGAGGAAGCCGGTGCCGGAGCACTGGTCGCCAAGGAAGGATGGACGGAACTCTTTCGGACCACTGCGAGAAGAGATGGTGAGCTTCGAGAAGCTGCACGGCTTCACACAGAATATGGCGTCGCCTTCAAGGAACTAACACCTGTCGAAATCGCGCAGCAAGAACCGCACCTCAGTCGAGACTTCGTTGGCGGGCTCAAATGGGAAGATCCGTGGTCGATCCGGGACCCTTATGCCCTGACAATGGCTTATGTTTCCCTCTTCAAAAAACGTGGCGGCCGTCTTCTGAAAGGTGACGCCCACAGCCTTTCACAAACCACCAACGGATGGCGGATCGTTGCCGGCGACGGAACTGTCGAGGCGAAAGACGTCGTCGTGGCGCTTGGTCCTTGGTCAGATACCGTCACGAAGCCGCTTGGCTACAGGTTCCTGGTTGGCGTCAAGCGCGGCTACCATATGCATTATGGCACGCAAGGGCAGGCAAAGCTCAACGGCTTCACGATGGACTCCGAGCGTGGTTATTTTCTCGCCCCGATGAACCAGGGAATTCGTCTGACAACCGGCGCGGAATTCGCACTACGCGACGCTCCAAAGACCCCGGTCCAGCTCGATCGTGCCGAAAAGGTCGCCCGCGCTATCTTTCCTCTTGGGGAACGACTTGATCCAGAACCCTGGATCGGTGCCCGCCCTTGCACGCCAGACATGATGCCCGTAATTGGCAAGGCACCTCGTCATGACGGGCTGTGGTTCGCATTCGGCCATGCTCACCACGGCCTGACACTCGGGCCCGTCACCGGTCAGGTTATCGCAGAGGCAATCGTTGGCGAAAAGACGCTCATTGACATCTCGGCTTATAGTCCAGAGCGGTTCGGCGCCTAGCTGGAACAATCCCTATGTGAGATTCGCGCTCTGGCCTTCCGTCCCAAACATGGATAGGGTGCGTAAAACAGAGGAAAATGCAGCCCACCGCCGGGCTGCAAGACACTATGGTACGGTATCTTATCTATAACGCCAGAACCGTTCATCGTTAGCGAGGCAATCTTTGCCTGGGCGCCCATGGCGCAGATGAACAATCGGTAATTTGGTGCTTTATGGATGATATAAGTTCCGCGCAGCTCTTCTTCGAACACAACCCAGACATCGAAGTCCTTGAAGCATTCGTCATCGACGTGAACGGCGTGCCACGCGGCAAGTGGATCCCGAGGGAACGAGCACTCGACATTCTTTCCAAGGGAATGGCAATGCCACGTTCTGTCTACGCGCTGGATGTCTGGGGCCGTGACGTCAATGCTGCCGGACTTGCGGAAGGAACCGGCGATCCGGATGGTCTGTGTTTTCCTGTCCCAGGTTCATTATCTCGCGTTACCTGGCTCAATCGCGCGACAGCACAAGTCCTGCTCGGCATGCACGACCCTGACGGTCATGGATTCTATGGCGATCCAAGGCAGATCCTTGCAAACGTTCTGAAGGGATTTTCCAGACTTGGCCTGACGCCTGTTGTTGCAACGGAACTCGAATTCTACCTCATCGATCCGCTTCGATCTGCGGTGGATCCTGTCCGTCCTCCAAATTCCCGGGAAGGCCGCTGGCATACGGGTCAGACGCAGGTTCTGTCGATTTCCGAACTCCAGGACTTCGAAAGTGTCTTTCATGGCATTGCCAGTGCGGCTCGAGCTCAGGGCATTCCGGCAGACACGACTTTGCGGGAAAACGGTCCTGGCCAATATGAAATCAACCTGAACCACGTTTCCAACGCCTTGAAGGCCGCCGACTATGCAGTGCTTTTAAAGCGTGCGGTCAAGGGCGTAGCAAGAGCCAATGGCTTCGACGCGACCTTCATGGCCAAGCCCTACGGCATGCAGGCAGGAAGTGGAATGCACGTTCACTTCTCGCTGGTTGATGAGAATGGGAACAATGTCTATGCCGGTGACGATGGTCCGGCAGAGATCCTCTTCCATTCCGTTGGCGGACTCTTGGAAAACATGAACGAGAGCATGGCAGTCTTTGCGCCACATGCAAACTCGTACCGTCGCTTGCGGCCAAGCGAGCATGCACCGACCTATGCCTCCTGGGGATTTGACAACCGCTCGGCGGCTGTCCGCGTGATCACCGCGTCCAAATCTGCAACTCGCATCGAGCATCGAGTGGCAGGTGCTGACACCAATCCATACCTGGTCCTGGCGATGATCCTCAATGCAGCGCTTACCGGTATCCGCGAAAAGCGCAATCCTGGCGGCGCGATCACTGGCGATGACCATGCTGTGAGCCACGAGCCTTTGCCGACCAACTGGGACCACGCTCTCCAGCAGTTTGCAAAGTCAAGTTTTGCCTACGCAACGTTCGGGCCGAAGTACCGGGCCCTCTACACTGCCTGCAAACGGCAGGAGATTTCTGAATTTTCGCTGCGCGTCACCGACGTCGAATACGACGCCTATATCAGGACTGTATGAGATGGCCTACAAGACCAGCAACAATCCAAGACACGTGAACTCGTGGTATGCAGCATCCGCAAATGACAAGCAGCCGCGCGGCGTTCTTCAGGGCAACCTTGAAACCGACGTCTGCATCATTGGCGCTGGATTTACGGGCATTTCCGCAGCCCTGGAGCTTAGTGAGCGTGGCTATAGCGTTATCGTTCTCGAAGCCGAGCGCATCGGTTTCGGTGCCTCCGGGCGTAATGGCGGCCAGATCGTCAACGGCTACAGCCGAGACCTTAAAACCATTGCAGGCCGTTATGGCCATGAAAAAGCCGTCCAGCTGGGTGCCATGTCGCTTGAGGGTGGAGAAATCATCCGCAACCGAATTGCACGCTACGACATTGACTGCGCCCTCGTCGAAGGTGGTTTCTTTGCTGCCTTTACGGATAAGCAGATGCGCGCGATGGAGGCCCACAAGAACCACTGGGAAAGCCATGGGCATCCCGGACTTGAAATGGTTTCAAGGTCAGAGGTCGAACGCTATGTGAAGACCGATCGATACGCAGGCGGCATGATTGATCGACTGGGAGGCCATATCCACCCACTCAATCTGGTCCTCGGTGAGGCGGCTGCCGCAACGGCGCTCGGCGCCCAAATCTTCGAAGGCTCACGTGTCATTTCCGTCAACGAGGGTGAAAAACAAACCGTTCGAACGCCCGAGGGCACGGTCACGGCGGTTTACGTCCTCGTCTGCGGCAATGCCTACCTCTCCCCTCTCCTACCGGCGATAAACAGCCGAATGATGCCGGTTTCCAGTCAGGTGATGGCGACGGAACCGCTTGGTGCCAGCCTGATCGGGGAGCTTCTACCAGCGAACTATTGCGTCGAGGACGCCAACTATATCCTCGATTATTATCGTCGCACCGCCGACAATCGACTGCTCTATGGTGGTGGCATCGGCTATGGTGGCAATGACCCGAAAGATCTGACCAGCGTCATCCGCCCAAACATGCTGAAGACATTCCCGCAGCTGAAGGATGTCCGGATCGATTATGCCTGGAGTGGAAATTTCGCATTGACCCTGACCCGCATTCCACACGTCGGACGCCTTGCAGACAAGATCTATTTCTCGCACGGAGACAGCGGCCACGGTGTGACAACCACACATCTCCTCGGCAAGATCTTGGGCGAGGTCGTGGCTGGTCATGCCGAACGGTTCGATGTCTGGTCCTCTCTGCCCAACCTTCCCTTTCCTGGCGGCAAGGCATTGCGTGTACCGCTCACAGCGCTTGGAGCCTGGTGGTACGGCCTGCGTGACCGCCTCGGAATATGACGTCCTGCGGGAGAGCCTTCAGGTCGAACAGTTCGCATCGTAGTAACGACCCAGTTGGGCACGCATGAGCAGTTTGAAATCATCGATCATCTGTGTTCCCTCGGCCTCATCCGTCAGATTGGACAGTCGAACAGTATCCGCAACCAGATGAACCATCAGATGCACCGAACGGCCGTACTGCTGATGAAAGGCCTCAGGCACGAGGTGGTTTGTCATATCTGAGAAGGCTGTCGAATACGTGCGAGAGCGCCCGATGTACATATCGGAAAGACCTTTGTCAGCGCGTATCGCATTGATAAGGTCTTGGAGGTACGGATCGTTCCTGATCATGTCCGCGTAACTGTCAATCAGACGTTCGGCTGCGCTATAGACCGCCTCCGGGCAATCAATGCCAATCACGCATTTCCTGATGAGACCCAGCACATCAGTGGAGAACCGTTCATAAAGACTTGCCACAATTGCCGACTTGTTCGGAAAATACTGATAAATTGAAGCAATCGGCCCGCCTGATAGAGCCGCAATCTCTTTCATCGTAACAGAATCAATTCCGTTCTTGCCGATGAGATCTCCGGCCACTTTGAGGATATCGTCGATCCTTTCGCGGCTCCGCTCCTGCTTGGGGACCCGTCTCAGTCGACTGGCTATCCGTTCCTTGCTATCGGGCATTGGCAATCTGGCTCCTGACATCCCGCCCGCACCTTCACAGATCGTGATTGCAGGGTGCGGTGCGAATTCAAACTGCCGTATCTACACAACGAGCTTCGTTCACCGCCACCGGTCTATGCGCTTATCAACATATTCGTACATAAGGTGGGATCCGGGCATTTCCATGCTAACGGATCCGCATAATCCGACGGCAGTGAAGCCAGATTGTTCGATTTTCCCGAGGAAAGTTCAGCGACCAAGCACCAACTTATAACTTTGGCCTTCAGTGACCAATACAGGCGGCAGAGGCACAGAGCCCGCGAAGACTACTCCGGCTTGGCGCAGGTGATTCTATTCACAAAGTTTTGTTGGAATGAAGGAGACAGTTTTACCATGCGCCGATCGGCAAGGCCCAGTACAGAGAGTTGCCGGCCAAGCATTCGGAGTTGGGCTCCGACACGACGACTTGCTTGTCTAAGGGTTTGTTTCTGCGGGCGGGGTTCGCTACCGATCGATGACGAGGTTCTGACAGGTGTTGGGATTCCGAAAGCGACACATTGATCGAGTTGGATCGCCATTGCTGGATCCAGTTGATAACTCATTAGATCATACGCCGCACAAATGACCGCATCTGCAGTTCCGGCCCGGCGCTCTGCGAATGCAACGAGCTTCCGCGCCCCCGCAGGAAAAAGTATGTAAGCGGCCGAGCCACTTCGATCCTGATAGAGGCGGCGCATTTGTCCGTCGCTCCCTACTTTGAACAGTTTTCGACCTACCAGTTTTCTTCGACCTCGCGTTTCAAGATTTACATGATCAACACCCGATAACCGTTCGATTTCAGGGAGAAGAGTTGTGGTTTCCTGCGCGAGCAAAGCGTCATCTTCGAGGATCAGGACAGGTTCCGTTCCCGCCCCAATACACTTCCAGAGTTCAAAATGGCTCCGCAAGCAGGCGCGCTCCGAAAGACGGAGAGAACGTTCCCAGGAATTCCAATATTCCAGATCCTCGTCTGGGTCTAAGGATGAAGCCGAAACAGCTTCCACAAAATGAAAGTTGAGCCCAAGGCTCTGCATTTGCACCTTCTGAAAGTCCCGTCTTGCCTTCTCTTCGGCGAGGTTGATGATAAGTACCTGCAAGATCGTTCCTTCGCGTCATAGCTACCATGTGGATGCGCTTCATGCACAGCATAGTTCCCGTATCCGGCTCCCGACTGGCACGTCAAAAACCTACCATGCGCGTTGCAGTCCTAGAACCACCCCTTTTGAAAGGCCTTTCAAAGTTCCTATCCACCATCAAGTTCCTTTAACAGCAGTCGTTAAGTTTCTCTCTCGGTAAACCTGTCTCTATGAAACAGTTGGAAGGTATCTGCCTCAAAATGCGACATTTTCCCCACCGGGTGCCCAGTATTCACACGGGACACGTTAGAGGCTTCGGAATCGCATGCATCCACGTCCAAAAAGACCCATGCTGAAGGTGAAATTCCTCCACCAACTGTATGCGTCCTTAGTACCAGATCACAAGCAATAGCACCGTTCTTTTCCTAACACTTCTGCAACTAGAGCCAGGCGGACCATACCCGCTACTCTGCACTCCTTCACAATGGAGGAATGCTATGAAGAGAATGAAAATCTATCAGATACCGAAATTTGTCAGGGACGTGATTGCAACGGGTTGCGATATCCAGGCTGTTGGACGCGGCTACTTCATCGGAGATGCCGAACTGCCGGAGGAGGTTTACAAGGAAGTAGCCCCGGAACTAAGGCGCATTAACGAGCGCTACGGCAACCGGGATCACCTGCTATACCACATCGCAGCCTATCTGCATTCAATTGGAAGAAGCTACAAGCGCCCGGCTGTTCACTGACCAGCTGTCGCCTTATTCCAGCAAGCGGCCTCAAGTCGGCCGCTTGCATCTTGGTTAAATCATAGGAAATTCTGCGGCTTTACCGATCTACACGCCGCCCAGGCAGACATATTTCATTTCCAGGAACTCATCGATCCCGTAATGGGACCCTTCGCGCCCAAGGCCTGAAAGCTTCATGCCACCAAACGGCGCTTCGGCAGTCGAGATCAGACCCGTGTTCACACCCACCATTCCGTATTCCAGGGCCTCTGCAACCCGGAACACGCGCGCCATCTCCTTGGCATAGAAATAGGAGGCAAGACCAAACTCGGTATCATTGGCTTGCTCAATCACGTCCGCCTCATCGTTGAAACGGAAGAGGGGGGCAACGGGGCCAAATGTCTCTTCCCTAGCAACTGCCATGTCGACCGTGACATCTGCAAGGACGGTTGGTTCATAAAACGTCCAGCCAAGCGAATGACGCTTACCGCCAAGCAAAATCCTGGCCCCCTTGGCAGACGCATCCGCAACATGTTCCTCAACCTTTTCCAGTGCGGCCTCATCGATCAAGGGACCAAGGATGATGCCCTCATCGAAGCCGTTTCCGGTCTTGAGCTTTGAAACAGCACCCGCAAGCTTCTCTGCAAAAGCGTCATAAACACCGTCCTGCACATAAATGCGGTTCGCGCAGACGCAGGTCTGGCCGTTATTGCGGAACTTGGCGATAATTGCACCTTCGACCGCAGCATCGAGGTCTGCATCGTCAAAAACAATGAAGGGTGCATTGCCACCCAGTTCGAGACCAAGCTTCTTGATCGTTGGCGCAGACTGCTTGTAGAGCTCGGCACCAACCTCGGTTGACCCAGTGAAGGTGAGCTTGCGTACTGTCGGATTTCCGGTCATTTCTGCACCGATTTCGCGCGCAGAACCTGTCAGAACGCTGAAAAGACCCTTCGGCAATCCGGCACGTTCGGCAAGAACGGCAATCGCAATAGCAGAAAAAGGTGTTTGCGAGGCCGGTTTCAGCACCATCGCGCACCCGGCAGCGAACGCTGGCCCTGCCTTTCGGGTGATCATGGCGTTCGGGAAGTTCCATGGTGTAATCGCTGCTACCACGCCGATCGGCTGCTTCATGACCATGAGCCGCTTGTCTGGCTGATGTCCCGGAATGAGATCACCATAGATACGCCTTGCCTCTTCTGCGAACCACTCGATAAAGCTTGCTCCATAGACGATCTCACCCGTTGCCTCGGCAAGGGGCTTTCCCTGTTCGAGTGTCAGGATCTTTCCGAGATCCTCCTTGTTCGCCATCATGAGATCGAACCACTTGCGCAATACCGCTGCGCGTTCCTTTGCTGTTCGGGCAGCCCACTCCTTTTGCGCGACACGTGCAGCCTCGATGGCCCTCTTGGTTTCTTTCGCACCAAGTTTGGGTACATGCCCGATTATTTCACCAGTCGCTGGATTGTCGACCGCGATACCGCTTTTTTCGCCGGCTTCAACCCAGTCTCCGGCGACGAAGGCGGATTGACGGAAAAGAGTTTGATCTTGCAATTGCATAGCGAGGTCCTTTCGCTTGGATGGGAATTTGGGATAGCTGGTCAAGCGCCAGACGGACGCGTATGTTCCAGATGTGTAAGGCTGATTTTCTCGACAGTCGCGATGAGTTGCGACGTCCGCTCAAGCAGCCACCTCAACGCTTCCTCGGAAATCTCGTAATGCGACGAGTAGCGTGCCTTCACATAAGCTTCGTTGAGAATGTTGAACCAGGCAACTTCGCGCTGCTGGCCACGAGGCCAAATAGAGATCAGTTCCGGTGCCTGTCCTTCAGCCAGACCTCGAAGCCGACGAAGATTATGCGATGGCGGGCTGTAGTTCGTGAGAACAAGTAATATTCCCGAATAGGCCTGTTCAATCGACTGATGGAGAAGGAATGCCGCCTCCTTCTTGTCTTTACGCGAACGGTAGAATTCAGCGCCGTCCCAGAACCGCTTTGCATGCGCAAGCCTGTCATTCGAATGCTCCGCAGCAATCGCCCAGGCCTCCCGAGCATCCAGTCTTCCTGGTTCTGCAAGCGGCTCGTCATTTAATTCGTACACGGCAATACCATCTCGGCGGATATCGCTGAAGAAATATTGCCCGCGCCTGAGCTCAGTATTCACTTCACGCAAGGTGTGGACAATGATGCTCACCGGTGTTGCGATTTCCCGCGACCGCATCAGTCTGTCATCCAGCTTTTCCCAATAGGCCGCGAATTCCGTCAGCTTCTTTTCGTTGACGATGATCAGGATGTCGAAATCCGACTGGTAGCCCTTGTTGACATGCTGCTCATCGACAAAATTGCCACGCGCGTAGGAGCCGAAAAGAATGATCTTGAGGATCCGGCCACGTTTCTTGAAATCCGCGGTTGCCCCTTTCAAAGCATCCTCGAATTCCTCGTGAATGATCTCCAGAACACGTTGCAGTTCGTGGCCCTTGACTGGCGGAAGATGATCCAAATTCGTCTTCATATGCACTTTCGCCTCAATGAGCGTCTGGAACTGAAAGGTCTGCATCGGAAGGACGTGTCCGTTCCAGATGCACTCGACTGATTTTGTCGACAGTCGAGATCAATAATGACGTCCGTTGCAGCAGCCACGTTAGCGCTTCCTCGGAGATTTCGTAATGCGACGAGTAGCGTGCCTTCACATAAGCCTCGTTGAGAATGTTGAACCAGGCAACTTCGCGTTGCTGACCACGAGGCCAAACCGGAATGAGATCCGGCACCTGTCCTTCGGCCAGGCCTCGAAGCCGACGAAGATTATGTGATGGCGGGCTGTAGTTCGTCAGGATGAGCAGAAGTGATGCGTACGCCTGCTCGATCGCTTGATGCAACTCGAAGCTCGCATGCTTCAGCTGACCCTTTCTTGCCAAATATTCTGCGGTATCGAGAAATGAGGCCGCTCCAGTCAGTCGGGAGGAAAGATAACCGGCGGCCATCGCCCATGCTTCCTTAGCCTCAATGCAACCAGGCTCGGCCAGAGGTTCATCATTCAATTCGTACAGGGCGATACCATCACGACGGATATCACTAAAAAAGTACTGTCCACGCTTGAGCTCAGTATTCACTTCCCGCAAGGTGTGAACAATAATGCTCACCGGTGTTGCAATTTCCCGCGACCGCATAAGCCTGTCATCCAGCTTATCCCAATAGGTCGCAAATTCAGTTAGCTTCTTATTGTTGACGATGATCAGGATATCGAAGTCCGACTGGTAACCCTTGTTGACGCGCTGCTCATCCACAAAATTGCCACGTGCATAGGAGCCGAAGAGAATGATCTTGAGAATTCGGCCACGCTTCTTGAAATCCGCTGTTGCCCCTTTCAGAGCATCCTCGAACTCTTCATGAATGATCTCGACAACCCGTCGCAGTTCGTGCCCCTTGACGGGCGGCAGATGATCGAGGTTCGTCTTCATATGCACGTCGCAATCCTTTGGAAGGTGAATCAGTTCATCCAGCAACCGATGGCCTCAGACACATTGCAGAAACGTTGACACCAATTCAACGAAGAGACTTCAAACATTACACTTGCGTTCTGAGAAACCAGTATCGCGACATCTCGTCCTTGCCCATAAGAAGAGAAATCTCAGGCGCGGCTTGCAGCTCCAGATAATCCCGTCTAACCTCTTGGCCTGACGTGACAATGCCATGGACGGCACTCCTGCGATCGCAATGCGTTTTGCGTGCACCAACGTCCGGCACCCAACTGACAAAACCTCCTACGCCGGACGCGAGGAGAGTGAAATGTCGCGCCATCCAGTCAAATCCAGAACGCCGATAGCTTGCAACCAGGACAGAACTTCTGCCGATAGCCAGGCCGAAGACTGCGTTTTTGAGAATGCCACGTCGCACTTCGGCAACGACGCCCCGACGGCGATAGCCTATTGCGGCGTCGATGCATGGCTTGAAGGAAGGGATGCCGAGACCCATCACTGGAGCCGGATCTTTCAGCGTTTTCGGAACTAGCATTCACCGCTTTCAGTATCCTGGGGCTTATCAAGTGCGTAGCCGGAGCCGCGGACGGTGCGGATGATATCCGGGCCAAATTCCATGAGGACCCGTCGGATCTGGCCAACATGAACATCCACGGTTCGCAATTCCACCTCGACATCCGGTGGCCAGCAATTCTGGATCAAGTCATCGCGGTTGCAGACCGATGTCGATTGTAAGAGCAGATGGCGAAGCAGCCTGAACTGCAGGGCCGTCAACGGCACAACCTTATCGCCTCTCTTCACCTTCATGGCAGCGAGATCCATGCGAAGATCGGCAAATTCAAGAACGCTTTCTGTGCCACTTTCGACCGGTTCGACAAGATGATCGTAGCGCAGACGCCGCAAGAAGTGGATAAGCGCCGCCGGATCGAACGGTGGTTCCAGAAGAAGATCCCATTGTTGCAACGGCGGTATGTGCGGCCGTCCACGTCTTGCAAACACGATCAGTGGCACATGTGGCAGCCGGTCCCTGACACAATCCATCCATATGTTGCTGTCATTCGGATCCCGGCCGCCTTCCAGAACAACTGCTGCGACATTAGCGCCGGGACCACGACCCGGTATTTCATCGGGCTTCATCAAGAGGTCCGCCTCAAACCCCTCATTGGCCAGGATATGGCGCAGGAACAGAAAGAACTGCGCATCAGAGATACAGACAAGTATCTTTCTCATCATATTGCTCCTTTCCTTTACAGCGGAGCGAATTCCCCGCCATTGACGTCGATGACTGCCCCGTTGATGAAGCCTGCTCGTTCTGATGCCAGAAACGCGACGGCTTCAGCGACATCTTGCGGTTCACCAAGCCGGCCAACGGGGATACGCTGCAGCGCCTGGAGATTTTGCGGACTATCTGACGGCCCTGCCATGTCGGTCAGGATGCGTCCCGGCGCGACAATATTGACCGTCACACCAGATCCGGCAGACGTCGACAGGATTGAGCGGCTCAGACCGCCAAGTGCTGCCTTGGACGCGACATAGGCTGCACCGGCAATTTTGGGTGCAGCACGTGCGGCAATGGAACTGATGAGGACGATCCGTCCGAACCTGCGATTACGCATCGCTTGAATGACCGCCTGACAGCAAAGCAAAGACCCGGTGAGATTGACAGCCAGGACATCATTCCATTCGTCAATTGTAATCTCCTTGAAACGCGTTGCACCAGCCGATCCCTTTGGCGAGATCCCAGCATTGCAGACGAGAACGTCCGGGCTTCCCCATTCCTCTTTTACAAGATCGAAAAAGCCCCTGACGTCATCGGTCACACGAAGGTCAACACAGCGGGAAAGCACCCGGTTCTCACCGAATTCCCGTTGCAGACTATCCCTCGCCTCTTCGACATTCCCGGCGTGAGAAGCGAGAAAGGCTACCCGGTAGCCTTCCTCCAGAAATTTTCTGACGATCGCCAGGCCAATGCCGCTACTGCCGCCGGTCACAACCGCCAGTCTTTGCTTTGAAAGCCTGTTCACGCTGCCTCGTCCATCGCTGCAAAAAGAGACAGGGGCGGATGAGCCTCCGGATCGGTGATCATCTCGATCAGATAGGGTTCATTCGCTTCGATCGCCGTCTTGATGTGACGGCCAAGCGCGTTTGCGTCGTCCACACGGACGGCCTTGCAGCCACAAGCCTGCGCAATTGCGGCATGATCCACTGGGGCAAAGTGGCATGCGGACGTGTATTTCCCAAACTTCACGGTTTCCGCATCGCGTTGATAACCGAGAATACCGTTGTTGAGCACGATCGTGACGACCGGGATGTTCAGGCGCACCATGGTTTCAAGTTCTGCCCAGCTATGCGCAAATCCACCATCTCCGACAAGGGCGATCACAGGCTGCTGCGGATGCGCAAGCTTTGCACCGATCGCCAGTGGAACGCCCCAACCGAGACCGGCAAGACCCCGTGGCGTAATCAATCTCGCACCAGAGCCCGGTGCCCTCAGTTGACCCACCACCCACATCGACGCATAACTTGCATCGGCAACCACAGACAGCCCCTGGTCCAGCCATGGCTGAACCTCGCGCATGAGCCGCTCCGGCCTGATTGGCGACATCGGCGCATTGGAAACCTCGTTCCTTGCCTCTTCAAAACGGCCCCAGCAATCTGAAATTCTTTCCTCGATGGCTGAACGTGCCGCGTGGCGATTACCGAGATCCATCTCTTGCAGGACATCGCAGAGTGCCTTTAGCGTTTCTGCGGCGTCACCAACGAGCCGCATCGCCTCGTAATTGCGCCCGATCTCCGTCGGATCCATGTCGATATGGATGACACGCGCGTCCGAAGAAATCTGGCGCCAGCTGTCTGTGCCATTCTGATTGGTTCGCGTGCCGATCAGGATCACAAGGTCGGCATCTTCTAAGAAGGCTTTCGTGTGGCAACCAAGCGAGCGCGGCCCTGTCAACGCGCCAATGACGCCGAGTGACAGCGGATGATGCTCATCGACGGCCCCCTTGCCCATATTGGTCGTGGCGACAGGAAGGCTTGCGACCTCCTGCAGCCTGGCCAGCATTGCACATGCCTTGGCGGCATGGATCCCACCACCGGCGAGCACGACGGGCGCGCTAGCCTTTGCAATCCATTGTGCAGCCTGATTGATGACATCGTCGGAAGGACGATAACGATCAAGCGGCCAGTAGCCGAGATTGGCCTTGCGCGGAGATGGCACGCTATCTGTCACCTCGCGCAGAAGGTCTGCGGGCAAGAGCAGGGCCACAGGCCCCGGCCGTCCGGATGTTGCGGCCGTAAAGGCGGCATCGACATAGTCTTCAATCCGGTCTGCCACGTTCACGCGGCGCACCCACTTTGTACAGGATCCGAAAAGTGCTACCTGATCCAGATCCTGGAAGGCGTTTTTATCCGTCTGGTCACGCTCGACATCCTGAACCAGGGCAACCAACGGTACGCTTGCCTTGAGGGCCTCGGCCATCGGTGCCACCAGCAATGTTGCTGCCGGACCATTTTGCGCCGCAACGACACCGACCTTGCCGGAAAGTCGGGCATAACCGTCAGCCATGGCGCCACCCATATTCTCCTGGCGGTAGGCGATCTGGCGGATACCAAGCGTTTCAGCTGCCAGAACGACTGCGGACGGCAGGCTTTGCGCAAAAAGAATCTCCACCGCATGGCGTTTCAGGGATCTTGCGACCCGATCAGCGACGGTTTGACGGGATGCTGTGGCGTTCATTGTTGTCTCTCTTCCATTGAATGGTCGGTCACGAATGCCTCGAACGCCTGAGCAATTGTTTCAAGGTCGTCATAAGTCATCGCGGTGGAGATGCAGGCGGCAGCACCGAAAGGCAGAAGAATGCCCTCTTGACGAAAGTGGCGCGTCAGTTCCAGCAGTCCTTTTTTCCCTTCCCCTGAAGGGATCGTCTCGGCATAGGTAGCCGGTGCCTCCCTTCCGGCATGGATACGAAAGAGCGAGGCCGCACCCGAAATTGAAAACGGCGCGTCATTCAGCGCTGCAATAGCCACCAGCATTTGCCTCAGCCTGTTTCCCTTCTTCTCCAGTTCATCGAAGCATTCAGGTGTCGCTGCTTCCATCGCAATCAGACCTGCCCGCATCGAGACCGGATTGGCCGAGAATGTGCCGCCTTGCAAAACCCGTCTCTGCGCATTCGTACTCCCAAAGACCGACATCACTTCGGCACGTCCGCCGACGGCACCTATCGGGAAACCACCTCCGATAATCTTGCCCGCCGTCAACAGATCGGGCTCCAGCCCATAGCGTTCCGAGGCGCCACAATAGCCCTGGCGCAAATTGAGGACCTCGTCGGCGATGATAAGGATGCCATGTCGCCTTGCGACCTCTGTCAGCCGCTGGAGGAAACCACGCTTCGGTTTAAGCAACCCTCCCCTGCTCGGCATCGGATCCACAATGATGGCAGCCAGCCGGTTGGCGTTCTTTGTGAGCGATGCCTCCACGCCTTCCGCGTCATTGAACTGGAGGGTGACAATGTCACTTGAAACGCTGCCCGGGATGGCGCAGTCGGCTGCAGGAGATCTTTCGCGACCAGCTTCGGCCCAGTCGTAGGCGCCATGATATGCCCCTTCGAAACGAGCGATCGCCGTCCGCCCCGTATAGGCCCGGGCAGCCTTGATAGCGAACATTACCGCTTCCGTTCCCGTATTAACGAAACGGATCGTTTCCACGGCAGGAATGCGCGATACGAGGAGTTCCGCCAGCGCGATTTCGTGTTCTGTCGGATTGGCAAAACAGGTACCTGAACGGATGAGCCGGGTGACCGCCTCAACCACCGGCTCGAACGCATGCCCGTGCAATAATGTCGTGAAATTGTTGTTGAGATCGAGATAACGTCGGCCGTCAACGTCGGTGACATAAGCGCCCTGACCGCTTACGACATAGATCGGTTCAGGATCCTTTTCGATTGTCGATCGAGTGACACCATCGGGGAAAATTGCTTGTCCCCGGTGATAGAGTGCGGCCGAACGCGGGTTTATTCCCGCGACGGCAGAGCCTGTTGCGCCTTGAAGCATCGTTCATGTCCTTTGTTGCAGACGTCATAAATACCAAGCTTTATGCCAGCTTTGTATTTTGTTGCAACAAAAATAGATGACGTCAAGACGACGCAACAAAAATCTAGTTCACTTGCCGCCGCCGTCCCGAAGGCAGCTGCGCAACCGGCGATATCCGTCGCGGATGTCATTTTCGAATGCAGAGCGAAGCGCATGGCCATCGCGCTCCTGAAGGGCCTCGATCGCCATCTGATGATTGCGCACCCCGTGCCTCGCTTCCGCAAACTCCGGATAAAGGCCATAAAATGAGGGTCCGACGCGAAGCCACTGCGCCTCGATCAGCGACACCAGATGCGGCAATCTGGACAGGTCATAGACCGAAAAATGGAACTCCTTGTTGTACCACAAGGCCTCTCCGTAAGCCTTCATTTCCAGGCTCTCATTTATTTTACCCTGTATTTCCAGCAGGATATCGATATTTATGGCCTCGCAATGCTGGACGGCCTGCTCTGCAGCCAACCCCTCCAGAGCGACCCTGATCAACGTTATCTCGCGGAGGTTTCCTTCGGTAAGATAAGGCACGATCACCGTTTTCGGACCGGCGTAGACCAGCGCACCTTCGGCGGCCAAGCGATTGATCGCGTCGCGCGCCGGCGTTGAGCTCACCCCAAGGTTTTCCGCCACCGAGCGCACCGTCATCTTGTCACCAGGCTTGTAGCCACCCCGGATCAACCGATCCCTCAATTCATCATAAGCCGCCTCGCCTAAACGAGGCGGCTGCGTCGCCTTCCAATCATCAGTTGTGCTGCTCAACAATTCTGATCCTTATCCGTGTTGACATACCATCATTTTGATGCAACAAAACTTTCAGTGTAAAGATTGTACGAAGTTTTGTGGTGTCAAATACCTACCGGAATGTGGCTGAAGAGTCACGGCCGGAGGCCGGATGTGGTGTGACCTGAGGTCAGCCCCATAAGCCGAGAAGTACCCCACAGAGCCGACGTCATAGACATCTGGGAGGGTTACCTTGATCGGCGAGAAACTGATACTGCGCGGGATTCAAAAGCGCTACGGAATGGCCTGGGCCGTCCAGCAGGCGGATCTGGATGTGGATGCCGGCGAGTTCGTCTCGATCGTCGGACCGTCCGGATCCGGCAAGACGACACTCCTGACGATTATCGCAGGCTTTGAAATGCCGACGCAAGGTTGCGTCCTCGTTGGCGGACGCGACATCACATCGCTCTCGCCCAACAGGCGGGACATCGGCATGGTCTTCCAGAAATACGCCCTGTTTCCGCACATGACGGTGCGCCAGAACATCGAGTTTCCGCTGCGGATGCGCAAACGCTCACGATCCGGCCCACCAGGCGATCAGGTCGATGAAATGCTCGACCTCGTCCAGCTTCAGGCATTCAGCGATCGTTATCCGCACCAACTGTCCGGGGGCCAGCAGCAACGCGTCGCAGTCGCGCGCGCATTGATCTTCGGCCCTCCCGTCATCCTGATGGACGAGCCGCTCGGTGCGCTCGACAAGAAATTGCGCGAATCCATGCAGTTTGAAATCAAGCGCCTCCAGGAAAAGCTTGGAACAACTGTCGTCTACGTAACGCATGATCAGGAAGAAGCTCTCACGATGTCGGACCGCGTGGTCGTCATGCGTGATGGTCGGGTCGAGCAGATTGGTCGACCGGCCGAGCTTTATGCGGAGCCGCGCACACCATTCGTGGCTGACTTTGTCGGATCCATCAATTTCATCCCCGCAACGGTCGTTTCCACGAACGCCGATGTCGTCACAGTCACAACCGGGCCTGATACGATCCTGACGCTCGACGCATCCCGCGGTGAAGCGGTCAAGACGGGCGACATGCTCCAATTGGCAGTTCGCCCGGAACACATCACCTTGCATGGATCGGCGGACAAAGGCTCGTCATTGCTCGCCGGAACCCTCGACAACGTCGTCTTCGCCGGCTCCACGGTCATGGTGTTTGTCCAGCTTCCAGGCCTTGGTCAGCTTGTGCGCGTTCAGGTGCCTTCACTTGAAATGACATTGCCCGAGAGAGGCAGCCCGGTCGCAATCGGCCTTTCAGAAGGCAATATGAAGTTCTTTCGCCACGAGAAGGGAGCCGTCCAGTGACCGCTTCTTCTACAACAGGAATGAGTGGCTGGATCTCCAAATTCGTTCGCGGCAGTTCGGCGCGACAGTATGCGCCGGCGACCTCGTTCATGCTGATCATTCCCCTTCTGGTGACCTTTGCGATCGGTTTTTTCTACCCCGTCTGGATGCTTGTCGACCTGAGTTTCTCAACGGGTGCCGCCCCCTATCTCCGGCTTGTCGAGGAAACACTTTACGTGGAGGTCCTTTTGACAACGGTGGTGACAGCAGGTCTCGTTGCTTTTTTCTGTTTAGGTCTGGGCTACCCCGTTGCCTATGCCATGGCGCGCCTTGGTCGCACGGGCGCGCTCATTACGGCGGCCTGCGTCTTCATTCCTCTGTGGACCTCGGTTCTCATCCGTTCCTATGCATGGATCGTGCTTCTCCAGCGAAATGGCATCGTCAATGGGCTCCTCCAGGGGACGGGGCTGACTGACGAACCGATCAAGCTTCTCTACACCCAGGGCGCTGTCATCCTGGCGATGACACACGTTCTCCTGCCTTTTGCAATCCTGCCCATACATTCCACGCTTCGGATGCTGCCCCGTGATCTCGGGCGAGCGGCCGCCAATCTTGGCGCCGGTCCGATCCGCACCTTCGTGTCGATCACCTTGCCACTCAGCCTTCCGGGCGTGTTTGCCGGAACCATCCTCTGCTTCGTACTGGCGCTTGGCTTCTATATTACGCCGGCACTCGTCGGCGGCCCGGGATCGATGCTGATGGCAACATTGATCGGTCAGCAGACGACCGTGGTTTTAGACTGGCCGTTCGCCGCCGCTCTGTCGACGGTTCTCCTTGCACTCACACTCATCATCGTCATCGCGTTTCGTCGCGCCTTCGCACTCAGCAAGGGATTTACCAGTGTTCATTGATCGAGACATCGTTGCGGCCAGGCCCGCGGACCCGCAAGGTTCTCCCCTTCCAAAACCAGGACGCGTCAACGGGAAGTCAGCAAGTGCTGCCCTCGCAACGATCGCAGTCGGCGCAATTCTAGTCTTCCTCATCCTGCCAACGGTCATCATTATTCCGATGTCGCTCAATGACAGCGCATATCTGGAATTTCCGCCAAGCGGGATCACATTGAAATGGTATGCCGAGTATTTCTCCGACCCGGACTGGATGGCGGCGACCTGGTTCAGCCTCAAAATAGCGCTGGCGACATCGCTTTCCGCGACAATCGTTGGAACGATGACGGCACTTGCCGTCACCCGGGGAGACCTTCCGTTCAAGAGCGCCGTTCAGGCCATGGCAATCGGTCCCATGATCGTTCCGCATGTCGTGCTCGGGGTTGCCCTTTATCTCGTATTTTCTCCCCTTCGCCTGACTGGCACCTTTTCCGGTTTCCTGATTGCGCACACCGTCCTCTCCGTTCCCTTCGTCGTAATCACGGTAACGGCCGCCCTTCAGCGGCTTGATCCGGCGCTTGAACTGGCGGCGCTGAACTGTGGCGCAAACAGGATCCAGGCCTTCTTCCTGGTCACGATGCCCAATATCGGACCGGGGATTGCGGCCGGTGGGGTCTTTGCCTTTCTCGCCTCGTTCGATGAGGCAACCGTTGCCTTCTTCATCTCGGATGCAGGCGGAAAACCCATCGGCCGCAAGATGTTCGAGGACATCGACTTCAATCTGACGCCGGTAATCGCCGCTGCCTCGACAGTCATCGTCCTGGCCTCGTTCGGCCTCATCGGCCTTGCCCATCTCATCTCAACCACCAACCGTCTCAACAAAAAGGAAGGAACAGCTGAATGACTACCAGACGGACCAGAAATGCAATTGCAAGCCTCGCATTTGCTCTATCGCTCGCGTCGGCACATGCCACGGCAAACGCACAGGAGCAAGTGATCATCGCCTCGACCGGAGGCGCTTACGATCGCGCTCTCACGGCAGCCTGGTTTGACCCCTTCACCAAGGAAACCGGTATCGAGGTCAAGGTGATCTCGGCCACCAATGCCGAAATGCGGGCGAAAGCCGCAGCGATGGTAAAATCGAACAATGTCTCATGGGACCTCTATCTCGAGGGCGAGATCCAGGCAGCATCAAAGGCACACCGCGATGTGACGGAAGATCTGACCGAGTTCTGCAAACCGTACAAGTCCGTGGAGGGGCTGGTCAGCAACGCCTGCGAAGCAGGTGGTGCCCTCCTGCAATCGACCGCAACGCTTCTCGCCTATCGCGTGGATGAAAACGCCACCGAATACCCGCAAACATGGGCAGACATGTGGGATACGGACCGGTTTCCAGGTGGCCGTGCCTTTCCGAACTTCGATGATCCCTGGCGGGTTCTGGCTGCAGCACTCCTGGCAGATGGCGTCAAGAAGGATGATCTCTTTCCCCTTGATGTCGACAGGGCCTTTGACAAGCTGGACGAGATCCGCGATGACGTGACGTTATGGTGGAAGACTGGCGACCAGAGCGTACAGGGCTTTCGCAACGGCAATTACGACCTTGGACAGATCTGGCTGACGCGTGCCAGATCAATGAAGGATGAAGGCCATCCGATCGCCTGGTCCTACAAGGCCTCATTCCTTGTTGGTGACCGGATTGCGCTCATCAAGGGCGCTCCGAACAGGGACAACGCACTCAAGCTGATCGCCTACTGGCTCGACAATCCGGCAGTCCAGGCACATGCCTGCGATACACTCTCTTGCACGCCGCCCAGCACAAAGGCGATTGCCCTTATGTCGAACAAGGCACGCGCGACCATGCCGACAACATCCGACATCAGCGACTATGTAATCGTGCCGGATGCGGAATGGATCAATGCCAATGCCGCTTCCCTTCTACAGCAATGGAACAACTGGGTCCGCTGAGAACCGATCAGGCCATCATGGCTGGCAAACAAATATTGTCAGCCATTCAAACGCAATGAAGTTCTGGCCGCCCGTTCAATAGGGCGGCCAGTTCACGTTGATGCAAACTGTCCCGGAGATGTCATGAGAAATACCGTTCTTGTCGCATCGAACGATGCGGATTTTTGTATTTTCATCGAGCATGCCCTTGTCCATGGCGGCTTTGAAGCTTCTGTCATCGATCCATCTTCTACTCACGACACTGCAGTTATCACTGCTGCAAAGGCAATTCTTGTCGAAAACAGTCACGACATCGAGTGCATTTTGACATTCTGCCGCACATTGCGCGCCGTCCCATCACTTAGTCCGGTTCCCATCATGGTTATGATCGGGGCCCGGCAGGTAGGCTTCTACCTTTCCCTCATGAAGGCCGGGGCCGACGAATGCATCTTACGACCAATGGCGCCCGAACTCATCATCTCATGCCTCAACAAACTGATTGCCAAGACGGATCATGAACGGTCGGGATCCCAAAGAGGATTGCACATAGGGGATCTGGTCACACGAGATGAGACACGTCTCGTAATCGGCAAGGTAAAGAGCAAGCAGCTCAGCCCGACAGAATACCGGCTCTTGCGACGACTGCTTGAAAATCCCGGACATGTCGTATCACGCGCAGAACTGATTGATGCCGCCTGGCCGTCCGGTCGCTATGTCGAGCCACGGACGCTGGACGTCCATATGGGGAACCTTCGGCGTTCAATGACAGAGACGACCGGCCGAGCGTTCATCAGAACCATTCGATCAAATGGTTTTGTCGCGGAAATATATGACGACCCCGCATACAAAAGCTGAGCTTGTTGTTTTCTTGAATTCTTCTTGGCGCTGGCTTCGTTGTCATCTCTTTTTCCCCATGGCGGACTCCGACTTTGGCAAAATCGGAGGCGAACCATGCCAGACAAATCGAGACAGCGACAATACGGGTTGCGAAACACATCTGCCATGATTGGTGCGGCATCCAACGCGTTCGATGCGGCACATTACCAGGGCATCATGGCGCTTTATGCAGCTCCGATGGAGGGGCGCTCAGTGCGGATGGCGTCAAACAGTGCAGCCGTGGTGGATTTTGTTCGATGCTCCTATCTCGGCCTCGACAATCATCCCGAGATTGTCGGGGGAGCTTCGCGGACGGTTGAAGCCATGGGGGCATTGCACTGGTCTTGCGCACGGACACGATTGAACTTCAGCATTCTTGAACAGCTGGAGGCAGAACTGTCCCAGTTGTTTGATGCCAATATCATCACTTTTACGACTGTCCTTGCTGCCAATATGAGCGCGCTTCCCCTTCTCGCATCAGGGCACCTTACGGGTGGGCAAAAACCTGTCATGGTTTTCGATCGCCTCGCCCACGCAACGCTTGCCCATCACAAGGCCGTCGTTGCTGAAGAAACGTCTGTGGAAACCATCAGACACAACGATCTTGATGCTCTCGAGACACTCTGCAAGAGCCATCAGCAGGTCGCCTATGTCTGTGACGGCGTCTATTCGATGGGAGGCCACGCTCCCCTGGAGGAATTGCGGGCCCTCCAGGAAAAATACGGCTTGTTTGTCTACATCGATGATGCCCATGGGATCTCTATCAAGGGCATGAATGGTTGCGGTTTTGCCCGCAGCGTCTTTCGTGATCTCGGCGATCGAACGATCGTTGCCGCCTCCCTTGGCAAGGGATTTGGCGCGTCAGGCGGCATCTTGATGCTCGGCACGAACGCACAGGAACTGCTGTTCAGACGCTTTGCCATCGCACATGCCTTTTCCGCATCAATGAACACGGCATCGATCGGCGCCGCTTTGGCATCTGCCGATATCCATCGATCCGAAACACTATTACAGCGGCAAACTCTCCTGAAACAAAACGTCGAACTGCTGGACCAACTGATTTCGACCGAGCAATCTGGAAACCTGTTACCAATCCGGACAATACGCATTGGCGATGATCTTCTGGCCGTTGCAGCGGCACGCAATCTTCTTGAGCAGGGCTTTTATGTTTCGGCCATATTCTTTCCGACGGTACCGCGAGGAGAAGCCGGGCTGCGCCTGTGCCTGACAAGCTCGCATACAGGCAAACAGATCCGGGGTCTGGTAAATGCCATCCACGAGATCAGGGCCGATATTTCCAGGACCTATTCCTGAAACATGAGGTGCGAAACCACCGCCTCAGGCCCCTTGCCCACGACATGAATGCATATCGTGGCGGCCCTGCCCGACAGTCAGGCCTCAAGATCATTGAGGCCGACATATGCAGCTTCAACGATTTCATCCAGGGTCGCATCGATATCAACCGTGACGACGCCTTCTTCCCCTTCCGGCGTTTCCAGAGTTGCCAACTGGCTGTGAAGCAGCGACAACGGCATGAAGTGTCCGGTGCGCTCGCCCATCCGAACTTCGAGGAGTTCCGGCGATCCCTTCAGGAAAACGAAACGCAGTTTCCCACCTGCGGCCTCACGAAGCCGCTCGCGATAGATCCGCTTCAGGGCCGAGCAGGAAAGAACCAGGCTCTTCCCAGACGTGACGGCTGATCGAAGTTCTTCGCCGACAAGATCAAGCCAGGGCCAGCGGTCCTCATCGCTCAACGGTATACCCTTGGCCATTTTTTCGACATTCGAGGCCGGGTGCAGACGATCACCTTCGGCAAAATCGCAACCAAGCCTGTGCGCGAGCTGCTCACCCACCGACGATTTTCCAGCGCCACTGACACCCATGACGATAATGGCTGATGGTCGATGTGCGTTCATGTGTCGAACTTCCCAAAAAAAATTATCTCGCGCCTGCTACTCCAGCCGGCATCCCGATAACAAGCCATATGGTTCGTTTTATTGCGATGGCGCATTACTTCCCGTTCATATCCTTTCGAAGGGAGAACGGCATGAGGGCGGAGAGAACCAGAAGCCGCAGGATATGATGGGCTCCTACATAGGTCGGCTGCGCATTCATCATGACAGCCATTGCAGCCATGGTCTCCAGCCCACCTGGCGCAAAAGCGATCAGGGCCGCATCAAGCGGTACGGTCGCCATCCAGGAGACAAGCACTGCAACGGCCGCTGCCAGGATCACCACGACGAATGTCACAACACCGCCGGCGATAAAGGCCGTCCGCATGGCCCGAAGCGAAGCTCCTGAGAACCGCGATCCAATCATGCCACCGAGAAGCACATAGGTCGGCGTCATGATCCAGGCAGGAATATCACCTGTTACCAGTTCCGTCAGATGGGTACTGCCGGAGGCAACCATGCCACCGATCAGGAGTGCAGCCGGGATGCGCCGGCGCAAGAGGACATAACCGATCGTTGCGGCTGCAACAAAAGATAATGCCAAGGCAAGCGGGTCCATGTCGGGTACCGATATCGTGGCAACCGCGTCCAACTCGAGAAACTCGACGATCAGCGGAACAGTCAGGGTCAATGCAAGAACCCTGACGCTCTGGATCACGCCGACTGCCATGATATCGCTTTTGGTATCTGCCGCGAGGCTGAGAACAAAGCTCAAATGTCCCGGTGACGCTGCAAGCAAAGCCGTCACCCTGTCATAACCAAAAAAACGCTGGAGAATAAATGTCGCCGTATAGAGCAAAACGACGAGTGCTGGAGGCACCATCAGGAAGCTCAGCGGCCAGGTACGCGCTGCAACAAAGACCTCGGGCGTCAAGCCTGTTCCCATGGATAGACCGATGACAACGAAGCACGCATTGCGGACACGCCGTGGAATGTCGAGGCTCAGACCTGAAAGGCCACCAACGGTCACGGCAAGTGCCGGACCGATCAGGAAAGGTGCCGGGAACGCAAGAAGATAGGCCGCAATCGCTCCACCGGCTGCAATCAGCGCGGTCAGGGAGAATTCACGGATTTCAGGGAAGATCATGCAAGCGGCCTTTGGCGGCTGGGGTCAGCTTATGATGAAGCGTCCCCCTTCTATTGCATGGCGAACAAATATCAAGCTTGTGCCGCGATTGCGGCGGCGCAAGCTGTCACAATGGTCAAGCCGCAGGAGCAGGAACCGCAGCATGTCGTGGTGGCGTATCCTCAAGTCCCAACAGGAAGTTGATTTGCGGACGAGCCTTCACGAGATCATCAATCGTATAGTCGGCCAGGACATCAAAGAACGCATTCAACGCCTTGCGCAGGGCTGAATTCAGTCCGCAACTGTCGACCAGCGGACATTCCGCGACGCCGTCTTCAAAACATTCAGCCATTGCAAAGTTATCTTCGGTTACCTTCACAACGTTGAACAAGGTTATCTGATCAGCCGCCCGACCAAGGCGAACCCCACCATTGCGACCGCGAACGGTTTCAACGATCCCGGCCTTGTTCAGCGGCTGCAGGATCTTGAACAGAAAAAGTTCAGATACGCCGTACGCCTTGGCGATCTCCGGAATCCGGCTCAGGTTGCCGTCATTGGCGGCACAATACATCAGCATCCGAACCGCGTAGTTAGTCTGTTTCGTCAAGCGCATGCAAAACTCCTCGAGCCTTCTCGGTGACGATATAGGACTTTCTGTAGTTTTGAACAATTCAAAAACACGAAATTCCTGATCAAGTTTCCGCAAGCTTGCCCGGTCCATATTGACCAGGCTTAAAAAACCTGACCTTAATTGTCCAGAAACGAAACGAATGGAGGGTACATGTCAACCGTTAAATCAATTCTTGCATCTGGCATCCTGGCAAGTTCTTCGCTTTTTGCGGTCCAGCCTGCCCTCGCGGATGGCGAGGTCAACATCTATTCCTATCGCCAGCCTGACCTCATCAAACCACTTCTGGATGCGTTTACGGAAGACACCGGGATTGCAACAAACGTCCTCTTCCTCGACAAGGGGCTTGTTGAACGGATCCAGGCCGAGGGTGCGAACTCTCCTGCAGATATCATCCTGACAGTGGACATCTCGCGTGTCATGGAGGCAAAGGAGGGCGGCGTCCTTCAGCCGGTGGCGGACAATGAAACGATCAACAAGGATATTCCTTCGCACTTCCGCGACCCCGAAAATGAATGGTTTGCGCTGACGACACGCGGTCGTGTGGTCTACGCATCGAAGGACCGGGTCGAACAGGACAACATCACGTATGAAGAGCTTGCCGACCCCAAATGGAAGGGCAAGATCTGCATTCGCGATGCGCAGCATTCCTACAATATCGGCCTGATCTCGTCGATGATCGCAGCCCATGGCGAGGCTGAGACGGAAACCTGGCTTACCGGTCTCAGGGACAACCTCGCCCGCAAGCCAAGCGGCGGTGATCGTGACCAGGCCAAGGCCATTTTCGCAGGTGAATGCGACATTGCGCTTGGCAACAGCTACTATGTTGGCCTGATGCAGACCAATGAAAAGGAACCGGAACAAAAGGACTGGGCGGCAGCCATCAAGGTCCTATTCCCGAATGCGCAAGACCGCGGAACCCATGTCAACATCTCCGCGATGGGTCTCGCCAAGAATGCTCCCAACAAGGAAAACGCCATCAAGCTGATGGAATTCCTGGCGTCCGGTGAAGCCCAGGAAATCTATGCCGAGCAGGTATACGAGTACCCTGTCATGCCAGGTGCTGAACCATCAGACATCGTCAAGGCATTCGGCGAGATCAACCCGGATACGTTACCGCTTGCAGAAATCGCGGCCAACCGGAAGAAAGCTTCCGAGCTTGTCGACAAGGTTGGCGTCAACGAAGGACCGGAAGGCTAAGCGTTTCTCGGAAAAAGCCTGCCTGATCAATCATAATGTAATTGAAGCCGGAGAGTGCCACACTCTCCGGCTTCAATTGTTTAAGCGACGAGTTTTTTATAACGGCATTCGAGGCTGCATCACCCATTCAAGATCAACATCTGCAATTTAGTGGATGCTTGACTGAAATTTCCAGCATGGGGGCCGTATTCGGTGCCCATTGGAGTTCGAACACGGACAATAGAGTTGATCCACCGCAGGCAATGCAGCTTGCTGAATAGTTACCGGACATGCAGCACAAAACAAAAAAGAAGAAGATGGAACGATTCGCCCGTTGATTTCTTTCTCCACCGCAATTCAATCGCCATGGAGAAGAGACATGAAAACACTGTCCGACAATTTCGAGCACACTCTGCAAGACGTCTATTACGCCGAGAACGCGATCACCAAGGCACTGCCAAAAGTAGCAAGGGCGGCGAAGAGCACCGCGTTGAAGAATGCGGCTGAACATCATCTTTCGGAAACGAAGGAACAGATCAAGAAGCTGGAGCAGGTCTTCAAGTCGATCGGCAAAAAGGCATCCGGAGAAAAATGCGATGCCATCGAGGGGCTCATCAAGGAGGCCGACGGAATAATGGATGAGGCAGAAGGCACGGCCCTTGATGCAGGTCTCCTTGCAGCCTGCCAGGCCGTTGAGCACTACGAAATAGCGCGCTATGGCTCTTTACGCGAATGGGCCAAGGATCTCGGGCATGAGGAGGCTCACAAGCTCCTGAGCGAGATCCTCGATCAGGAAAAAGCGACCAACAACAAGCTGACAAATCTCGCCGTGACCTCAATCAATGCGACGACAAAGTCAAAGGCCGCATAAGTTTGTCGATGTCACAATCAAGGGGCATGGACCCGTCATCAGATCATTGATCTGGTGACGGTTTTTTCACGGCGGCGTCGCAACAATGCGGTCCAGTGGCAACCATGGCCGTGACGCACGAAGCTCTCGGGCAATAGCCGGTTGCCGGCATTGAGGCAGACCCAAGGTCCGCGGGGATTATGGATTGCCAGATCAGCGTCACTCATCATCCTCTTGATCGGTCGGGCAATGACCGCCTATCGCGAAATGGATGGTCATCGCCCATCCATCTCGGTCGTCATCACGCTTTACAATCAAATCTTGATGTTCACCTCTCTCGAAATGGCGGAAGCCACCCGGGACTGATATTCTGCCAGAGCTGCGCTCCAATCTTCCATCAGGCGTGGAGCACCAATCTGGAAGGCCGCATTGCCCTTTCGACAAACTGCATGCTGCCCCATCGCGTACTTCCGCGATGCGCCAGTTATCACCGACCACTCGGATATGCTGGCGACCGACCACCCTCAGCCACGGTTTTGCTCGCAGGGAACCTCAGGCGTAGCGACTGATTGCAAGATCCGTCGCATCGATCTCGGGCTTTCGGTCACTCACCAGGTCACTGATAACGCGCGCCGAGCCGGTGCTCATCGTCCAACCCAGCGTACCATGTCCTGTATTGAGGAAGAGGCCCGCAATCCTCGTCGGCCCGATCACTGGAGTGCCGTCCGGGGTCATCGGGCGAAGGCCCGACCAGAACGTTGCCTTTCTCACGTCACCGCCCGGGAATAGGTCTGTAACCGAATGTTCCAGTGTGCGCCGGCGCGCCTCATCAAGATTGTTGGAGTAGCCGGAGATCTCCGCCATCCCGCCGACACGAATACGATCACCAAGCCGCGTGATCGCAATCTTGTAGGTTTCATCCATGATTGTCGATTGCGGAGACCGGCTGACATCTTCGATTGGAATGGTCAGCGAATATCCCTTGACGGGATAGACGGGCAGCTTGATCCCGAGCGGCTTGAGAAGCGAAGCCGAGAAACTGCCAAGCGCCACGACAACGGCATCCGCGTTGAGTTTGCCCTTGTCGGTCATAACGCCGCGAATGTGGGATCCCTCAATGTCCAGACCGTGCACAGTTGTGGCATATTGAAAACGGACCCCGAGTTCCACTGCCTTGGTCGCGAGTGCTGTCGCGAACTTGTAGCAATCGCCCGTCTCATCCCTGGGCGTCAACAATCCACCGACGAACTTGTCACGAGCATGCGCCAGAGCAGGCTCGGCCTCGATACAGCCATCGCGATCCAGGACTTCATACGGAATGCCGTCGGCTGCCAGTGCCTTGACGTCCTTGGCAGACGCATCGAGCTGCTGCTGTGTGCGGAAAAGCTGCAAGGTTCCCCGCATCCCCTCGTCATAGGCAATGCCGGTTTCATCACGAAGCGCTGCCAGCGACAGGCGCGAATAATCCGCCAGACGCAGCATCCTGCTCTTGTTGATCGCGTAGCGGCCGGAGGTGCAGTTCGACAGCATTTTCAGCAACCATGAAAGCATGGCACCGTCGACTTTCGGGCGCAGGATCAATGGAGCATGCTCCATGAAGAGCCATTTGACTGCCTTTTGGGGAATTCCCGGTGCCGCCCAAGGAGAACAGTATCCGAAAGACACCTGACCGGCATTGGCAAAACTAGTCTCAAGCGCCGGACCCGTTTCACGATCAACGACCGTTACGTCATGGCCTGCTTTTGCAAGCTGATAAGCGGATGTTATGCCAACAATGCCGGCACCAAGCACAATCACTTTCATGGTCAATTCAAGTCCTGCGGGCAAGTGGCCTGTGCGACATACACCGGCCTTCGTGCCATCCTTCCATTCCCGCAATGGTAGTAGAACAATCTTGAAATTTCAGGCCGATCAATGATTGATAATTTCAACATTTCATGATCTTTGATGGGAAATTCAATAAGGCAGAATATTCTTTCATGACCTCACTTGATGGCAAAGACAGAGCGCTCCTGCGGCTGTTGCGCACCGATGCCCGGATGAGCAACGCAAAAATGGCAGAGGAAGTCGGCCTGTCACCTTCAGCCTGTCTGCGCAGGATCAGGATCATGGAGGAAACGGGCATCATCCGGGGTTATACGGCGCTCGTCGACACCGCCAATGCGGAAACAGCGATTGCCGTTATCATCAACATTACGCTTGAGCGGCAAACCGAAGACCATCTCGACCGGTTTGAGGCTGCGGTCAGGAAACACCCCGAAATAAGAGAGTGTTTCCTGATGACTGGTGGATCAGACTATCTGCTGCGGGTCGATGTAGCGAATGCAGGCGAGTTCGAACGTATTCACAAGGAGATCCTGTCAGCAATGCCAGGCGTACTCAGGATCCATTCCAGTTTTTCCATCCGAAATGTCCTTGCAACGCGGCAGAAAAGCCGCCGGCGATGATCAAGCCTTGTCTGACAGGACGTCTCGTCTGTCAGGCCGGCTTCAAATGCCGCAATCGGTAAGGGTACCAGCCGGACTTTTGAAATCAGCCTGAACAACTGGCTTTACAGTGGAACAGGCCGGGCAATGCAGAACGGCACCACAGATCTCAGCGCCATTGAGCCACCGCATCGATGCGAACACACATTATTTTTGCGCAGGCGGACCGACGCTGCATTTCAGGTCGGTCAGCAGACCGTCCTTCAACCCATAGACCCAGCCATGAATATTAAGATCGGCGCCGTTTTCCCATGCGGCCTGGATGATCGGCGTTCCAGCCAGCTTGCGAACCTGTTCCGCGATCGAGAACTGACAGAGACGATCCAGCGTCTCTTCGTCAGCGTCCGTGCATTCCTCACAGGAAAAATTCGCGTGAGCCAGATCCCGGATCGGCTGCAGCCAGTGGTCGATGATACCGTGCGAGGCCCCGTCGATTGCCGCGCGAATGCCACCACATCCGTAGTGACCACAGACGATGATGTGCTTCACATTCAGCGTATTGACTGCAAATTCCAGAACCGAAAGCAGGTTGATGTCCGCCGGATGAACGAGATTGGCGACATTACGGTGAACGAATACTTCGCCTGGCTCCAGACCGGTGATGACATTTGCCGGGACGCGGCTATCGGAACAACCGATCCATAAGTATTCCGGGCGTTGCAAGGCTGACAGGTTCTGAAAATAGCTTGGATCCTGATCCGTCTTCGCCTTGGACCAGGCACGGTTATTTCCAAGAAGATGTGATAGCATCGTTTCGTTCGCCCGAATTCTAGCTTGCCGAAAGTGGCCGCTTGCTGCGGTTTATCGGGTGAAAATCGGTATGGTCAACCGAAAAGCCTGACAAACGACAGGTTTTGACGCTTTGGGGGGCGCAGGACCAATCCGACAGATACTGTTTGACCTGATCATTCCGCTTGCTGTCATAGCAACAAAGTGCAAGTCATCCGTATCTTGTCAGGCTGTTCGTCGAACTGCTCTTTTCGAAGATCTCAGATGCCGATTTCCAATGCGACCGCCAACCAGGCGGAGAGGCAAAGTGCAGCAATTGTCGCCAATCCGATCAGACTGATACGCGCCCAATGTGCACGCCGGGCACGTTTTTCGTCCCACTCATATACCATTATCCCTACTCCAACACTGCCGGCGACTTAGAGCGCGGACAGATAAGGTCAAGGGATCACTAATTTAGAATGGGCCTGTCCGGAGACAGGCCCATTCATTTGACCTATTTCATTGTTGGAATGGAGAACTCCGCGCCATCCTTGATGCCCGACGGCCAGCGGCTCGTCACCGTCTTGGTGCGCGTCCAGAAGCGGATGGAATCCGTACCATGCTGATTGAGGTCGCCAAAGGATGAAGCCTTCCAGCCACCAAATGAATGATAGGCAAGCGGAACCGGGATCGGGACGTTGACCCCGACCATGCCGATATTGACACGGCTGGCGAAATCGCGCGCCGCGTCACCGTCACGCGTGTAGATCGCAACACCATTGCCATACTCATTCTTCATCGGCAGCGAGAGGGCTTCTTCGTAGTTCTTCGCACGAACAACCGATAGAACCGGTCCAAAGATTTCAGTCTTGTAGATATCCATGTCCGGCGTCACATCGTCGAACAGGCAACCCCCGACGAAATAGCCATCCTCATAGCCCTGCAGCTTGAAGTCCCGACCGTCGACAACAAGCTTTGCGCCTTCCTCGATGCCCCGGTTGATCAATCCCGTGACCCTTTCATGAGCTTCCTTGGTGACGAGTGGACCAAAATCTGCCTTGTCGTCCGTGTAAGGCCCGATCCGCAGGCTCTCCACCTTCGGAACCAGTTTGTCGATCAGGCGATTGGCGGTCTCCTCACCGACGGGAACAGCAACCGAGATTGCCATGCAGCGTTCGCCTGCCGAACCATAGCCGGCACCGATCAATGCGTTTGCCGCCTGATCGAGATCGGCGTCCGGCATGATGACCATGTGGTTCTTGGCGCCACCGAAGCACTGCGCGCGCTTGCCGGTTGCCGTTGCAGCCGCGTAGACGTAACGGGCGATTGGTGTGGAACCAACGAAGGATACAGCCCCAATTTCCGGATGATTGGTGATCGCGTCGACCGCCGACTTGTCACCGTTCACGACGTTCAGGATGCCAGCCGGGAGGCCGGCTTCAATTGCAAGTTCGGCAAGACGCATCGGGACCGATGGATCACGCTCGGACGGCTTCAGGATAAAGGCATTGCCGCAGGCAATTGCCGGCGCAAACATCCACATTGGGATCATTGCAGGGAAGTTGAACGGCGTAATGCCTGCACCAACCTCGATCGGCTGGCGGATCGAATACATGTCGATGCCGGGCCCTGCACCTTCGGTAAACTCGCTCTTGGAAAGATGGGGGATCCCGATGGCAAACTCGCAGACTTCGAGGCCACGCAGAACATCTCCCTTGGAATCTTCAAAGGTTTTGCCATGCTCACGCGAAAGCGTCTCCGCCAGTTCGTCCATGTGCTCGTTGAGAAGCTGGACCAGCCTCATGAACACGCGCGCGCGACGCTGCGGGTTCGTCGCGGCCCAACCCGGTTGCGCCGCCTTGGCAGACTGAACGGCTGCATTCAGTTCGGCATCACTTGCAAGGGATACCGTTCCCTGCACCTCACCTGTTGCCGGATTGAAGATGTTGGCAGTGCGTCCACTTGTTCCGGCAACCCGCTTGCCGTCGATAAAATGACCAATTTCATACATGGCTATTTCCTCCGAAATCCAATGATGCCGCAAACTGACATTCATATTTGCACATAGCAATGGCATAGTTTACGCATCCGCTGTGCATTTTTCGACATAAGATGAGGCAGGACATGGACTGGGATGATGTTCGAATGTTTCTGGCGGTTGCCAGAGCTGGACAATTGCTCGCCGCATCCAGACGCCTCGGGATCAACCATGCGACGCTTGGAAGACGGATGACGTCGCTTGAGGAGACACTTCGAACCCGTCTTCTGGTAAGGCGGACAAACGGCTGCGAACTCACACCGGAAGGCGAGATCTATTTTCGGGCAGCCGAACGCATGGAAGCTGAAATGCTGAGCGCCCAGGCCGCGACCGGACGCATCGATACCACTGTCGCCGGAACTGTGCGGCTCGGCGCCCCCGACGGTTTTGGAGTATCATTCCTGGCACCGCGGCTTGGAAGGTTGATGCAACAGCATCCGCAACTGAAAGTGCAACTGGTACCGGTACCCCGGTCCTTTTCTCTTTCCCTGCGCGAAGCCGATATCGCCATTACTATCGAGCGTCCCGAGCAAGGCCGCCTCGTTTCACAGAAACTGACTGACTATACGCTCGGTCTTTACGCGTCGCGCGATCACGTATCCGCCCATGGGATCCCTCAGTCGATTGAAGACCTCAAGACGCATCCTCGCATTGGCTATGTCGAGGACCTGATTTTCTCCCCTTCCCTCAATTTTACGGGCGAGGTCTTGCGTGACTGGGACGCAAGCTTTGAAATTTCAAGCGCGATCGGACAGACGGAAGCCGTGCGGTCTGGTGCCGGCATCGGCATCCTGCACGACTATATTGGCAGGCAGCATAGCGAGCTCGTTCGCATCCTTCCCGATATCTCCATACAGCGCGCCTATTGGACAACCTATCACGAAAGCAGCCGCGACCTGATGCGTATCAAGACGCTTGTGGATTTCCTAAACATGATTGTGCATGAGGAACGAAGCATCTTCGTCTGAATCGTATCGACTACCTGCTGGTCGAGCACAACGATACCCGTCTGGCAGGACGAGCGCTTGCTGTGCGCAATTGTGTCGATGACCGCCCAGACTATGAGCAGCATCCTCTACTTGTCGATCCACGCTCTCGGGAGGCTTGCTACTGGACAGAAGGAAGCAGGCGTATGAAAGCGTAGCCAGCGGCTCATGGATGGTGGTTACGTTGCAAATCGTCTTATCCAAACCGCCCTCATTAGAGAGACGACAACCCTGCCGCAGGGCGACGGGGTGCGACAGATGATGAGACCAACTAATTCCGTCTGTTCAGCAATCAATGGAGATGAAACGACCGACGGGTCGCCAAGCCAGGTCAGACAGCCAGGAAAGTGGTTGGCGGCAAGCCGAGAGCTGA
The DNA here is from genome assembly GCA_023390055.1 of Pseudomonadota bacterium. Lineage (GTDB taxonomy): Bacteria > Pseudomonadota > Alphaproteobacteria > Rhizobiales > Rhizobiaceae > Neorhizobium. The sequence continues at coordinate 12,875 of JAEWDP010000002.1, read as the reverse complement.
TGCAATGCGCTGCAAAATTGCAGGATCGGCGCGCTCGCCGCTTTCAATCGCTGACAATTCGCCCACTGTCAGGCCGGTGGTAATTGCCACCTGGTCGAGCGTGTAGCCGATGGAATGGCGAGCATTGGCAAATGCAGCTGCAACTTTGTCCGCAGACGCTTCACTTTTCGTAGCCGGTTCGAAATTGCTCATGGAAATAGACATGAGATTAGATCCTTCTAAGAGGTTGCCCTGCAGGCGAAATGTAATGAAATATTCTTGGCGACTGGCGCCTGTACACGCACCGAATTTAGGCGTTTCTTGCTCATTAGACAAGAGCGTTGCTACCCAAGAGGGACCAAATAATAGCTCCAACCTAATTTTGCTACCTATGCTTGCATCTGCAGTGAGTAGGCTTGAATAGCGATTTTGTCGCCACATCCCTATTTTGAGGACGGGGGGACAGGGCAACACGGACCTTACGGCCGGCGCGTGATTGTGGCGCGGATAACATCTTCACCCCGTAGGCGGTGTGGGTGACGGTCTACTCCTTGGATTACCCCGACGATCCGACCCAGACGACCAACAGCGCGCGGTATCAGGACCAATCTTTTTCTCAGGCAGATCCGAAATACGGTGTGGGAGGCTCATCTGCGGCGAAGGTACCGGAAAAAATTCCCGTGCTGCGGATGGAACCCGATGCTCCGGAGCAACGAGTCCTGTTCAGATTGCTAGAACCCGACTTTCCGCACCAAGTGGCAGAAGTAAGTTGGAAGCTCATCCATATGTTTGGCCGGCATCTGCAATACTCACGTCCCCCGCCAGCTACTTCTTTGCTTCCGGATAAATATTCTTCCAATCAGATTTCATATCGATGACATTCCAGCCGCGGCCAGATGCTTCATCCAGCGCTTTGTCGAGCTTACCGACATGCGATTTACGATCATAGGCAAATTCGCGCTCAGCATCGGTATGATGAACAATCAGCCCGAAACGGGGCCCGTCGCTGAGCGTCGTCCATTGCAGCATCTGCAAATCACCATCGGAATTGCCGACCGCGAAAATGGGGCGCTGGCCGATAAAACGGTTAATACCTACAGGCTTGCCCGGACCGTCATCAACGAACTCAATTTCTGCCTTCTTCTCCAGGACCGGTTTATCGCCTTCCAGGACATAAGATACAACTCCGGACGTACCGACAACCTGCTCGGGCGGAATGCCGTAGGCATCCTCTACCCACGGGCGCATAAATTCAACGCCTCCTCCGGAAACTATAAAGGTCTTGAAATCATTCGCACGCAGATAAGCCAATAACTCTACCATGGGCTGATAGACCAGTTCATTGTACGGACGATCAAACTTCGGGTGACGGGCAGTCGCAATCCAGTTTTCGACCAATTCCGCAAATTCGTCGGTTGTCATGCCGGCATGGGTTACTGCCATAATCTCACCGACGCCCTTTTTCCCGGACGCAAATACGCCTTTTATGTCTCCGGACAATATGGACTTGAATGGTTCAGTCGTTTTCCATTCGGGATGTTCGGGAGCCATTGCCTTCACACGATCGATGGCAAAGGCCAACTGGAAATAAAATGGCTGCTCGCTCCACAAGGTGCCATCATTATCAAAAACGGCAACGCGCTTGGCCGGTGCAACGTAATCTGAACTGCCTTCGATCGTTACCTTGGCGACAAACTCTCTAATCGCCGACTTTATTGTCCCGTCATTCCACGACGGCAATGGGTCGACTTCAGCACGCGCCAGGGGCGTCAGCCAGAATGTGCTGACAAGAACAATGGACAGGATGACGCAACGGCGGTTCAACATTGAGTTCTCCTCAAATCTTGGCTGTACTGGCAGTTTCTCCACAAAGAGCCGCTACCAACGCATGTCTAACGGCGCAGTCCTGCTTGCCAGAGCGAGAGCGGTTCCTGTCAAACGGAATAATCGGAACCGCTCTAACGACTTGCTTTCAGGCATTTCCCACGAAAATGGTTCTCCGCTTTTGCGGGAAATGCGCTAGCTGAGCCATTGGACGCAGCTACTGGGCGACGCGGTGCTGGAGTGCTTCGTGGATCATGTTGTTAAGGCCGCTGCGAACCCTTTCAAGGTCGAGGTTTTGCCGAAACTCCTCCCGTTGCTTGATACTATCCAGCGTGCTTTCCACAATGTCCGCCGGATTAAAGCTGGGTGGGAAGGCACGAGGCGGGAACTCCTTAAACGTTGCCACGAATTCGAAGACATCGTTGGTCGCGCCGTAAATGCCTCCCAACTGGTCGATCTGCCAATCCCAGAATGTATTAGAGGTGATATCGGCGCGCTCGAAGGGATCCTGGAACAGATTGAAGATTTTCTGGAGACGTAGCGTTGTAAACGGCTCCGCCCATAATTCCAACGTACCGGGGGACCGCTGCTCCGAATAGACGTATTTATAATCGCCCTTGCGGAAACCAACCAGTTGGCCATCGTCATCGGTGTAGAAGAAGTTGTCGCGGGCGCTCTTTACGCCGTTATTATTTGCGGCGGCACCGCTTACGTTGCTCAGGAATTCAGATTGGTCGTAGCCGTCCAGATGTACCTTGTAGTCGAGGCCATTGGCCGTGTAACCGGCCTTCAGTTTCTCCGCAATATCCGGTTCACCAGCGATGGCGCAAAGCGTGGGAAGCCAGTCGTTATGGCTCATCAACTCATTGGTGACAGTGTTCGGTTCAATCACCCCAGGCCACTTGACCAGGCACGGTACGCGGAAAGCTCCCTCCCAATTGGTATTCTTCTCTGAGCGGAACCAGGTCATGGCGCTGTCCGGCCAGGTGTTGAGATGTGGGCCATTGTCACTCGTGTAGACAATGATCGTGTTATCCGCGACCCCCATCTCATCGAGTGCTTTGAGCATGGCACCGATGGTGTCATCATGCTCCATCATACCGTCGATATATTCGCTGTCGCCATGCTGATACCGTCCACGATGGCTGTCGCGGACATGGGTACGCAGATGCATACGGGTCGAATTGAACCAGCAGAAAAACGGCTTACCTTCTGATTGCTGACGCTGCATAAAATCGATGGCTGCGGCCGATGTTTCGTCATCGATCGTCTCCATGCGTTTCTTCGTGAGTGCGCCAGTGTCTTCGATCGTTTGCTTGCCAACTCTCCCGAAACGCGGGTCTTCGGTGGGATCGTCCACATCGGTCGCCTTGCATTTGAGAACGCCGCGCGGACCATATTTGGCACGATATTCCGGATCTTTCGGATAATCCGGCAATTCAGGCTCTTCCTCAGCATTGAGATGATACAGATTGCCGAAAAATTCATCGAAACCATTGACGGTAGGCAACGATGGATTGCGGTCACCCACATGATTTTTGCCGAACTGTCCCGTGGCGTAGCCGAGGTTCTTCAGCAATCCCCCGATGGTCGGGTCCAACTGGCTCATGCCCATAGGCGCGCCGGGGAAGCCCACCTTGGTCAATCCGGTGCGCAGACCATGCTGACCCGTGAGGAAGGCTGCACGGCCCGCAGTACATGATTGTTCCGCATAGTAATGAAGGAACATGATGCCATCGCGGGCGATACTATCGATGTTCGGTGTCTGATAGCCCATCAAACCGTGGGAATAAGCACTGATATTAGAGACACCAATGTCATCGCCAAAGATAACGAGGATATTCGGCTTGTCGCTTCCCGGCCCTGATTGCGTCTGCTGTTGGGCTTTTGCAGTGCGCATTGTGGCTGTCTGTGCCAGCGCGCCAATAGCGGCAAGTGTTGTTCCGCCAAGCAATATGCCGCGACGACTGACGCCGCTTGCAGAAGAGCCACGCCCTGGGCCTGTGGGTGTATCACTCATAACCATTCACCTTTCTTTTCCTAGGAGGGAGATCGTTCGTTGTTTCTGATGATGCAGCGAAAGCCGACATGGCTCATTGACGTGTCAACGGGTTGCGCATGGCGGGCAGCCGGCCGGTAGCGGCGGCAGTAATTAGGCGCGCATAGATGTGAACCGCCCTTGACAACTTTTCTTGGAATCCGAATTGTCGGCTGTCGCTCGTCAAAGCTGGCGGATTCAGGTCCACCGCGTGGATTTTGTGGAATGCAGCAGCTTTTCGCTTGCTTGTCAGGATGCCGGCTTGACCACCAATCCGCAGTCCACTCCCAGACATTGCCGATTAGATCGTAAAGGCCATAGCCGTTTGCCGGAAATGTGCCTACCGGCGATGTCCGTTCAAAGCCATCATCAAGAAGGTTCTGATAAGGGAAATTACCCTGCCAGGTGTTAGCCATCTGCTTGCCATCAGGAGCAAAATCGTTACCCCAGGCGAATTCGACATCTTCAATGCCGCCCCATGCTGCGTATTCCCATTCAGCTTCACTTGGCAGCTCCTTGCCCGCCCACTGTGCGTAGGCAACCGCATCCTCATAGGCGATATGAACCACGGGATGCTTGTCTTTCTTGAAAATCCCGCTCTTCGGCCCAAGCGGACTTTTCCAGTTTGCGCCTTTGACAAAATCCCACCACTCTGCCGGATTGCGGAGATTTACGGGCCCTGCCGCCTTTTGAAACACTAAGGATCCAGCAAAGAGCATGTGCGAAAGCGCACCTGGATAATCCTTTGGATCAGGCACCCGTTCTGCAAGCGTAATATAGTTCGTTGCCGCAACGAATGCCTTGAACTGACGGTTCGTGACGGGCGTTCTGTCGATAAAGAAACCGTCAACTTTGACTTGGTGGGCGGGAGCCTCTTCCGGATAGTGAACTTCCGAACCCATTTTGAAAGTTCCACCGGGCACGAAAACCATGCCGGGTGGGCAAACTAAGGTTTCAGATGCAACACGGTTGTTGGCATACGCAGCAGGTTTGAGGTTCGTCGATGCTGCCTCACCATCGTTCCTAAAAGAAAGATTGTCTGCGTTCACTGACCCGCCTCACATTCGCAAATCTGCTTTGGTTCGATGTTTTTTATCGGTGTCTGCTTCCGCCAGCGCTCATGCTGATGCACTGAAACGACCTGTTTGCTCCGCCCCTTGCTCATTTTCGGAGCACTGCTGAGCTGATGGTTATCAGGCGCAGCAGGCGGATGGGTTCGTCCCCATCCTCAAAAGAACACCTTCGGTATTGAAGTACGTTACGGTAACAGGCACTGGTGCGTCGGTGCCGCACCTCGGCTTCAAAATCCTGTTCAGCCGCGATCGTCAGATGTGCCCATTCACGCATTCGGCTGGCGGAAAGGGTGACTGCAATGGGATGGCCGCACTGACTGTTACAGTAACGTGCTCATGCTTTCGGGAAAACTGAGGCACAGTTTTCCAGATGAAACTCCGTACTGATTTCAGTCTGATGCAATAGTACGAAATGACGAGAACGTATTTTTGCGAAGTATGATGATGGAGTACGTGCAGGTGACAGCGGCTGTTTCGCCAGGGAGGCACGACAATGCCGAAGGAAGTCGACTATAGCCACCAGGGACTGGCAAAGCTGATGTTAAAAATACCTGCTTTGCGTGGTCAATTACAGATCCTCAGCAGAAGGGATCCTGATGTCCTGGAACTATGCGCTGCCTATGGAGAGGCCAGCGTGACACTGGAACGGTTGTTGAGGGAGGACAGTTCTACGAACTTTGAGAAAATTGGAGAATATCGCAATATTTGTGACGAAATCGAAAATGACATCATTTCTCTTTGTGCGGCCGAATGAGTGAAAGCATCTGTCCTCCACGGCTGAACACAGATCTGCGTTCCTTCCTGATAAACGTTTTTCAACGAGAGCGAGAACGCGGAATTGCAAGAAATGGCTGGAATGAAAGCCATTTGTTACTGTTACGTACTTCGCCTGCGCAAACGCTTGGACAAAGTTGAGCCTTGAATTTGCATAGGACGAGGAGACGGTCCGTGAAAAACAAAGTGTTCAAATTGGCCGGCGTGTCGGCTGTCGCAATATGCGCAATAGCATCAACGAAAGCCGAGGCCACCGAGTCGGCTTTCGGACGCTACACTCCTGGTATCTTCGCCACGCCAGGCGTCGGCTATGTCCCCCCGACACCTGGTGTCTATTGGCAAAGCTCCTCATTCTATTATCACGGCTCCGCGTCAAAGGATCTGCGCGTTCCCGTTGCCGGATCCGTTCAACTTGGATTCGAGAGTAATTATTTCAGTCAGACTTTTACCGGTCTGTGGGTGCCGGAGCTGGAACTCGGTCACAATCTCAGCCTGGCTTTCAGCTTATCGCTGCCGGTGCAACACCTGCGTGCTTCTGTCGATACACGAAGGTTCGGCATATCTGACAGCGCCGGCGGGCTAGGTGATATCATATTTGGTCCGATACTTGGATGGCGTTCAGATTCGGGAACAACTTTTGCGTCCGCCAGCCTGCGCATTTTTGCACCAACCGGCAGTTACGATTCTGATGCTATTGCCAATATTGGCACCAATTACTGGACCTTTTCACCGAACCTATCTTTCACAACGATCAATCCGGAAAATGGCCTGGAGTTTGATCTGACCGCCGGCATCGACTTTAACACGAGGAATACGGCCACAGACTATACGAGCGGCGCACTGGCCCATGTCGACGCAGCTGTAATCCAGAATTTCAACAAACAGTTCGGGATTGGTATATTTGGTTCGGCTCTTTATCAGTTACAGGACGACAAGGGCCCTCTCGCGGACCGTCTTGATGGCTTTAAGGGACGGTCTTTCGCTGTTGGCCCAGTGTTGAAATATACAGGCGGCACTGAAGAAAGGCCCATCAGCGTTTCGCTCAGTTGGGCACCGGAATTTGGTGTTAAAAACAGAATGAGGGGCGATGCATTTTACCTCAACATCGCAGGAAAATTTTAAAGATGAAGAGCTGACAGTTCTCGATTAGACGATCCTCTACTGGGGGCGGGTCGACAAGTCTGTCAACTTCATCTCACCACGTTCACTGAGCGATAAATTTGCCGACCCGTTTTTCATAATCGCTAATGCGCGGGCAGGCCAAGTTTGGCGATCCCCTCTTGCAATGATGCGGTAAAGGCCGGATCGAACTGGCGTTGCGTCATGTAATTGTAAAAGGCGGCCTCTGACCCCAAGCCTGCTTTTTGGAGCGAGGTGACCAATGCCTGCGCATCTGACACCATATCCAGCTGTCCCAGAGCAGCAAGATGGAGCATGGCAACTTCGCAACAAGGCTCCGGACTGCTCTGTACGACATGAGCGAGTGCTGCCCCATAGGCGCCACTTCGATAGGCATCCATGGCCAGAACAGCATGAATTTCAGGGCCAGTTGCCTCTGCAAGACCAACTGCATTCTCGATAAGCGACTTCGCGTCTTGCCAACGCCCGGACAACATCAACACCCTGGCTAACGCGGCCGTATTATCGTCGTCATAGGGGTTCAATGACAATGCGCGCTGGCCGGCGCTGATTGCTGCATCAATATGACCAAGACGAAACAATGCTTCCATTTGCGCTCTGGCCGCGGCTGATGATCTCGGAGAGAGAACAGTTGCTGCATTTGCCAAATTGAGAGCATGCCGATTCAAATCACGCGAAGGTGACACGACATCAAACATTGGCTGCAACTCTGAGAGCGCAGCATGCGCTGCACTATGGGCCGGCTGAAGCCTGATCGTTCGTTCAAGGCAGTTCTTCGCTACTTTATGCATGCCAGGATCGGGCGAATGCAAAACACGATAGGCTCGCAATACGCATCCATTGCCCAAGGTCGGAACGGCGTAATCTCGACGCAGCTCCGAATTACTAATCGTACCGCGGATTCCGGCTATATGATTTGCTAACCGTCCTACCATCTGATCCCGCGCACCGGCCTCTTGCGGTATCGGTTCAACGCGCGATACCAGAACCAGCCCGTGGCGGTCTTTAATCTGCCACCAAAGCAACGGAGTTTGCAGCTGCATCCGATAGTCCATAGTGATCTCGTATGCGGCATCTTGTGCTTGAACTGAAGGGGCTGGTTTAGCTCCATTGAAATGGTCCGCGTTATCAACCCCGCTCGCTAAAGTAAGAGTTTGAAACCGAGACACCGCCTGAAACAGGCTTTCTTTAAGATCATGCGCAGCTACGGCATTGTTGGGACTGGCTGCCGACACGGTTAAAACAGCCTGAGGCTTTTGCGAGATCATGGGCGCCTGCGCAATCATAAATTGCCAAAAGCCAAAGGCAACCAGGCTGATCCCGCTTACGATGAGTGCAGGGACAGACCCTCGAGACAGTTGGGCCGCTCGTGTGGGGTGGTCTTTTTCATCCCCATCATCAGCACAGTCGGCAGCAGAGACTGTCTTGTCAGTTGTCTGGGCTCCAGACTGCTGAGGAGAAGGAAAGCGCCTGCTGATTGTGGGTACATATCCACCTTTGGGTAGATCGAGACGAAGCAAGCTCTGCTGCGCATACAGTTCGTAATAATGCGAAAGTGCTGAACGCAACCGCATCGCCTCTATACGCACGATTGGATCAGTTATTGGATCAAAATCTACTGGACGGCCAAAGACATCAACGGCAATCGAATAGGCCTTGATCTTGTCGGCTGCATCTTCCAGTGATTGTTCTGTGACGTAGCGTAAGAAGCGTTTGTTGCGTTCGGAGCAGCGGAATTTGGGGTCTGCAAGCACGCGCTCCAGTTCCACCATCGTTTCCTCTTTGGAAACAGGCGAACTATCGGCTTGATTTTCAGCAGACGGCAGCACCCCTTCGACAGTGAAGCTTCTTTGTGATGGGCCCCGTCTCAAGTTGACCAGACTTGAATGGGGCCGGGCAGATGTGCGCTGTTCCCAAAGCATCTACTAATACAACCAGTTTTCCTATGTTTTACTTGGACATCACCTTGTCATTCGGCAGCGATATGTTACGCATTACTAATTCCGTTGCGGCCTAGAAGGTGGCACGGCCGAAAAAATACCGACATATTCTATTCGACCAACGGGTCGATTAAGTCGATGAAGTGGCGACTACTGTCGCGGCCTCGCGCATGAGGAGGTACAATGAGCATTGCTGCCGATGCTGAAAAGCATGGAGAGTACTTGGCTCCGGCTCATGAAACGCCTGCGGGAGCTTCAACACGCAACACCAAAGCCCTCCCGGATTCGATTCTGGAACAAAAGTTGGGCACATTCTGGCGAGCGCAAACGGTCGGCTGGCTCTTTAGCGCAGTGTTTGGTTTTGTTTGCCGGATTGTTGCTTTTGAAGATTTGAGCGGCGCACTGGTCCTGACGTTAGTTCTCGAACCAATAGGGTTCTCGTTGACCACCATAGCCCATTGGATATTCAGAGACCGTATCAGGCGCGGTATAACTTTAAAGACTGTCGCGGTTGCATTTGTGTTGTCAATTCTTGCTGGCTTGACCCAGATGCTGGTTGCCGACACGATCAAGACGCCGCTGCTGACGCAGCATGAGCCTAACCTGGTTTCTGGCGAGCTTGTCATACCAGCTGTCTACTACACTCTGGTATTTATAGGATGGTCGCTTGCTTATTTGTGGGTCAGTGCCGAAACAGCCGCACGCGCCGCGCGATTGCAACGCACAGCAGCAAGAGAAGCGGCCCTCAATGCTGAATTGAGCCAGCTGCGTTCACAGCTCGATTCGCATTTTTTATTCAATGCCTTGAATGTCGTGGCTATGGAGATTCCTGAAACTCCCAATATAGCGCTTGTGATGACAAAACGCGTTGCAGCCTATTTACGCTACTCTCTCGCCCATCATGATCAACGATTGTGCTCTCTGGCCGAAGAGCTGGAGGCAGCCTCCAATTATTTGCGCATCCAGGAACTGAGATATGAAAATAGGCTGAATTGTAAATTTGCCATAGATCCAGACACCGAGAATATCAGGATACCGCATCTTGTTTTACAGCCCCTAATCGAAAACGCGGTCAAGTATGGTCTACCCACCGCGAATGGGCATCTTACAGTCTCAATTTCTGCTCGAAGATGCGATGCGCGGTTTGTTCTAGAAGTTCGCAATTCTGGCCAGTTAAAGAGACACAGTCGGGACCGACCGGCAGTTGGTCTCATCAACATCCGCCGCAGATTGGAATTGCACTATCCCGAACGTCATAGTTTAGACATTGACCAGGTAGGAGGCGAGGTCGTCGTTAGACTATCGCTGTGGGGAGACGCATGTTACGCTTAATGCTGGTTGACGATGAGCCAACTGCACGCCGCGGCTTGAGCCGAATGATAAACAGGAACGCAGATATGGAAATTGTCGGTGAAGCCGGCTCTATTTCCGACGCGTGTCAATTAGCGAACGCACTCAGACCGGATGCAATGTTTTTGGATGTCGAGCTTGGCGATGGTCATGGTTTCGACATTTTAAGGCAGATCAATTTGAAACCGGCCGTCGTCTTTGTCACGGGACATAGCGGTTACGCGCCACAGGCGTTTGATGTAGCGGCGTTAGATTATCTGTTAAAGCCAATCGATGAAACCAGACTTTCTATTGCCCTCGAACGAATACGACGGTTTCACGCTCTAGAATACCTGGATAACGCAGCTCATCTTGAACGACCACAACGCATTCGCATCAGATTGCCAGGCCGATCCGCCTTCGTATCTGCCGACAATATCGCCTTGCTGAAAGCCGACGGCGATTTTACCCGCATCCTGATGGCTGACGGTCATAGCCATTTCGTATGTCGCTTGCTCCGATCTTTTGAAGAAGAGCTTAGGACCCCGTCTTTCGTGCGGGTTAGCCGGTCGCTGCTTTTCAACCTTAACCATATTGAGAGCTTAACTGCGCATCATGGTGGCCGATCAATCGTGTCCTTCGGCAATAAGCTGCACCCAGTCGCGCTGGGGCGCGCACCAACGCGACGCCTGCTGCACCACCTGCCTTTCACGCCGGCAGAAATAGGGGTCAAAAGAAAGGCTACTCTATAGGCTTGCTGTCAATTTCCACCCATCGACGGGGCCTACCCCGATGGCTTATGAAATAGACAATACTGTAGGCGACAATCGTCGCATCCATGAGAAACGCCGAAAAATAACCCATTATCCATGGTTCATCGAGATTGGTGAGAAAAAGATAAACGACAAGAGATTTTTCAAGCGCGCTGAAAAGCATCGCTTCAAACCGCAACCATGGGCGAAAGGCAGCGACGATCATCAAGGCACCAATGCCAAACACCATGAGACCCCAGTGGCGGATGAGCGGCATGCTTGAAGATGTGTGATCCACAAAGCCGCCGAACAAAAGCGTGATGGCATGAATGTCGAACGCAATCGGCAAAGTCGCGCATGTTAGCAGCCCGAAGACAATCAAAAACCATCGAATAGTCCGATCGATGAAAGTGTTGATGGCATGCATGTCTCTCTGCCCTTCCTTTGAGGATAGGTTGTAAGGCGGCAAGTTCTCCGTCGAGCTTCTGCAACCCAATTGCATAATTTCATTTGAATGCATTTGGTTGGAGTACGTTACTGTAATGATACATTGGCGGGACGCGTTATTAAGGCTGTGCCAGCTGAAAGAGATCGGTGAACACCAACAAAAGTCTCAATGGAGAATTCGTTGCAGAAGGATGGGCGAGACACAGAAAGATTTCTCGCCTGACACAAGATGCGGTACGCCCCACAAACAGTAATTTGCCCAGATCGATCGTGGCGAGCCATCGTCGCCATAATCTACCATGACATAGTGCTGCAGCAGTCGTGACTATCGGCCGCCGCTCCTTCGAAGTTGTCTAGAAAGATGGTCAACTCACTGAGACGGGAGAAAGACACTCTGCCCCCTCTCCCACCAGTCTCCCGTGCTTCGGCCTGCGGCCTACAGCACCGGCCACAATCCATTCAGTGCGCTTGCAGCGTATCCTCATCCCCGCTGGCATCAGAGGCTAATTTCCTCATTATCCTGGTCATCAGGACCCACCGTTTCGGCAACTGAGGCCTTCAGCTTTATCCCCAAGGTAGTCATAATCTTCAGCACCATGTGGACGGGTGGGTTTACTCCCCCAACTCAAACTCCGACAGCCATTTCTGGGAAAATCCGGTGAGGCCGGAGGCCCGATCCTGCGAGAGACCCCGCCGCTTCCGCTCAGCCCTCACAAGATGGCGAATATCATCAACCGTTCGAATGTCCATTTTATAACCGATCAGGAGTAAATAACCGTTACCGCAAAGTTTAACACCGTTCGGTAATAATTCAGTCCTACAGCGCAGGCTCGCACCGAGCGGTTACAATTTTGGAAGGACCAATACTATTACTACCGTTCGGTTATACAGTCTTGAGCGACATCGCGCGTCTGCACCAATCCCTTTGAAACCAGCCACACGCGCCACTTGTTCGAAACGAAAGGAATTGCAGGCCAGACGCGAGGCCATACTCTTCAAGCGACATTGTCACCCCGCCCGTATCGCCAGACTCTAGTGAGTGCTCCGGATTGTCCTTCGCTCGACCTCTCTCAGGCTGTTCGAAGCGTCGGTATTTTGCTTACGTCGACCTCACGCTCGACATGCCAAGCGTCATACGCAGACTGCGTTCGGAGCCAGACAGCGGCCCCATCGCCAAACATCTTGCCAAGACGAGCAGCTACAGCTGGGGATACTGGTTTCCTCTCGCGAATGATATCATAGAGCTGCTGGCGCGAGATACCGAGCAGTTCCGCGATTTCCACCTTGGTTTTTCCTGTTGCCGGGATGATGTCGTCAAGCAGCGTGCCTGGATGGGTCGGGCAGCGCCTGCACTCGGCCCTCGACTACCTCGCGCCGGATGCTTACGAAGCCAGTCTCGTGGTACAGCGGCAAACGACACAAGATGCAATTCACAGCTGGGAGAACTGTTACTAGAGCGTCGGGCGTTTAAGCTGCAACGCAGCCTGCTTGTTTGAAGTAATTCCAACACTCCTGTGGGGTGAAGAGGTTGTATATCCTGCCGACGGCCTTCCATAGTTCCTCATAAGACCTTGCATTT
>JAEWDP010000125.1 GCA_023390055.1 Pseudomonadota bacterium | reverse complement strand
TCTCGGGACCCCTGAGGCAAGCGATCGTCATGTCATGGCAATGCAAGCCGAACAACTTCGCAGCCTCGGCCCTCGAATGGCTCTCGTAAAAGGTGGCCACCTCGATAGCCCGGAGAGCCCCGACGTGCTTGCTGACAACAGCGGAACGCACTGGTTCGAGGCAAGACGAATGAACACGCGTAATACGCACGGCACAGGCTGCACCTTGTCCAGTGCAATTGCCGCCGAACTGGGTAAGGGAAAATGCCCGCGGGAGGCCGTGGACGGTGCCAAGCAGTATCTCGCACGGGCGGTTGAACGCGCCCATGAACTTCATGTCGGCTCCGGACACGGCCCCGTCAATCATTTCGTTGATATCTTCCCCGCCGGTAGGCTGTAGATTTCGCGGCTACTTGTCACGTCGAGAGTGCGCACGTGAACGAAGTCGCCAATTTCTTCCAGCATTGACGTCAAGTGCAGCGCAGGATCGCCTTGGCAAGGTTGATACCCGTCTACCTCCATGATCTCGGACGGCGCAGACAAAGCTTGCTTCGTTCGCACAGCTACGGCTGCCTACTGCTCCACACGACAAGCATTTTCGCACGCTATCGGCACTTCGCGTGCGGCGCGTCTCTAACAATGGGAACGGTCGGCGCTATGGACTGGAACACATCCATGAATCCGCATCCGCAACACGCGGGATAAGCTTCATCTGTAACACGTTCTTGACGCATCTTTATCTCAAGGACAGGCGCCCTATACTTCACCAGGTATGGCAAGAAGTCGCACTTGTATACAGATCATTTTTGGTTGATGTTTCTTCCTGTTAGCAATGGAGAATGCCATGTTTGAGTCTTCCCCATTCATTTCGCAGCTGTACCAGGCAGCGCGCCAGACCGATCAGATGCCACCGCTGGAAGTCAGCCAGCTTCTTCGGCGTGCCACAGACCTTCTCCGAGCCCTCAGGGAGTCCGTGGGCGAAGCAGAGTGGGATCACGAGCAAGCAGCGTTGAGAGAAGCGCTTGCAGCGCCATCAGTGATCGGCTCCTTGCCAAAGGACCTTGTCGGACAGCTTCTCACAGATGCCGCCGAAGCAATCCATCGTCGGCAAGTTGTATTGCTGAGTACTGCCGAGCAAAAGCACCGGCCACATTAGAACGCCGGGATGTTTCCCTGGTTTCTTTGGTGGGCCGGAGAATGACCTTTCACGCGTTTGCAATGCCGCTCAGGAGCTTGCTTAGCGCGCGTTTCTATCAACTATTCGCTCCAGAACATTCTCAAGAGCCAGGGTCAGCGCGCGGATACCGCCATTGCTATCAAAATCCTCAAATACCTGTTCGTTCAGGCCGCCTTTCGTCGCGAACTCACGACTCATGGAAAGGAAGTCCATGTCCTTGCCGGCAAGCAGCGCCGCCTCTGAGAGGCCGGCAAAGAGAGTGGCAAGATAGGCACGGCTTTTGTCTTCCGGCAGACCATTTTTCGAAAGCCATTCCGTCGCACGATGCATGATACCAAAGTACGTGGCCATCAGTGCGCTTGCGGCGGCAAGAAGGTCATATTCCGCACTCGTTTCGCATTCGACGGCGCTGCCAAGTGCATTGAAGATGGCGGCGGTATCAGGGTCGGGCGGGTATACCGCGGTGACGCCCTTCCTGCGGGCAACGAAGGGCAAAGGGATGGCCTGGGTTAGACGCACATCTGCACCGATCCAGTCTAGAAGGCTCACTCGACTTGTCGCGGCCACGACGCTGATCACCTTCTGATCATCGCGAAACGACAAGGGGCGGATTACGTCTTCGGCGACCTGCGGACGAATTGCCAGCACAACCGTGTTGCAGTCGTCGACGATCGCCTGATTGTCGCCTGAGACGAAAACCTGCGGGAAATCAGCGGCAAGCCTTCCCGAAATATCTGCACTTCGCATGGATACCATGACATGTGGCACGGTCGCAGGCTCGTTGAGGAGCCCGCGCACCATGGCGTTAGTGATCGCACCGGTTCCGATAAATCCAATCTTTTCGGGTGACGCCATAATCATTCCGCCGCGTCTCGGGAGCCGAGGGAAACGTCGGTGGTATAGTTTTCACGCAGGAAACGAATGAAGTTGTCCTGGAATTGCCGCGTATGGGCGTGGGCAAGTTCATCGGCCCGCTCGACATCCTTGGCGCGGATCGCTTCAAGCATCAGATTGTGCTCGTCGGTCAGAAGATAACCGTCGCCGGTGCGTTCCAGGTACTCGAAATGGAGATGGAGCATGCGCTGGCCCTGATTCAAGAGTCGTTCATAGAATGAAGCAAGATAGGCGTTCTTGCCGGCGTAGGCGATCGCCATATGGAACTGCTTATTGGCCTCCGACATCTTCAGATGCACGTTGGTCTTCACAGCCGCCTCGAATTCCTTCTGACGTCTGGCGATGATCTTCAGGTCGACCTCTGTGCGCAGTGCGGCGGCGAGTCGCGTGTTCATGCGCTGGGCGACATCGAGTGCCTCTACATATTTCGGGAAAGTCGCCACCTCGATCGGCGCGACGATGGTGCTGCGGTTGGAAAGGGTTACGACCAGATCTTCGCCGGCGAGCCGGATAAGCGCCTCGCGCACCGGTGAACGTGACATGTCGAAACGTTCGGCCAGCGTCATCTCGTCGAGCAACTGTCCTGGCGGCAGGGTCAGCGCAAGGATCTCCCCCCGCAGGGTATCGTACACATTTTTCCAGCCCGTGCCGCGGACCCGCTTCATCTCAACTTCGTCAGACACTTACGTCCCCTTCCAATTCACAGTCATTGGGCCAGAAAACCAATGCCTCGGCAATCTTAAAAGTCGACACGAAGCCGACAGAAAAAGACTTCAAAAACGGCCAGAGCCGACGGGTGGAACCGCGCTTCTCACGCGCTTGAAATGGGGAATTCTTATGCTCTCGAAGATGATGACATCCGCTCTGCGGGCGACGGCCGCGCTCGCCCTGATAACGGGTCTTTCTACCGCTACTGCCTCGGCTCAGACAGCGGAAGGATACTGGCAAGATGTGCAGAAGACCGGCACGTTGCGCTGCGGTGCCGCTGTGGCTCCGCCCTATGTTATGCGGGATCCGGCAAGCGGCGAATATTCTGGATTCTTCGCCGATCTCTGCCGTGAATTTGCTGACGTCTTGCAGGTGAAACCTGAGCTCGTCGATACGACCTGGGACAACATTGTTGCCGGCCTTCAGGCTGGTAAATGGGATCTCTCCCTGGCGCTGAACCGTACACCTGCGCGCGCCATGGCTGTCCAGTTCTCAATCCCGGCGATGGAGTACCAGATCTCGCTCGCCTACAACAAGGACAACCCGAAGATTCCGTCGGACGCCAAATCGGTCGCCGATATCGACAAGGCTGATGTGACGCTCGCGGTCATGTCCGGTACGGCCCAGGACAAGGCGATCTCCGCCGCGATCAAGACAGCGACGATCCTGCGCCTGCCGACTAATGACGAGACACGTCTCGCCGTCGTTTCGCGCCGTGCTGACATTCTCGTCGATGCCTCCGACACCAACCAGTTGTTCACCCAGTCGAACCCCGATTGGGCAGTTGCTCTGAACCCGACGCCCGCGCTCGCGAAGCAGGGCGTTGCCTTCGGCCTGCCGCACCAGCTTTCGGCCGCTGACGTCGAAGTAGTCAATATCTTCCTCGAAGAGCGCGTTGCGACCGGCCACGTCGATGAACTGATCCGCAAGGCCGGCGACCAGGTTCTCCAAGCAAGCAACTAAGCCACGCCGGAGCCGCCTGAAAAGCGGCTCCGGTCCCTGTCTTAAGGAGGAGAGTTGGAACGATGTCGGATACAGCTGCGCTGCTCAAAATCGAGGGACTGCACAAGAGCTATGGCGGCGTCATAAAGGTGCTGCAGGGACTGGATATCGAAATGAAGGCCGGCGACCGGGTTGTCGTTATCGGCCCGAGTGGCGGCGGAAAATCCACCTTGCTTCGCGTCCTGATGGGCCTGGAGCAAATCGACAGCGGTGCGATCACCTTCGGCGGCAAGCCCTACATCGCCTCCAACGGGCGCGGCAAGACGGCGATCGATGCCAAGGTTCGCCGTTCTATCGGCATGGTGTTCCAGCACTACACGCTGTTTCCACATCTCGACGTGATCGGCAATCTGATCCTTGCGCCGACCAAGGTGAGGGGCGAAAGCAAGGCAGCAGCTCGGGAACGGGCAAAGGCGCTGCTCACCCGCTTTGGACTGGCGGCAAAGGCCAACGCGTACCCGGCGCAGCTTTCCGGCGGCCAGAAGCAGCGCGTGGCGATTGCCCGCGCGCTGATGCTCGACCCAAAACTCATGCTGTTCGACGAGGTGACATCAGCGCTCGACCCCGAGCTCGTCGCCGAGGTCGAGCAGGTGATCATGCAGCTCGCTCATCAGCAGATGCCGATGGTCATCGTGACCCATGACATGTGGTTCGCCAGAAACGTCGCCTCCCGCGTGATTTTTTGCGCCGGCGGCGTGGTCGTTGAGGACGGTCCGCCAGAACAGGTGCTTGGAGCACCGAAAGAAGAGCGCACCCGCGAGTTCATCGAGCGTGTCTTCCATATCAAGCATTGAGGGAGCGTCGTCATGAATTACAATTTCGACTTCGGGTCCGTCTTTCGTAATTTCGGACCGCTGTGGGAAGGTCTTTGGATTACAATTCAGCTCACGATCGCAGCCAATGTCATCGGGCTGACACTCGGCTTCCTGCTTGCCCTACTCGTTTTGAGTCGCTGGGCGGTCATCCGGCTTCCGGTCACACTCTTCATCGAATTCTTCCGCTGCACGCCCGTCATCATCCAGATTGTCTGGTTCTTCTATTGTGTCCCGATGCTCTTCAACGTGTTCCTCGGTTCGCTCACGATGGGGATCCTGGCACTCGGCTTCAATCTCGCTGCCTTCAATGCGGAAGCCTACCGAGCCTCGATCCAGGCGGTTCCACGCGAACAGCTCGATGCTGGCATAGCCCTCGGTCTCAACCCGTTCCAGCGCATCCTTTACATCGTCCTTCCGACGGCGGTGCGTAATTCGGTCCCCGTCCTGCTCACCAACGGGATCGGCATTTTTCAGCAGACCGCACTTGTCGCCATCGTTGCCGTTCAGGACCTCATGTACCAGGGAAAGACACTCGCAACGCAGACCTATCGTCCCATCGAAACCTTCACCATCGTCGCGCTCGTCTATTTCGCCGTATCGTTCCCGGTCTCACAGATCGTCGGCTTCCTGGAACGGCGCCGCGAAGCCATGGCAAGCTGAGGAAATCAACGATGACACCCCTCAACTTCTCGATCGTGCTCAAATTCCAGGAGGCGCTCCTTCTCGGCCTCTGGACAACCCTGAAGCTCACTCTGATCTGCATCCTGCTCGGTTGTATCCTCGGCTTCCTGCTGGCGCTTGCCCGCACATCCAGGAGCGCCATGCTGCGCGCTCTTTCCAGCGTCTATGTCGAGTTCTTCCGGGGCACACCTGTACTTGTGCAGCTGTTCTGGATCTTTTTCTGCCTGCCGCTGGTTCTGGGTATCGAACTCTCCAATATGGCGTCGGGCATTATTGCCCTGACCCTCTACATGGGCGCAATCAGCAGCGAGACTTTCCGGGCATCCCTGAAATCCGTTGGCCGAGAGCAACTTGATGCCTGCGTGGCCCTGGGGCTTTCTCCCTGGGTGCGCGCGACGAGCGTCATCCTTCCACAGGCCGTGCTCCGCGCGGCCCCCACATTGCTTTCAAACTGCGTCAGCCTTTTCAAGGAAAGCGCGCTCGTCTCTGCCATCGGCATGGCCGATCTGATGTTCGTGGGGCAGAACATTTCCAACAACACAGCCCGGCCGGTCGAGGTTCTGACTGTCGTGGCCCTGATCTACTTCGCCATTGCCTTTCCGCTGACGCGCGCCGTTACAGTTCTCGAACAACGAATTCTCAAGCGGCTGGCCGTGTGAACGCGCCAATCATCCGAACCAACGAATGGAGACCCTCATGAAACTCTCAGGCGTCATGCCCGCTCTCATTACCCCTTTCGATGCTAACGGCAAGATCGATTTCAAGGCCTTTGAGAAGCTCCTTGTCCATCTTCGTGATGCGGGAGTGACTGGCTGGGTGCCGAACGGATCGACGGGCGAATACTTCAGCCAGTCGACAGAGGAGCGCCGCGACGTTCTCCAGTTCGTCAAGGATTTTGCCAAACCCGGTGAAATATTGATCGCCGGTACCAATGCGCCCGCCACGCGAGAAGTTGTCGAACAGACCGCGATGGCAAAGGAAATCGGCTACGACACGGTCCTGCTCGCGCCCGACCCAGGAAGAGCTCATCAAGCACTACGAGACCGTGCTTTCTGCAGTCGATGTCAATCTCGTGCTCTACAGCTATCCGGCCAAGGACGGCTCGGATATCGGCTTCGAGCTGATGGATCATTTCACCGACAATTCGCGCGTCATCGGCATCAAGGAAAGCTCCGGCGTGCTACAGCGTGCGATCGACATCACCAGCCGCTATGAGGGAAAAATCCAGCTCGTCTCCGGTTCGGACGATATTGCACTCGACTTCATGTTCTGGGGTGCGCAAAGCTGGATCTGCGGTCCATCGAACTGCATGGCGAAGGCCTGCTGCGACCTCGATCGGACGTATAAGGCGGGCGAACTTGGCAAGGCTCGCGAGATGATGAAGACGCTTTACCGGGCGATGAACATCCTGGAATCCGGAAAATTCGTTCAGAAGATCAAATATGGCTGTGAACTGCAGGGCATGCCCGTTGGCCAATGCCGCGCTCCACTCGGCCCGCTTACGACCGAGGAAAAGGCAGAGTTCCGAGCCGCCATGGAGCCGATCCTGAATTGGTAATCGCCACGGCCGGGCGCACTTTTTGCCCGGCCGACCTTGAAAGCTGAATAGGAAAGAGGCCAGCATGACTACCGTAGTTGTCGGCGCAGGGATCATCGGCACAGCCGTCGCCTACGAACTGCAGAAACGTGGCCGGCAGGTCGTGCTTCTCGATAAGGATGAGGTCGGGCGCGGCGCATCCTATGGCAACATGGCCTCGATCGCGGTGACGGAGTTCATGCCGGCCTCTCGCCCGGCAATCTGGAGGCAGATCCCGGGCTGGTTGCTCGATCCGGAAGGTCCCGTTCGGGTTCGCCCGGCCTATATGCCGAAACTCATTCCCTGGTTTGCTCGCTTTGTCGCGGCGTCGCGGCCCAGCAAGCTCCGCCAGCTTGAGGCCAATGGTGCGACCTTGTGCAAGCGCGTCTATGACGACCTCCTGCCATTGCTGCGTGAGACAGGCATGGAAGGCGAACTGTCCGAAGAGGGGTGCCTCTCACTCTATAGCAACGAGGCGGAGTTTCTCGCAGACCGCGAGCATATCGAAATCCTCGAGCGCTTCGGCTTTCCGTATCGGTGCCTGACCGGTGTCGAGGCACGCAACCTCGAGCCGGAACTTTCGGACAGTATCGGCATTGCCGTCCTCTTCCCGCAAAACCGGAGTTTGCGCGATCCCTTCCGACTGGTGAGCGGTCTTGCGCAGCGGTTCGTCGAACTCGGCGGCATAATCCGGCGTGGCGCGGTGGCCGGTTTCGACCGGAGCGACCGCATCTGTGCAGTCCGGGTCATCGGCGGTGAACCCATACCCGCCGATGAGGTCCTGATCGCAGCGGGTGCCTATAGTGGCCTGCTCTCGAAAACACTCGGCGAATTCATGCCCCTCGAAACCGAGCGCGGTTATCACACCCAGATCATGTCGCCCGGAATTTCCATGCGCCACTCGATCATCTGGCCTGCCCGCGCTTTCATGGTCACACCAACGGCCGGCGGCATTCGCGTCGGAGGCACTGTCGAGATGGCGGGCCTTGACGCCGCGCCCGATTACCGGCGTTCGAAGATCACCGTGCGGCGGGCACAAACGGCGCTGCCGAACCTGCGTTGCGAAAATTTTTCGCAGTGGATGGGCCATCGGCCGGCTTTCCCGGACACCGTGCCTGTCATGTCCGCTTCAGCCAAGGTGCCGGGCGTCTTTTATGCCACCGGTCATGGCCACCTGGGTGTCACATACGCCGCAACGACCGCGCGCCTGATGGCCGATCTCGTCACCGGAGCAACACCACCCGTCGACATGCGCCCGTATCGCGTCGATCGCTTTTGAAGGGAGAACGTTCATGACTGACAAGGTTTGCCTGATCACCGGCGGCGGCAGAGGAATGGGCGCGGCCGTCGCGCGCGAAATGCACGCACGCCATTACAGACTTGCTCTGATGTCGCCTTCAGAAAGCTGCGAGACGCTGGCGGCAGAACTTGGCGGCGTTGCCCATCGGGGCGTGGCGCAAAGTGCTGCCGATCTGAAGGGGATTGTCGATCTGGCCATCTCCGCCTATGGCAGGATCGACGCGGTTTTGAACCATACCGGCCATCCACCCAAGGGCGACCTTCTCGAGATCACGGACGAAAACTGGGATCTCGCCAACGACATGATCATAAAGTCGGTTGCCAGGATGGCACGCATGGTCACGCCCGTGATGGAGGCTCAAGGCGGCGGCTCAATCGTCAACATCACGACCTATGCCGCGTTCGAGCCGTCTCTCTGGTTTCCTGCGTCTTGTGTCTATCGCGCCGCGGTCTCGTCCTACACCAAGCTCTATTCCGACAGATACGGACCGAAAAACATCCGCATGAACTGCCTCCTGCCAGGGTTCACCGACAGTCTCGATGTCGACAAGTTCGCGGATTTGACAGCGTTGAAGCGTATCGGCCGGGTGGAAGAACAGGCCAAGGCGGCAGCTTTTCTTCTCAGCGATGATTCCAGTTACATCACCGGCCAGAGCCTTAGGGTCGATGGCGGTCTAACACGTCACATGTGAGGACACCATGCAGAACAAGCTTTTCATCGACGGTCAGTGGGTCGCTCCCGCAGACGAAACCATGCTCCCGGTGATCGATCCGGCAACCGAGGAGGTGTTTCACCACATCGCTGCCGCTGGTGCGCGAGAGGCGGAGATGGCCGTTAAAGCGGCCCGTGAGGCCTTCGACAACGGCCCGTGGCCACGCCTTTCGGGAAAGGAGCGCGCGGAATATCTCCGCGCAATGGCTGCAGGAATCCGTAGTCGCTTGACCGAACTGGCACATCTGGAAACCCGCGATAACGGCAAGCCCTTGCCTGAATCCGAGTGGGACCTGACGGATGCCGCCGACTGCTTCGATTTCTATGCCGGTCTCGCCGAGGAGCTGGATGGCGAAGTCGAAGAGATCAAGCTCGGCGATGCACGTTTCGCGTCAAAAGCCGTACGCGAGCCGCTCGGCGTCGCCGTTGCGATCGTACCCTGGAACTATCCGCTTCTCATGGCATCTTGGAAAGTCGCGCCAGCGCTTGCGGCCGGCTGCACAGTGATCCTGAAGCCTGCCGAAACGACCTCGCTAACCGCGTTGGAGCTTGGAGTAATCGCTCAAGGCGCGGGTCTCCCCAATGGCGTTTTGAACATTCTCTCCGGCAAGGGCTCCGTCGTCGGTCAGGCACTGGTCGAACACCCGCTGGTGGACAAGATCGCTTTCACGGGGTCAGGTTCTGTCGGTTCGCGCATCATGGCCGCAGGGGCGAAGGACATAAAACGCATCAGCCTGGAGCTTGGTGGCAAGTCGCCCTTCGTCGTCTTCGCCGACTGCGACATCGAAAAAGCCGTTGAATGGATTATGTTCGGCATCTTCTGGAACCAGGGTCAGGTCTGCTCGGCCACTTCGCGGATTCTTGTGGAAGCGCCTCTTTATCCGAAGCTCTTGAACCGGCTGGTGGAGGAGGCGAAAAAGATCAAGATCGGAAACGGCCTCGACGCCGGCACTCTGCTCGGACCGCTCGTGAACAAAGGCCAGTACGAGGACGTTCTGCGCCACATCGAACACGCCGTGGAGCAGGGCGCGACCGTCGTCAGCGGCGGCAGGTATGACGGCTTCGACAAGGGTTTCTGGGTAGCGCCTACGATTCTCACCGACATGGCGCTCGACAGCGCTGCTTGGGTCGAGGAGATTTTTGGTCCCGTCGTGTGCATCCGCCCCTTCGATACCGAAGAAGAAGCAATCCGTCTCGCCAATGATTCCCGCTTCGGACTTGCCGCCGCCGTCATGTCGGCCGATGATCAGCGTTGCGAGCGGGTTGCCGCAGCGTTTCGCGCCGGAATCGTCTGGATCAATTGCTCGCAGCCGACCTTCACCGATGCACCGTGGGGCGGCTACAAGCAGTCCGGCATCGGCCGGGAGCTCGGCCGCTGGGGCCTCGACAACTATCTGGAGACCAAGCAGATCACGCGCTTCATCAGCGATGAGCCGTGGGGATGGTATCTGAAATGACCGTCAACAGGGCGCTCGATATCCTGCTCGTTCATTGCCAGGGCGAAAGCGGCAATGTCTTAATCAATGGTGCGCCCGACATTCCGGGCGCGACCATCCTCGACAAGATGAACCACCTAAACGATGTGGATCCATCGCTGCGCCTCTTTCTCACGCGCGAGCCGCGGGCGCAGGTGGTACACACGACGAACCTGCTTCTACCATCCACGCGGCCGGATGCCGACGCCGGCTTCATCGTGTTGCAACCGGACCGAGCCCATCCGATGTCCGGCTCCAACTGCATTTGTGTCGTGACGGCACTGGTGGAGAGTGGCCGTGTGGCGGTGACGGAGCCGGAAACGATCGTCCGCCTGGATACGGCCGCCGGGCTGATCGTCGCTCGCGCGCAGTGCAAGGACAACCGCTGCCTGTCGGTCAGCCTCGACAATGTACCCGCCTTTGTCCAGCGGCTCGACGTTACGATAGAGACGAGGAAGTGGGGCAAGATCATTGGCGATATCGCCTTCGGCGGAGTCTTCTATGCCCAGATCGATGTCGAACAGATTGGTCTGCAGATCTTGCCGGAGGCCGCACGTGCGCTTGCCGAGGCGGGGGCTGAAATCAAGGCTTTGCTGGCTGGACAGGTCGAGGCGGAACATCCGGAAATTCCCGACCTGAACGAGATTGCTTATGTCATGTTCCGCGACTATCAGCCGGACGGATCGGTCATCACCTGCACAACGCTGAAGCCCGGCCGGGTCGATCGTTCACCCTGTGGTACAGGCTCATCGGCCAATCTCGCCATCCTGCATGCAAGAGGGATGGCGAAGACTGGCGATACGTGCGTCTCGCGCAGCATCATCGGTGGAACATTCACCGCCGAAATCATGGGCGAGACTAAAGTTGCTGGCCGTCCAGCCGTTTTACCGCGTATTACCGGCCAAGGATATGTCTTCGGCCGTCAGCAGTTATGGCTCGATCCGCAGGACCCATTCGTCCCGGGCTTTGCCTTGTCGGATACCTGGGGCCCGCAGGTGGGGTCGCTATGAAACTTTCAGGTCAATCGATCCTCGTGACCGGGGCAACGGGTACCATCGGTCAGGCTATATGCCATGCGCTCGTGGCAGACGGCGCTCGCGTTATCGTACACAATGGCCGAAATCGCGACGCCGCCGAGGCGCTTGTCGGTCGACTTGGTGGCATGGGCTTTTGCCTCTCCGCCGATCTTTCCGACCCTACCGGCCCGGAAGCATTGTGGGAGCAGGCCATTGGCTACGTGGGCAAACTGACCGGGCTCGTCAACAATGCCGGCATCCGCACCGAAGTTGCGATTGACTCCCCGATGGAGGACTGGCAACGCGTCTGGGCACGTGAAATGCGCGTCAATTTCCTGTCGGCGGTCGATCTGTCGAAGTTGGCCGTCCAACATTTTCGTGCAAATGGCGGCGGGCGGATTGTCAACATGGCGAGCCGTGCCGGCCAGCGTGGCTATATCTCCAATGCGATGGCCTACGGCGCGTCAAAGGCCGCGCTGATCAATCTCACCAAATCCATCGCACAAAGCCACGGCCACGAAGGCGTGACCGCGGTGGCACTGGCACCCGGCTGGGTGCACACCGAAATGGCCGAGGCCTACATCGCCCAACACGGAGAGGCAGCGGCTCTGGCCGGCATCCCCATCGGGCGGATGGCCGACCCGCAAGAGATCGGCGAAATCATCGCCTTCGCCTTCCGCCCCTCACAGGCGTCGCTGAATGGCGCCGTGCTGGACGTGAATGGCGGCAGCTATATGAGGTAATTTTCATGCGTTTCAAGGAAAAGGCGGTTATCGTCACCGGGGCAGCCGGCGGCATCGGCAGCGCCATCAGCGCCCGTTTTGCCACTGAGGGAGCCACGGTCATCATCACCGACATGAACGGTGAAGGCGCCGAGGCCACAGTCACGCAGATCATGGCCGAAGGCGGAAGGGCGCGTGCATTCGCCAGTGATATTTCGACCGCGGAAGGCTGCCGCGCTGTCATCGAAAATGTGATCGCGACGGAAGGGCGCATCGATGTGCTCTGCAACAATGCCGGCATCAACCGCCGCGGCAATATTCTCTCGCTGGCGCCCGAGGATTGGCGACTGAGCTTTGCGGTCAATGTAGATTCGATGTTCCACCTGTGCCAGGCTGCACTCCCGCATATGATCGCGGCAGGCGGTGGTGCGATCGTCAACACCGCATCGCAGTGGGGTCTTTATCCAGCGCCGAACCATATCGCCTATAATGTTACCAAGGCGGCAGTGGCGAGTTTCACGCAGAATCTTGCCCGTGACTACGCACCGGACAAGATCCGTGTCAACGCCGTGTGTCCTGGCGAAATTCACACGCCGATGCTGGAAGCCGGGGTGACGCGATCCGGACGGACGATTGCCGATCTCGACAAGCTGGTGCCTTTCGGCCGTATCGGCAAACCTGAGGAAGTCGCTGCCCTCGTTGCTTTCCTCGCATCGAACGAAGCCGCCTTCATGTGCGGCTCGCTGGTGGAAATCACAGGTGCGCAGGCAGTTGCCTGAAGCTCCCGACAAGCTTCAACCCGGTCATCAACTCAATCGCGAACGATACGGAGGCTTTCATGTCACTGGACCTTAAACAAAACGATCTTTCATATGTGGTTGCTGCCGACCGCGAGCACGTCTGGCATCATCTTAGTCAGCACAAGCAGTACGAGACCATCGATCCGCGAGTATTTGTCGAAGGCAAGGGGCTCAAGCTCTGGGACACCAATGGCCGGGAATATCTTGACGCCGTTTCCGGAGGTGTTTGGACGGTAAATGTAGGCTATGGACGCGAAAGCATCGCCAATGCGGTGCGCGATCAACTCGTGAAGCTGAACTATTACGCGGGCGCTGCGGGCAACGTCCCGGCCGCCCTGTTTGCGCAGAAGTTGGCAGAGAAGATGCCGGGACTGACGCGTGTATACTATTCGAACTCCGGCTCCGAGGCCAACGAGAAGGCCTACAAGATGGTCCGCCAGATCGCCTCGCGCCATCACGGTGGCAAGAAGTCGAAGATCCTCTACCGCGAGCGCGACTATCACGGCACGACCATAGGGACACTCGCCACATCGGGGCAGCCACAGCGGGCCGATCAATATGGCCCTTACCCGGAGGGCTTCGTCATGGTTCCCCATTGCCTGGAATACCGCAAGCAATGGGATGTCGAGAACTATGGCGAACGTGCAGCCGACGCCATCGAGGAAGTGATCCTGCGCGAGGGGCCGGATACAATCGGCGCGATCGTGCTTGAGCCCATAACGGCCGGCGGCGGCGTCATCATACCGCCGGAAGGTTACTGGAAGCGGGTCCAGGATATCTGCCGGAAATATGACATTCTGCTTCACATCGATGAGGTGGTTTGTGGTCTCGGCCGCACCGGCACATGGTTCGGGTACCAGCACTATGGCATCGAGCCCGACATCGTGACCATGGCAAAGGGGGTAGCGTCGGGCTATGCCGCGATCTCATGCACGGTTACGACCGAGCGTGTCTTTGAAATGTTCAAGGACGCGCCGCAGGATTCGATGAGCCACTTCCGCGACATATCGACCTTCGGCGGCTGCACGGCAGGACCGGTCGCCGCATTGGAGAACATGCGCATTATCGAGGACGAGGGACTGCTGGAGAACACGACCCGCATGGGTGCACGGACACTGGCAAACCTGAAAGTGCTGATGGAGAAGCACGAGGTCATTGGCGATGTGCGCGGCAAGGGCCTGTTTTGTGGAGCCGAGCTTGTGGCTAACCGCAAGACCAAGGAGCCGCTCGACGAAAAACGAGTTCAGGCCGTCGTTGCCGAATGCCTCAGCCAGGGCGTTATCATCGGTATGACCAACCGCTCCCTGCATGACGGGTTCAATAACACCCTATGTCTGTCGCCGGCTCTCACTGCCACGACAGACGACATCGATCAGATAACAGCTGCAATCGACAAGGCTTTGGCAAAGGTTTGCGGCTGAGCAATGCGGTGCATGAATTTTAGCCCACGACCGGCGACAATTGCCGGCCGTCCCTGATCGCACGCGCTCAAACGTGTTGACGCTCGCTGCTGGCTTTGACGCCGTCAGTCCCCCGTCTCATCCTGTGGCCCGGATTACTGGCGGGCTGCAGTTTTACGTTGAATGCCCTTGTCAACCATGCCTTGTCGGCGACATTTTCGACATGCGAGACATGCCGGGAACCGAGAACATGACATCGAGAGGATACAGGTTGGCCTGAAGCCTGGTCCCGCCTTGGGCGACACAATCCTTACGTTTCCGGGGCCCTTGGCGGCATTCGTCTTGCTGTTTTCAGCAACCTGGTGCCACTCGGTTCGGTGTTGTGGAAGGGGTGGGTGTATCCGCTCGCCACTTTACCTCCGCAGCGGATCACAACCGTTATTGTCGTGAGTACTGACATAAACATCAGGCAATTCCGCATAACCCGTGTCGGAACCTGACAATGCCAATCGTCCTTGAAGCAAAATGCTGAGGAAACCGATGATGACCATCACCATTACCGCATTCGAACGATCTCCTGATCGCGGCCGGGGTTTGGCACGAGACATGCGCGTTCGATGGGCCCTTGAGGAAGCTGGCCGAGCCTATCAGGTTCGCCTCCTTTCGTTCAAGGATATCAAGGACCCCGCACATCTGGCACGTCAGCCGTTCGGGCAGATTCCAACGTATGAAGAAGGCGATCTCACATTGTTTGAATCCGGTGCGATCGTGTTGCACATTGCGGAGCGTCATGAAGGTCTGCTGCCGGATGACCCCAACGCTCGGGCGCAAGCGGTTTCATGGATGTTTGCCGCGGTCAGTACAATCGAGCCTCCGATCATCGAACTCGAAACGGCCAGATACCTTGAAGGCAATCAGCCCTGGCACGATAGCCGCCTGCCTGTCTTACAGGCACGCATCCACAATCGATTGGCAGAACTATCCGGGCGACTTGGTAATTCCGACTGGCTCGATGGCGCCTTCAGCGCCGGTGACCTCATGATGGTAACAGTACTGCAAAGGCTCCACAGCTCCAACCTGGTCACTGCATATCCGAACCTTTCAGCGTACATCGCCCGCGCCGAAGCAAGATCTGCCTACAAGCGTGCCTTTGCGGATCAGTTGGCAGTTTTTACCGCGCAAATCAACAGCCGATCATCGTAGGTTGATCAATAACAACCCACAAAATGACGTCCAGTATTGAAGAGCAACACGGCCATCACACTGACCGAGAGACAGATGAGCCCCGGATCGTCTCACGTCACATCACGACGACATCATCCAGGCGCAACTGAACCTATTCAACCTTGATGGCAGTCACGGCTACGCAATCTCCCGCCTTTACCAGACCTGGAAAATGCCGTGCACAAAGAAGTCCTTCGCGCTTTGCGGCAATCTCTTGCACCATCACGCCGGTTTTACCCGTTGGGTAGATCCGGGCCACTATGCTTCCTGCTGTCACCGGTTCGCCCAGATCGACAAGGAACTCTATAAGCCCATCATCTTCCGAGAAGGAAAAGCAGTCCCCATCCGGCATATCGAGCCAGGTCGTTGCGACGGCGTCGATCTGGCCTTTCACGATGCCGGCGTGACGCAGAACATTTGCCACTCCGCGTTTTGCTATTGCGGCGCTGGCAGCAGTTGCCGTTCCGCCGCCGCCGAGCTCTGTCGTGATGAAGATCTTGCCCATCTCTTCAGCGGCCGTGTCATACATGCCGACTGCATCGATCTCGAGCATTTTCATCGACCACGGCGCACCAAATGCCTGAACGAGTTCAAAGGCCCTTGCCTCCTGCTCCTTGTCCGGCAGTATATGTGCCGCACAAAAAGGCAGGAAATCAAGCGTCCGGCCACCCGAATGGAAATCGAGAACAATATCGGCAAGCGGCAACAGGACACGCTGAAAATAGTCCGCAATCTTTTGGGTTACGGTACCGTCCGGTGCACCTGGAAAACTGCGATTGAGATTGCCTCTGTCGATCGGTGAGGTTCGCGTACCTGCAAGAAAGGCCGGGTAGTTCATGGCCGGCACGATAATGACGCATCCGGTGACATCCTCAGCCTTCAAGGAACGCGCGAGATCAAACAGCGCAATCGGTCCTTCGTATTCGTCACCATGATTACCACCTGTAAGAAGCGCCGTTGGACCTTTTCCGTTCCTGATTACGGTCAGCGGGATCATCACCGAGCCCCATGCTGAATCATCGCGACTGTAGGGGAGCCGTAGAAACCCGTGCTGTATCCCCTCGGCCATAAGGTCGACCGTGGGGGTGATTGGCGATGAACGACGGCTGCGGTCCAGCATGGCTCAATCCTTCACAATCAGTTTGCGAGGGACATTGGCAAGGCACTCGACACCCGTCTCGGTTATCAGGATGCTTTCCGTCGTCTCAAAACCCATATCATCGAGCCACAAACCCGTCATGAAATGGAAAGTCATGCCAGGTTTCAGCTCTGTCTTGTCTCCTGGACGAAGGCTCATCGTGCGCTCGCCCCAGTCCGGTGGATAGGAAAGTCCGATCGGATAGCCAGTTCGGTTATCCTTCACGATTCCATGCTTCTTGAGAACTGCAAAGAATGCATTGGCGATATCCTCGCAGGCATTTCCGGGTCGTGCTTTTTCCAGCCCGGCCTCCATGCCTTCGAGTGTCGCTTTTTCTGCATCCAGAAAGGCTTGTGTCGGTTTTCCCAGAAAAACCGTCCGCGACAGCGGCACGTGGTAGCGATGATAGCAACCGGCAATTTCGAAGAACGTGCCTTCACCGGACTTCATCGGCTTGTCGTCCCAGGTCAGATGTGGGGCAGACGCCTCAACACCTGACGGTAATAACGGGACGATTGCCGGATAATCTCCGCCTATCCCTTCCGTTCCGCGAATGCCGGCATCGTAGATCTCGGCAACAAGATCGCATTTGCGCATGCCAGCTTCGATCTTGTCAAAGATCCGCTCATGCATTTTCTCGACGATGCGTGCAGCGTTGCGCATGTATTTGATTTCAGTTTCACTCTTTTCTGCTCGCTGCCAATTGACGAGCGCTGTGGCATCAACAAATCGCGCGTTCGACAAATGTCTTTGCAGGGCCGCAAAGGCGGCGGCGGAAAACCAGTAATTGTCCATTTCGACGCCGATGGTCAGCTTGCCCAGGCCACGGTCTGAAAGTTTGGCCGCGAGATAGTCCATCGGATGGCGTTCAGTTGACTGAACATAATGGTCGGGATAGCCGATAATGTTATCGTGCTTCAGATAGCTCGTGAACTTTGCGCCGTTGGCATCCTGACCTCGGCCATACCAGAGCGGTTCACCTGACGGGGGCACGATGACGCACTGATGCACATAAAAGGACCAGCCATCATAGCCCGTCAGCCAGTTCATGTTCGACGGGTCACTGACAATCAGGAGGTCCACGCCTTTGGCCTCCATGGCGCGCCGCGTCTTTTCAAGTCGCAGTTCGTATTCCAACGGGGAGAACTTCAGATTGGCTTGCTTCATGATCTTTCCTCATTCCCAGACGGATTCCTGCAGT
The DNA here is from genome assembly GCA_023390055.1 of Pseudomonadota bacterium. GTDB lineage: Bacteria > Pseudomonadota > Alphaproteobacteria > Rhizobiales > Rhizobiaceae > Neorhizobium. The sequence goes on along the minus strand of JAEWDP010000125.1, from coordinate 27,431 downwards.
CAGGCAACCAGTCTCAACTTTCAAAAATCGTCCCAGTATCTGCGGCTGAGGCACGCATTGCCGCGAGCGTCGCGATGGCTGTGTCTTGAATCCCCGTTCCGGTAAGGTCGGCGACTGTAATCTGGTCCGGATGCGAGCGGCCGGGCTTCTTGCCGGCAATGATCTCTCCAAGCTCCGGGAAATGATCGGTTGCAGCGACGGTACCTGTCGCTATGGCATGATGTAATTCACCGAGACGGCGCGTCTGGCTGATGCTGTCTGCCACATAAAGGACAGCACCACCAATAATGGATGGCTCGAGTTCATTCTTGTGCTCTGCGTCAGACCCCATGGCCGTGACATGCTGCCCGGGCTGGATCCATCCGGCCTTGAGGATGGGATTTTCCGACGGTGTCGTCGTCACAATTATATCTGCGCCGCCGGCTGCCTTGCTGCCATCCGGTTCCGCCCGGACCGGCAAGCCCAGTTTTTCCGTCAACTGCGCGGCTGTTGCTTTTGCCTTATCAATGTCGCGTGCCCAGATGCGTGCCTCACGCAGGGTTCGCACTAGGGACAGGGCCTCAAGTTGCATTCTTGCCTGCATGCCGGCACCAAAGATTGCAGCGACAGAAGAATCCGCGCGTGACAGATGCCTTGCGGCGACCGCACCTGCAGCAGCTGTGCGGACATCGGTCAGATAACCGTTGTCAAGCAAGATACCCTGCAAGAGGCCAGTCTTCGTCGAAAGCAATACCATCAGCCCGTTGGTGCTGGGCAATCCGATCGTGGGGTTGTCAAAAAAGCCGGGGCTGATCTTGATTGCAAAACCGTCAAGACCAGGCACATACGCGGTTTTCACGTCCACTTCACCACGATGCTCCGGGATATCGAGCCGCAGGATGGGCGGCATCGCGACCGCCTTGGTCGCGAGCGCAAGGAAGGCATTCTCCACACAATCAATGGCTTCGATGTTGAGTGGAACAAGCCGCCTGAGTTCCGTTTCGGTCAGGATCTTCATGCTGGTCATGCCATGTCCTCGCAAAGCAGATCAGCTTCCCCGTTGATTACCCGGCGGTGCTGATCCATATCGACGTTACGGCCGGAAAGAATGACAGCGACGGGACCCGTCAACCGACCGAGTCGCCCTGCAAGGATCGCCGCAATCCCGACAGCTGCCGCCCCCTCGATTACCTCTCGTTCCTCGGCATATGCATGCCGCATGCCTGCAGCGATCTCTTCTTCCGAGAGCAAGATCACATCATCAAGCAATGTCTGACACATCTGGAAGGTTATGGCGTTATCAGCTCCGATCCCCCCACCAAGGGAATCGGCTAGGGTCGCGACTTCTTCGACCTGAACAGGATGACCCGCCTTGAGGCTCGCTTTCATGGCTGCGCCATGTTCCATCGTCAGCCCGATGACACGGGCTTTGGGCAATCGTCCCTTCACGGCTGCGGCAACACCTGCAGCAAGTCCCCCACCAGAAAGCGGTACAAGTACGGTTTCAACATCTGGCATGTCATCGACAATGCTCAGCCCCAGCGTACCCTGGCCTGCAACGACAGCTGGATGATCGAACGGTGGCACCATGACGAGTCCGTCTTCTGCCACGATCCGTTCAACCTCGATTTGCGCATCGTCCTGCGACCTTCCGATGATCCGGATATCGGCGCCAAGGCGGCGGATCTCATCGACCTTGTTGCCGGGCACGAGTTCAGACACGCAAATCGTAGCGGTTGAACCTTCCATTTTGGCTGCATGAGACAGCGCTCGTCCATGATTTCCGGTCGAAGCAGCGACGACACCCTTTGCCAGCTCGTCAGGTGTCAGTTTGAGTAGTGCGTTGGTTGCGCCGCGCAGCTTGAAACTTCCTGTGGTCTGATGATGCTCGAGCTTGAGCCCGACGGGCACGCCGCAATGATGCGTGAGCGATGATGAAAAAACACATGGCGTTCGAAGGATTCGATCTTCGATCCGCGAAGCCGCGTGTTCGATATCTGCCAACGTCACGGGAAGCACTCGGTTCGCCATCGCTTACCTATTTTGAAAATCAAGCGTCATCAGTCGCCCGAATTCGGGCCGCGCGAAATCGTATCCGCAATGGCGCAAGCACGCCCAGGCTGTAGCGAGATTGCTAGTCACCACAGGCCGGTTAATCATAGCTTCGATGGTTGCAGCAGCCCCGGCCGCACGTAACGCAGTGCACGAAATGAACAATGCTTCCGATTGCGGCGCCATGGCTTCGACAGCCAACCTGACGAGCTCTTCCGGCGCAATTCGCGCCATTTCTCGATCATCGTCAAAGCCAAGACAGGTGAAGCGGTCGATCTCGAAACCAAGTCGGGAAAAGTATTGCGCCATTGGATAGCTTGTCTCGACCGTGTAGGGCGTCAGAACCGAAATCCTGCTGGCGTTGAATGTCCTTAGGGCCTTCACGGATGCTGCAGTGGGTGTCACGACCGTCGCACCCGGCTTGGCCTCATGGATCGCATCTTCGATACGTTCATCGCCGATCACGACTGACGCGGATGTACAGGAATACATCACGACATCCAGAGGCTCTCCCGGCAGGATAAGCGAGGCACCTTCTGTCAGAACCGGCTGCATCTTCAGGAGGTTATCCGGCGTCGTCGGATTGGCATACGGGATTCTATTGACGTAGATGCCAATACCGTCTCCAGCGACAAGACGCTGGAAATCCACTTCGGTCGTATGATCTGTCGCAAGGATGACCAGTCCGATCCGCTTCTTGAGTGGCCGCGCGTCGAGGCGCGGTCTGCTCTTTGTCTGGGCAATCTCGAAACGGCCACCAACATCAATCGTTGACGCGGGCATAACGCTCCTCCAGCCAACGAAGCCCGAAGACCGAGATCAGGCTGATCACGAGGAAGAAGACCCCGACAAGCGTCATCGGTTCGATATAGCGATAATTGCTGTTTGCGATGCTCTTCGCCTGGTTCATCAACTCCAGAACAGTGATCGCGGAGAGCAACGGTGTCTCCTTGAACATTGCAATAAAATAGTTGGCAAGCGCCGGGATCATTGGCGGCACGGCTTGCGGCAGGATGACATGGATCCAGGATTGCCTGGTCGTCAGGTTCGTGGCCTTGGCGGCTTCCCACTGGCCACGCGGTACATTCTCGATACCGGCACGGTAAACTTCTGCGGTATAGGTCGCGTAGTGCAGGCCCATGCCGATCACGCCCGCAACGAGAGGTGACAACCGGATTCCGACATCAGGCAATACATAGAAGATGAAATAGAGCTGCACCAAAAGGGGCGTCCCGCGAATAAACTCGCAGATCATTGCGACGGCACGCGAAAGGAACGGTATCGACGAGATCCGCACGACTGCAATGAGAAGTCCGACGATCGCGGCCACTGCCGAACCCAGGATCGTGGCAATGATGGTAATCTTGAAAGCTTGAAGAAGCGTCGGCATGATCTGCCAGACGAATTGCCAGTCCCACTCCATCGTCAGGTCCTCATGCCATCAAGATTTCTTGAAAGTCGTCGCTCAAGCCAGCGCATCGAGACGGAGATCGCCCAGGCCATCAGAAAATACAGGATCAGGATCGTCGTAAAAGGAATGAGCGTGTTGCCTGTCTGGGCACGAACCACCTGAGCCTGGAATGTCAGATCACTCAGCGATATCAGCGAGACGATCGCCGTTGCCTTGAGAAGTTCGATCGCGTTGTTGCAGAAGGTCGGCATCATCAGCGGCAGCGCTTGTGGCAAGATGACATGACGCATGCGTTGGCTGCGCGACAAGTTGAGTGCAATGCAGGCTTCTGTCTGCTGCCGGCCGATCGCCTTGATCGCACCGCGAACGACTTCGGCCCCATAGGCGCCTACGTTGAGACCGAGAGCCAGAACGCCTGCCTGCAATGGCGTCAGGGTCAATCCGGCAAACGGCAGCACGAAATAGACCCAGAACAACTGGACGAAGATCGAAGTTCCACGGAAGAACTCGATATAAATGGTTGCAAGCGCACGTACGCTCGCAAAGCGCGATACCCGCCCGAGACCGGCCAGAAAAGCCATGACAAGTGCAAGCGCCGAGCCCATGAGGGTCAGCTTGAGCGTCACAAGCGCGCCTTCAAGTATAAGGGTCAAGTAGCCGGACCAGACCGCCATCAGCTATTGCCTTCCATCATCGAGATTACCGATTTGAGCCAGCGGGCCAGCCTGATGATAGGCCAGGACCAGAAAACCGGTCCTGGCCTTTCAGGTGGCAGTTACTGTGCAGCGCACTGCTTTTCGCGCGTTGTCGATATCGCGGCCTCAGCCGAGAAACCGTAGGGCTCGATGAGCTTGGCGAACTCACCGGATTCCTTCAGCTTGGCAAGCTCGACATCGAATGCATCGCGAAGTCCTTCATTCCCCTTTTTGAAGGCAGCGCCGTCACAATAGACTGGAGCACCCTGAACCGGGGCAACGACCTCAAGATTGGGATCGTTGGCCTTGTTTAGGAGATCGTGAATAGAAAGTACCGGCAGCGAATAGACATCAATGCGGCCGTCCTGGAGCATCTTGATGCCGCTTTGACCGTCAGGAACAACAATGACGCGATCCCGTGGCACGCCGGCCTCAAGAGCAAGCTTTTCCTCGGTACCGCCACCAGGGGCGCCGATCTTGGCATCCGGATTGTCAGCAATGTCCTTGTAGCTTACGAGGTTCAGAGGATTGCCCTTCTGCACGGCAAACGCTTCTGCGTCACACAGGATCGGTTCGGAATATGCGACAGCATTGCAGCGCTCCGGCTTCATGAAGAGACCAGCAGTGATCACGTCATGGCGGCCAGCCTGAAGTCCCGGGATCATTGCCCCATACTCGGAGATCGAAGCAACAACCTCCTTCACACCCAGTCGCTCGAAGATGGCGCGCGCCACGTCGGGTGCTGCTCCTGAGACCTTGCCGTCAGCGCCAACCGCCGTGAAAGGCGGCTCATTTGCGATGGCAATACGGACAAAGCCCTGCTCCTTCAGTTCTTCAAGCTTGCTGTCATCCGCCATCGCAGCCTGCGGTCCGAGGAAGGTGACCAGTGCCGCCATCCCGATGGCGGTTGTCCACAACTTCATTTTCATGTTCCCTACTCCTGTGGTTTTTCTTCTCTTCGAGCAATGTCCCCGCAACACGGTCAGACGCGGTGCCCCGCCGCTATGATCTTGCGCAAGAAAGTCTGTGTTCTTTCCTGCTTGGGATTGCGGAAGATCTGGTCGGGCTTTCCTTCCTCGACGATCTTTCCCTGATCAAAGAATAGCACACGATCGGCAAAATCGTGGGCAAAGCCCATCTCGTGGGTAACAAGAAGCATCGTCATGTCGGTTTCGGCGGCAAGCCGCTTCATGACGCTGAGCACTTCCTCGACAAGCTCTGGATCAAGCGCCGAGGTCACCTCGTCAAACAGCATGATCTTCGGCGAAAGTGCCAGTGCGCGTGCAATTGCCACACGTTGCTTTTGCCCGCCCGACAGCTGCGCAGGGACACTTTTCGCCTTGTCCGCCATGCCAACCATTTCGAGCAGTTCCATTGCCCGTTTTTCGGCGGCGCTGCGTTTTACTCCCTGGGTGAGAATAGGCGCGAGCGTGACGTTGTCGAGGACACATTTGTGCGGAAACAGATTGAAATGTTGGAAGACCATCCCGATTTTCTTACGCATTTGCGCAAGGTGGGCTTCATTGGCGCCAACGAGGGCGCCACCCTTCTTCATGTGGTAAAGCTGATCCCCATCAACCTCGATATGACCATCACTGATCGTCTCCAACGTCATCAAAATACGCAGGATCGTCGTCTTGCCTGAGCCCGAAGGCCCAATCAGTGCAAGCTTCTCCCCCGGCATCACTTCCATCGACAGGCCATTGAGCACTGTCAATGCGCCATAGCGCTTCACGATGTTGTCGATGCGGATAATCGGCTGCTGCATTCATGTCTCCCCCTGTTGAGACAAGCTCTGCACCTACGATGGAGCCCACAGCAAATCATGTCAATTCATAAAATAATATCAGTACAATTTTTATTGTACTGCCTGATTGTCAGGCATCTCAGATTGCCAGAAGAAGCGTCTCCGGGTCCCCTTGCGTCAGGGAAGCAACAACACCGAGGCCGGCCCTCAGATCGCTTTCCGAAGTCGACCCCAGAGAAATCCGAACAGCCGGAGCCCATCCCTGATCTGCAGTCCTGAACGACGTACCCGGTGCAATCGCAACACCATGCAGACGCGCCTGCGCAACAAAACCCTCCTCGGTATGCGCGCCTGAAAGCTCCACCCAGACATGCAGGCTTTGAGGATGCGCGAAATAGCGCATTCCCGCAAGCGTCTCTCTTGCAATGGCATGACGAACAGCCAGTGCCTCACGTTGCCACTCCACCAGTTCCATCGCGGTACCGTCGACCACCCAACGCGTCGCAATCTCCGCGATCGCCGGCGTTGCCATCCAGTTCAAGACCAGATGCCGGTTCGCAACCGCAGCAACATAGCGGTCCGGTGCAACGAGATAGCCGATCCGAAGGCCCGGGACCGTAATCTTGCTGAAACTTGTGACATAGAGGGTTCGCTCGGGCGCCAATGCGGCGATTGGAGGCGGGCGATTTTCCACAAGCGGTCCAAGAATATCATTTTCGACGATTGCAATATCGTGACGTGCTGCAACCTCGACCAGCGCCTCGCGGCGTTGCGCGCTCATGATGGTTGCTCTTGGATTGATGACGGACGGTTGAAGAAACACCGCTCGAATGGGGCTTCTTCTGCAAGCCTCGTCGAGTGCTTCGGGGATCATCCCCTCGTCATCGACAGGCAATCCTTCCAGATGAACGCCAAGATATGTCGACAAGGGTACGAGCGTATGGTGACTGACCGCCTCGGCAGCGATAATGGAACCCGGCGATGCGACACTCATCAGGGCGACCGTCATGCCCGACGTGGCACCATTCGTAACGTTGATGTTGAGCGGCGAGACCTGCAAGCCACAATGAACGAGCCATTCGGCGGCGATGGCCCGATGGCGTGGAAAAACAACATTGGGCCGAAACGACAGGGCCGAACTGGACGGCAGGTTCTCGCCAAGCCACGCAAAGGCTCGTCGCATCTTGTCCAGGTGGGCAAGGTCGCATACCGGCTTGAGTATCGACAGGTCGATGACCTCGCCGAGGCGTTCCGGCAGATAGGGTGGCTCCGGTTCCCTGGTTTGCGCCTGCACAAAGGTGCCACGGCCGATTTCGCCTGTAACCAGGCCACGGCGGATCAATTCTTCATAAGCACGGCTGACCGTCTGCACCGACAGGGAAAGGTCATCGGCCATCTTGCGATGTGTGGGGAGCCTTGCGCCATGCGCCAGTTTACCGTCTTGTATCGCACGCGCGAACTGCTCCGCCAGCGACATATAGGCAGGACGGTTGAGTTGGGTTGGATCAGGGTGCCAATTTGTCATGATTTTAATGTGATTGAAATCAGTTCAATTGACAATGACAAAATCACTTCTCATTGTCTCGACAGTAGCGACAATCGGATTTTCGCATGAAACTTGATGCCATCGACATACGCATCCTCGAGGCTGTCCAGGCTGACGGGCGCATCACGAAGCTCGCACTGGCGGAGAAGGTGGGATTGTCACCCACTCCATGCTGGTTGCGATTAAGGAAACTTGAAAAAGCCGGTATCATTACCAGCTACCATGCACGTATTGCCACGCGCCAGATCGCTCCGCTTGCAAGTGTCATGGTCGAAATCACTCTCGCCAATCATCGCCAGGCCGACTTTGACCGTTTCGAGCGTATCATATCAACCATACCCGAGATCACGTGCTGCTGGTCGGTCGGTGGTGGTGTCGATTATATCCTGAAGATCGTCACTGCGGATATCGATACCTATCAACGTCTCATCGACAGTCTGCTTGATCGACAACTCGGCATCGAACGGTACTTCACATACATCGTTACCAAGACTGTCAAGGAGACGGAACTGCCCGTCACAGCCGTCCTCGGCGCGGCCATCGACACATCGTCATAGGCAAATCCGCTCGCCAGACTGTATAAATTTAGAGACTCTGTCTAATTACTGGCCATTGATTGGACCATCTCTCCGACACTTCAGCCGATAATCCGGTAAATCGAAATCGAGGTGTCGGCCATGACTGCAATTTTTGCCCGTCCGGAATATCACGAAGCCCTGAACCGGCTCACGGATCCCCACCTTCTGCGCGATCTTGCCTATGTCAACGGACGTTGGGTCGTTGGAAAATCGGGCAGCAGCTTCCAGGTAACCGACCCGGCTTCCTCATCGACGCTTGCCTGGGTAGCAAGCCTCGATGGTGATGAGACCGGCGACGCCATCAACGCCGCGTCTGCAGCCTTCGACAAATGGCGCGCCGTGGCCCCACAAGCACGTGCCGCAATCATGCGCGAATGGCATCGCCTCATGCTGGTTGCAAAGGAAGATCTGGCCCTCCTGATGACCCTGGAACAGGGCAAGCCCCTGGCAGAGGCGCGCGGTGAGATCGACTATGCCGCTTCTTTCATCGAGTGGTACGCCGAGGAAGGCAAGCGCCTCAATGTCGAGGGCGTCACCAGCCATCTGGAAAATGCTGAAATGTTTGTGCATCGGCAGCCTCTTGGCGTTGTCGGCGTCGTTACACCCTGGAACTTCCCGTCGGCCATGATCACACGGAAGGTGTCGGCCGCACTTGCGGCTGGCTGTACCGTTGTCGCGCATCCGGCCTCGCAGACGCCGCTTTCGGCTCTGGCCCTTGCCGAGCTTGCCGAACGCGCCGGTGTCCCCGCGGGCGTTTTCAATGTCGTGACGGGCGACGCTTCAATCATTGTCGACAGGATGTGCGAAGATGTCAGGGTACGAGCCCTCAGCTTCACCGGCTCCACGGAAATCGGCAAGCTCCTTGCGGCAAAATGTGCTTCTACCATGAAACGTCTGGTGCTGGAACTTGGAGGGCATGCCCCGCTGATCATCTTCGAAGACGCCGATATCGAGCGGGCCGCCGACATCGCATTGTCTGCAAAATTTGCGACGTCGGGGCAGGATTGCCTTGCGGCTAACCGCATCTTTGTCCATCGATCCATTGCTGGAGCCTTCAACAAGGCCTTCGCCAGGCGCATCAAGGCGCTCAGGGTCGGTAACGGCCTGGACAAAGACGTCGATATCGGTCCTTTGATGCACGAACGGGCCGTCGCAAAGGTTGAAGCCCAGGTGCAGGATGCACTTGACCGCGGCGCGCAGCTGGTCATCGGCGGATCGCGCCATCACTCGGGTCCGTTATTTTTCGAGCCAACGCTTTTGAGCGACGTTCCGCAAGACGCCACCGTCATGCATGAAGAAACCTTCGGCCCGGTTGCCGCTGTCATGACGTTCGACACCGAGGAAGAGGTGGTTCGTCGCGCCAATGACAGCGAGTACGGGTTGGTCGCCTATGTCGTGACTGACAACGGAGCTCGCCAGTTGCGCCTTGGTCGTGCCCTCGACTTCGGCATGATCGCCATAAATCGCGTAAAGATTACGGGAGCGCCAGTGCCCTTTGGCGGCACCAAGCAGTCAGGCCTTGGCCGCGAAGGTTCGCGGCACGGACTGGAGGCATTCACCGATCTCAAATACCTGTGCATTGACACTGCCGTCTAAGCGGCAAAAAACGAAGGAAAGAGCCATGCTCGACAAAAACAACGAACTCTCCGCCTGGGACCGTGATCATTTCTTTCATCCATCCACGCACATGGGCATGCATGCGCGTGGTGAAACTCCGACACGGGTGATTGCTGGTGGCAACGGTGTCTACATTACCGACCGCGACGGTCGCACAAGCCTCGATGCCTTTGCCGGACTCTACTGCGTCAATGTCGGCTATGGACGCCAGGAGATCGCCGACGCGATTGGCGAACAGGCGAAAGACCTCGCTTATTACCACTCCTATGTCGGACACGGCTCGCAGGCCTCTATCACGCTTGCAAAAATGATCATCGACCGCGCCCCGGAAGGCATGAGCCGCGTCTACTTCGGCCTGTCCGGCTCGGATGCAAACGAAACCAATATCAAGTTGATCTGGTACTATAACAACATCCTTGGCCGTCCGGAAAAGAAGAAGATCATCTCACGCTGGCGCGGTTATCATGGCTCGGGCGTGATGACCGGTTCCTTGACTGGCCTGGAGCTCTTCCATAACGCCTTCGATCTGCCGCGCGCTCCCATTCTGCATACGCAGGCGCCCTATTATTTCCGGCGCGACGATCGCTCCATGAGCGAGGAACAGTTTTCGCAGTACTGCGCCGACAAGCTGGAGGAGATGATCCTCGCAGAAGGGCCTGATACCATTGCAGCCTTCATCGGGGAGCCTATCCTCGGCACCGGCGGTATCATTCCGCCTCCCGCCAGCTATTGGCAGAAGATCCAGGCCGTACTTGATAAGTACGACATCCTCCTGGTCGCAGACGAAGTCGTGACCGGCTTTGGCCGACTTGGAACCATGTTCGGTTCCGACCATTACGGAATGAAGCCTGACCTGATAACCATCGCCAAAGGCCTTACTTCCGCCTATGCGCCGCTTTCCGGAACAATCGTTTCCGACAAGATGTGGCAGGTATTGGTACAGGGATCCGATCAGCTCGGCGCCATTGGCCACGGCTGGACCTATTCGGCTCATCCAATCTGTGCTGCTGCAGGCGTTGCCAATCTCGAATTGATTGACAAGCTCGACCTGGTGAACAACGCGCGCGATACCGGGGCCTATTTCCGCAAGGGACTTGTCGACGCCATAGGAAACCACAGGCATGTCGGCGAGATCCGCGGCGATGGTCTGATGGCGGCAATCGAGTTTGTGGAAGGCCGTGATGAACGCAAGTTCTTCGATCCAGCATTGAAGACCGGCCCCAAGATCGCAACAGCTCTCCTCGAGCGCGGCGTGATCGGACGTGCCATGCCTCAAGGTGACATTCTCGGTTTTGCACCACCCTTGTGCCTGACACGGGAAGAAGCGGACATTGTCGTGAAGGCAACCGCTGATGCGGTCGATGCCGTGTTCGGCAGGGCCTGACAAAGCGATGGCCTCCACACCTGACAAAATGGCGGCCGTACTCCTTACCGGTCATGGCGGGCTTGATCAGCTCGCCTACCGGCAGGACGTTCCGGTTCCGCAGGCAGCTGCAGGCGAGGTCCTTATCCGGGTCAGCGCCTGCGGCATGAACAATACCGACGTCTGGGTGAGACAAGGCGCATATGGGACGGAAGACGACCCTGGCGCCGTCTCTACCTGGCGCCGCCAGGGAAATACACTCAGCTTCCCACGCATACAGGGTGCCGATACCGTCGGCCATATCGTCGACGTTGGAGCCAGTGTCGACCCGTGTCGCATCGGCGAAAGGGTCATGGTGGACTTCTCGATTTACAATCGGGATGACGACAGTCTTGCAGATATTGATTATATGGGACACGGCCGCGACGGTGGCTATGCCGAGTACATGACGTTGCCCTCAGCGAATGCCCATACTGTCAATACGACCCTCAGTGATGTCGAACTGGCGACATTCTGCTGCGCCTACCTTACCGGAGAACGAATGCTGGAGCGGGCGCGACTGGCCGCCGGCGAGCATGTCCTCGTTACCGGAGCATCGGGAGGCGTCGGATCAGCCATCGTTCAACTTGCCCGTGCACGCGGCGCTCTCCCGATCGCCGTATGTGGTCCGGGCAAGGAAGATGCATTGCTGGATATCGGCGCCGTTGCCGTGGTTACCCGCGGCAAGGGAAGCCTGGTCGATGCCGTCGCTGCAGCGGCCAATGGCGCTCAAATCGATGTCATTGCCGATCTTGTTGCTGGCCCGATGTTCAACGACCTCTTGAAAATCCTGCGCCCGGAGGGCCGTTATACCACCGCCGGCGCCATAGCCGGGCCAGTCGTCGAGCTTGATCTGCGAACACTGTATCTGAAACAACTTGAACTGCACGGATCAAGTCAGGGTAGCCGTGCCGATTTTGCCAGAGTGGTACGTTACATAGAGGAGGGGAAGATCCGGCCTCTTGTCGCTGGCGTCTACCGGCTCTCACAGTTCCACAAGGCGCAGACAGACTTCATGGCCAAGAAGTTCGTCGGAAAACTGGTGGTCGTTCCCGACTGAGTGATTGCGGCTAAAATTCAGGCAGGCTTCCAGGCGTTGCATACACGCCCGGAGGTCGAAGTAACCGGATAACGGCCAGAGCGCGCCGAAAAGCTTATCTCTCTGATCGGGCCCATACCATTTTTGAACAGGATTGTGTTCGCCCGGATTGCCCGCAGATATGCGAAGGTCGCCACGTCAATACATCGATTACAAAAATTGAAACGAACGTTTCAGAAGTCGCCTTGCAGGTCATTGAAACGTCCATCCTGGTATTTTGATGGGAGGCGGTACCCGTGAAGGTCCCGCCTCAGTTCTCTCAAGAACACTACCACCAGGAGGCCCTCCCCAGCCCTCCTGCGCATACCCTACTTTTGTCGGAAATGAATGCAAGCACTGCTGTCAATTGCAGTTAATTTGTGACGCTGACGATTTTGCAGGCATTGGTAAAATCCACTGCCTGCGGCAATCAGCATCTTCGACCAAGGTTGCATTTTTTCAGCCTTTTCCAGACCTTCTTCCAGACATGAGCAGCCATTCGTTGGATTGGGAACTTTCGTTGCTATTGCGGGTTACCTCTCTGACCACAGTTCTCCTCCTGTGGCACCTGGGACGCGTGGACCATTTCAATCAGATGTGGCTTGCAAGTCATCACGCGTCCCCCTTTTTTCCCGTACGGCCCATCATCCCCGAACTGGCAGCCACAACAGGGGTTGTCCGGCAACTGGCCGGCATCCCTTGCCCGTGCAAACGCTCAAGTTCGGCACGGAATTTTTCGAAACGCTCTCAAGCGTTGGAAAACACTTTTTAATATTAGTCCGTGCTGATCTTGTCTGAATTTCTTGCCGGCCTATTTCCCCCTCATGAACGATGAAGCGAGCTCTAACGAAAGTCTGACAGACATTGCCCGGCAGTTGGCACAGCTAGCCGAGACCCTTCGTGATCTTTCAGCGCAGCCTTTGAGCTTGACTACGGACGGTGCCGATCTGCAGCTTCTCGACAAAGTTGCAGAACCAGAACCATCCGAAGATCAAATCAAGCCGAAGAAGGTCGCCAGTTCAAAACGACCAAAGCGTAAGCGGGCGCCCAGAAAGAAGAAACCGGACGGTATAATGGCTCGCCACGGGGCGAGCGAAGTCAAGGGAGCCTGACAATCTGAGCACCACTGTCGGCAGATTTGAACTTAGCAGCAAGGAGCGGCAAGGAAGTGCATAATTGCAGCCAAAGACCAGTTGCAATTTTGCCAAGTGTCTAATCCGTTTTAATTGAAACCCATGCCCGCGCAACTTCCTTGGGGGACATCCCGAACCGACGTCGGAACGCAGTGGAGAAATTTGCGGCATTTGAGTAACCGGCGACCTCACTGGCTTCCTGTATCGTGACTTCGTTCTTCTCCAGAAGAAGGTGGGCCCGATCCAGTCTTTGTTGCCGGACATACTCGAAGACGCTCTGTCCTTCGGAGGCTCTGAACAGCCTCTGCAGTCCGCTTGCACTCACTCCGGCCCCTCGTGCAATCTGATCGACACTGAGCGTCTCACCAAGATTATCGCGAATAAGGTCGACGGCTCGCTGAAGCTTGATACGATCGGACCGCGTCAACAACAATGACTTGTTCAGCTGGGGCTCTGCCTCTAAAGCCGCAGCAAGGCTCTCCGCGACGATCTCCACGGCCCGACCTTCGAGGAAAAGACTGTGGAGTGGAGGGGCAAGATGGGAAGGCTGGAGGATCTGCTTGAGCAATTCCAGGGTTCGAGGCGTCAGCACCCACTGATGATCACCGAGGTGGTCATTGAGAAGCCTCTTGCCGTGAGCAGCACTTCGAACATTTCCCATCCCGTCAAGATCGAGCCATTCCGGTGAGGCAGAGACAACGATATGGCGAAGATGTTGCCGTCGCTTGGAGGTCCGTTGAAACCATTCAGGGCGGGTGTTCATGATCGCGGTGCCGGTTATTGCAGCTTTCTGATGCCCGGCGAAGTGAAAGTCACGTTCTCCCAGTGTCAGGTCTACATTCCCATTCAGGAAGAAGATGCATGATAGTCCTTCAGGCAAGGTCGAGGTTGCCGTAAACGGTCGCTCTTCGGTCACATCACTGAAATGCAGGAGGAGGCCCGGTCGCAGTTCCGCGTGCAGAAAATTGCCGTGAACCAATATATCATCCGGTAAAAGCTGCTCATCCGGACTGGCAACAGCAACGCCATCGTCATCAAGAAAGTCACGGACGCGGATGCTGCGTACTTGTTGCGTGCATGGATCGGACCTGCTGGGTGGCAACTTATCGTTCATGTCCTCGACATTTCGCTGGTCGATAACGCAATCGGGTATCGACCCTTACCGGGTTAATTTTCAGTTTGTTTCACGCTTCAGCAAAGTTTTCTGACTGCTCCGCAAAGAATTGGGCGTTTCGAAATCTTCGCCCACCGACTACTAGGTATTTAACTTGACGTCGGCGATCAAGTTAAACAATTGCAGTAATCGGGGTACAAGTCGTGGCAGACAGACAGGGACAGCGGCAAAGACGCACAATGACCGGTGCGCATCGGAAGATCAGCAGACAGCTTCAGGTCAGCCTGCTGGGAACGACATTGTTGTGCAGCATTCACCCTGTCATAGCGTTCGCGCAGGACGCTGCAAACGGCGCAACCACGAACCTCGGCACGATCGTGATCCAGGGTGAGAGCGCCACCGGGCCGGTACAAGGTGTCGTCGCCAAGCGGAGCAGGAGCGCCTCCAAGACCGATACATCCATTCGTGAAACACCGCAGGCCGTCAGTGTCGTTACGCGCGATCAGATGGATGCCCAGGGTGTCGATACCGTCGCCCAGGCATTGCGCTACACACCAGGTGTTCTTGCAGATCCGAGTGGTTTTGATATCCGCTATGACTGGCTGCAGATCCGTGGGTTCAATGCCTTTGGCACGATGTGGCTGGATGGCCTCCAACTGCCAGGTGACCCGACCAATTACGCAACTCCGACCATCAATCCCTTTGCGCTGGAACGTGTGGATGTGATCAAGGGGCCGGCCTCCGTACTCTACGGCAGCGCTCTGCCCGGTGGCCTCATCAATCAGGTCAGCAAGCGTCCCCAGCCAGTTGCTCGAAACGAGGTCGGCATACAGACCTCTTCACATGGCGGGATCCAGGCGACACTTGACACGACCGGCCCGCTGACGGCCGACGGCGAGTGGCTTTATCGCTTCGTCGCGCTGGGCAAAGATATGGGTACACAAGTTGACCGGGAACGTGACCGCCAGTTCATGGTCGCACCAAGCCTGACCTGGGCACCCACCGACCAGACTTCCTGGACGCTATACGGCTATTATCAGAAGGATAACCCAAGGGATTTCAATCCACGCTTCTATCCGGCGGTCGGAACGCTCCTCGAAAATCCTCTTGGACAGATCCCGCGTGACCTCAATCTCGGTGATCCGAACGCGAGTGTCTTCGAGCGCGACTTCTATATGCTTGGCTCGGAATTTTCACACGAGTTCAACGACACATGGACCGTTCGACAGAACCTGCGTTACGGCCGTTCGCAACAGAACATGTTTCTCGCGCTTGTCGAGCCAAATCCCTGGATCGGAGCCTGGCAGGCTGATGGCCATACCTTGAATCGCGCCTCGGCAATGTCCGATGACAGGCTTTCAAATTTTGCGATCGACACGCAAGTCGAGGCCCGCTTCAAGACCGGAGCACTTGATCACACATTGCTGCTGGGGCTCGACTATCTCCGCGCCACATCCTCGCAAACTTTCGGGAATGGCGTCGGCGTGCCCCCACTCGATTTCCTCGATCCACAATATGGCGGGTCACTCATCCCGTTTCCTGACCCGGGACGATCCAGCCTCCAGGAACTGCAGCAGGTCGGGCTCTATGCCCAGGATCAAATCCGCTACGACAACTGGGTGGGAACGTTCGGTCTGCGCTACGACTTTTCCGATATCGACACCACAAATCGGATGGTGCTCGGCTCTCCTACCGTTTCCACAGAGGATCAGGAGCTGACCTGGCGCGCCGGTCTTACCTATCTCTTCGATAATGGTCTCGCACCCTATATCAGCTATTCCACCTCCTTCCAGCCGGCGCTCGGAACGGATCCTGCCGGTGAGCCCTTCAAGGCACAGACTGCGGAGCAGTACGAAATCGGCCTTAAATACGAGCCGCCGGGAGGGCGCGGCTTGGTCGCCATCTCGCTGTTTGACATGACGCTTCAAAATGCCCTGACATGGGACGGCACTCTTGGTTCATATGCGCAAGTAGGCGAACAACGTGTACGCGGCCTTGAAATCGAGGGTCGCTACGAATTGACGCCACAACTCGATCTGATCGCGTCCTACACCTACTCGGATTCAGAGATTACACAGTCAAGCGACCCGGTAGAGCTCGGCCGCGAGATGCTGTATTTCCCCGAGCATCAGGCCAGTCTGTGGCTAAACTATCGACCGGAGATGATCGAAGGACTGTCGCTGGGCGCAGGTATCCGTGCGATGTCCTCCTACCAGACGGATTTCACCTATCTTCCCGAATTGCGCATTCCAGGCCGGGCATTGGTCGACATCGGTGCAGAATATGACTTCGGAGCACTCGACCAGGATTACGCCGGCACGAAATTGAGGATCAATGTCAGCAATCTTCTTGACGAGAAATATGTTTCGCATTGCGGAAGCCTCACAAGCGGCAGCTGCAATTACGGCGCCGGTCGCACCATTACCGCAAGCCTGAAATACACATGGTAACGACGTCCATCGGTTCAATTCGGGGATGGGTCTGCCGCAGGGCGACCCTCCTCCGTTGCGCGACCGGTATCAGCATTGCCGTTGCCGGCATATTCTTCATGGCAGGAGCGTCGAACGCAGAGAGCCTCTTGCAGGATGCAACGGGTCGCGACGTTCGGCTGTCTGCACCCGCCGAGCGCATCGTCACCAATGAAAGCCTCCTCCTCTACTCACTGGCGCTCATCGATACCGACCCTGTAAAAAGGATCGCTGGCTGGGCGCGCCCAGAGCGTATAGATGGCGGCGTCTATGCAAGCTTTCAGAAGAAATTTCCGGCCATTGAACGTATTCCTCAGGTCGGTGGTGTCATCCCGGCCGATGTTTCAGTCGAAGCCATCATCAGTGTCGATCCGGATCTCTTTGTTGTCGGCCTCTGGCAGCAGGAATGGCAAGATATTGCTGAACGTCTCGAAAGCGCCGGGGTGCCGGTCATCTTCCTTGACAGCCCTCAAGCCGAAAAACGCGGCCCGATCGAGGCCACGACCTTTTCCATCGAACTTCTTGGAAAGGCCATCGGGCGAGAAGAACAAGCCCATGCATTTTCCGAATTCGTCAGGAAGAAGGCTCGTGATATTGCCGATCGTGTCGCTGCCACGGACGAACGGCCAACTGTCGTCGTTGACGTCCATGCCGGAACATTGTGTTGTTACACGCCAGGTTCCGACAACCGGATTTCGCACTATCTGGCCCTTGCCGGCGGCCACAGTATCGGAGCAGATATCGCATCGGGGTATGATGGCCAGCTCAATCCGGAATTCGTCTTGAGCTCCAATCCCGACCTCTATATCGGAACGGGCAGTCCACATCTGGCTATCCAGGATGGTCTGGTCGTGGGTGGCGGTGTTGACGCAAAGACCGCCCGCCGGTCACTCGCCGACGTAACAAGCAGGAACTATCTGCAAAATCTCTCCGCGGTAAAGGCCGGGCGCGCTTTCGGTGTTTCTCATCAGCTAGCCATCTCTGCCTTGAACCTAGTAGTTTTCGAATGTTTCGCGAAGTGGCTGCATCCGAAGGCAATGACCGATATCGAACCCGCCATGACAATTGCAGAAATCAATGAACGTTTTCTGGCGGCGCCCCTGGAGGGCACCTTCTGTGTCGGACTGGAAGAAGGCTCCGACACCCCTTGATGTCCTGCCGCTATATTTTTTGGAGAATTCCGTGGCTGTTTTATCGACGAAAGCTCGTATCGAACTATCCGATCCCGAAAGCGTGATCACAGCTGTCTGTCGCCACATGAGCGAGCATGATGCGCTCCTTGAAGAAAACGGGAACACATCTCTCCTGCGTTTCAAGGCATCGAGCGCACGGTTCGTTCGCGATGGAGATGCCATCTTGATCGACGTGGAAGCTGCCGACATGGAAGGTATCTATTTCACACGACTGGCTATCGCCTCACACATCATCGAATTCTCGACAGCGCAAAAACCTCGCATCGAATGGCGAGGTGCTGGCGACGAGATTTCCCGCCCCCCCAACTTCGAGATCTTGCGGGTGGAAGCGGTTGCTGATGTCACTCCCTCCATGCGGCGCGTGACGCTGCATGGGGAACATGTGGAGCGTTTCCTGGGCCTGGATGCTCTCCATCTGAACATCCTTGTCCAACGCCCGAACCTGCCGGAACCACAATGGCCGACAGTTGGAACGGACGGCCTCATCCAGTGGGAAAATCCGGATCTGCGCCCGGACTTTCGCAAATATACTGTCCGATCGGTCAATGTTGAGACCAGTACCCTCGATCTGGATTTCGTGATCCATGATGACGCAGGGCCAGGCTCGACACTTGCACAGGCGATTCAGCCGGGTGACGTCATAGGAATTGCCGGACCAGGTGGAGGCGGACTGGTGAAGGCGCAATGGTATCTTTTCGCCGGTGATGAAACCGCATTGCCTGCGATTGGCAGAATGCTGGAAAACCTGCCGGTAGATGCACAGGGCCACGCAATCATCGAGGTTGCAGACGAAACGGAAGTTCAGCCACTTGAATGTCCCATCGGGCTGAAGCTTTCCTGGTTGTTTCGCAACGGCACCCCGGCGGGCACTGCAAACCTTTTGCCGCCAGCAGTTGAGCGTATCGAATTCCCACAGGACGGACGGGCGATCTACGTCTGGGCAGGCTGTGAGTTCAACGATTTCCGCGCGATTCGCAAATATCTCCGGAACGAACGAAAGCTGCAGAAACACGAGCATCTCGTCGTGTCGTACTGGCGTCGCGGCATTCAGTCAGACTGACACTGTTGGTCAGGTGGTTCCATCAACAACGACGATCGGGCGGCCTTGCGTGCATGATTCGATACGCGCATTGACCCGATAGATATCGCGCAACATCTCGGCCGTGATGACTTCACGTGTCGGTCCGTCCGCAACCAGGCCGCCGTTGGCGACAACGATCGTCTGTTCGCAGTAACGCATGACATGGTTCAGATCATGCAGGGCAATAATGACGGCAATGCCAGTCGAATGGGCCAGTTCATGCATGAAGTGCAACACTTCAATCTGGCGATAGAGGTCAAGCGCCGACGTCGGCTCATCCATCAACAGGATCTTCGGCTTGCGAACAAGAGCATGAGCAATCGCTACGAGCTGTCTTTGTCCGCCCGATAACGCACCGATGTCACGGAATGCCAGATCGGCAATGCCAAGCGAGGACAGTGTTTGGTCGATCTCCGCCAACTCCGTGTCTGAAACTTTCCACTCACCACCTTGCTTGGCGGCCAGCAAGACAGATTCGTAGACAGTCAAGACGGCATTGGCGCCCGTATCCTGGGGCATGTAGCAGATCATCTGTTCGGTCGAATCTGCACTGGAGACGTGAACCACGCCTTCCCCCTTCAACAGCCCCGCAATTCGTTTCAGAAGCGTGGATTTGCCTGCTGCATTCGGTCCGATCAGGGCTGTCAGCTTGCCACCTTGAATCTGCTGTGTTGAAATGTCCGAGAAAATCTCCGTGCGTCCGTAACGCGCGCCAACTGTCTCCAGTCTGAGTGCTACCACGCCCGCCTCCTGTTGCTGAAGATCAGGGAAACGAAGAACGGTACGCCAACCAACGCGGTAATGACACCGACCGGCAGGATAACCCCTGGGATCAGCACCTTCGACACAATTGATGTCGCCGACAGGAGAAGCGCTCCACAGATTGCGGCGGCGGGCAGAAAGAAGCGTTGATCTTCTCCCACCAACATTCGTGCGACATGAGGACCGACGAGCCCGACGAAACCGATTGTTCCGACGAACGAGATCGGTATGGCGGCAAGCACGCTCACGAGCAACATGGTCCTCAAGCGCAGCTGTCTCACATTCACGCCGAAGGATGCAGCCTTTTCATCGCCGAGCCGCAGAGCAGTAAGCGCCCAGGCATGACGTGCAAAAAGTGGCATTACGACAACGAAAACGGCAGCTGTCACTGCCACTTTGCCCCAGGTCGCCTTGCTCAGCGAACCCATCGTCCAGAAAACGACAGCAGTAAGGGCCTGCTCGGAAGCGATGTATTGAAGAAGCGCCATAAGAGCATTGAATGTGAAGACAAGTGCAATGCCGAGGAGCACGATCGTCTCGACTGTAACACCGCGCATGGTGGAGACACCGTAAATGAAGAGCGAGGCTGCCATCGCCATCAGAAAGGCATTGAGCGGCACCATGTACTCTGCTGCTGCGGGAAGGATGGCCACACCTGCCACCAGGCCAAGTGCCGCCCCGAACCCGGCCGCAGCTGAAATGCCGAGTGTAAAGGGACTGGCAAGAGGGTTGGCAAGAATGGTTTGCATTTCCGCACCCGCCACGGCCAGACAGGCGCCAACAACTGCAGCCATCAAGGCAGTTGGCATTCGAATATCCCAGATAACCACCCGTAACTGATCCTGGACCGCTGAAGGAGTGATGACGGCCGAGATCACTTCGCTCAGGGTATATCTCGCGGGTCCGAGAGCCATGTCGATCGCAATGGTCGAAAGAATGCAACAAAACAATAGTGAAAGTATCACCAGTCGGCGACTGGCGAGGTTGCGGTATTGATGAGGAACTATACGGGCAGGCTGTTCGGTCACAAAGATTATCATCTTATGGAGGGGCAGGTACGGATTATACCGTTTACCCAAGCAGGGTGGCCGGAGCAAGCAACCTTCGTATCTAGAATAGCGGACATATTGCGACGGACGGTCAGCTGGCGGATGCAGTCTGATCTGATGGAGCGCATCCAGCCCGAAAGACAATATTCTGATCGTAACCTGGGTCGGATTGTTTCAGCAGAGCCCGCGACTAGATCATGATTTCTCCGCCGGTTACAGGAACGACTGCCCCGGTCATGTAACTGCCCAAGTCTGACGCCAGAAGGACATATGCACCTGCCAACTCCGCCGGCTGGCCGGCCCGTTTCAGCAAAGCCTGCTTACCGAACTTGACCGTGGCCTCAACTGGCATTGTCGAGGGGATAAGCGGCGTCCAGATTGGTCCGGGCGCCACCGCATTCACACGAATTCCCTTGTCCGCAACCATTTCGGCCAGTCCTGCTGTAAAGTTCGAGACTGCTCCCTTCGTTGATGCATATGCAAGAAGGTGGGCCGATGGCTGTCGCGACTGGATTGAGGTTGTGTTGATGATTGCACTACCGGATTTCATGTGGGGAATTGCTGCTTTTGAAAGGTAGAATGGAGCATAGATATTTGTCCGGAATGTTTCGTCCCATTCCTGTGCAGTGATATCAGCAATGTCCGCATAAGTGCGTTGAAAGGCAGCATTGTTTACAAGAAGGTCCAATCTGCCGAACTCATCGATGGCTCGCTTGACCAGAGCGCGGCAATGGTCTTCGGATTTTATATCACCGGCAATCGCAATTGCCCTTTTCCCCGCGTCTTCAACCCACTTAACAGTGTCGCGTGCATCTTCATCCTCATTCAGATAGGAAATCAGCACATCGGCACCCTCCCTCGCGAAAGCGATCGCAACGGCTTTCCCGATGCCGGAATCACCACCAGTGATAAGAGCAACTTTCCCCTTGAGTTGGTCATTTCCCCTATAAGAATGCTCCCCGTGATCAGGCTTCGGGTCCATACGGTCAGTAAATCCGGGGGGAGCTTGGTGCTGCTCAGGTTGAGGAGGCGTCGGACGTTTCGAGGTCGTCATCAATCTTTACTCCGCTGTTCATACCGGTAACAAAATAGATGCCGCCGTGTTCCCAATCAGGGTTCTGGCCTGCTCCAGCGCCTGGCGGGCGGTGTAGCACCGACGGCATGTCGAGAACGATTGAAGATCAGAACCGGTTGCCGGTGGATCAGAAAGCTGACCGGAGTTACAATCGACAATGTGGGTGTTTGGATAGAAAATGGGCTCTTGGAAGACACGTCGAGAAGGGGCGTATTAACCGTTACTGACAAGGCCCTGGGGCCATCTCGAAAGCACTGCCTGCTACTCGCCGCTTTTTATCGTGGCGGGCTTTGCATCGGCCACGAGATCGACCGGGCAGCAAGGTCTCCGCGGCAGGCTGGTGAAAGCGGCCGCGAGCCCGTCACTGGTCAAGCGATTTAACCCGGATCCGCGTAAGTAGAATTCGATGGCCCAGAAATGGACCGGTCAGTTATCCGCGCTTCGCGTTAGTATCATTAGTCTTAGCTGACGGGGCGTCACGAGCGGATGTTGCATCTTCCGTTCCTGTAATGACTGTCGGCTTGGCACTAAGCACACCGCTCGCCTTCCTATCCGCCTGTGAAGGAGCAAACTGGCCTTTGATGGCCAAGTCCGGATCCGGCGGCTTGGAATCCTTGTGTTTTACCGCATCAGATAATTTTTCTCGCGCTGGATCCTGGTTGTTCTCACCAAACGCGTCACGATCGACATCAGGTTCATCCTTTGCGGGAAGATACCCACGAGGCCGGTTTTCCTCGGGTCCTTCCCAGCGTGGCGACTGGTCGGATGTACCTGCTGGCCCCGGTTTGGGCGATTCTATTGCCATGGTCTTTTCCTCCTGGTCGGGTTTATCAATGTTTCGCTGTGGCCCGCCTTCCAAACCCGATAAGCTGACGAGAGTTCCACGCGAGATCGTTTGATTTCGCCGGCCAGCCAGGTTTTCGCTCAATCCACAGTCCCGTTTTCGTATCGACCTTGCTCCATGCCGAAGGCATGAGGCGAAGCGCCACGCGGATGCGCTAATCTGCTGAAGGCCGACCGACAGCTTGCGGCGAACGACGATCAATCAGTTGCCATTTAAGACCCGAAGACGCCAGCATCCGCTTCCGATTTCATTGCGGGAATTCAACACCGATCACAAGCAACGGGCCTGGCTAGGCTTTCTCCATTCTATGGCTTAGGTTAGCCGCATGGGAGCATTGATCTTCAGTATCAACGTCACTTTGGACGGATGCGTCGACCACCAGGAAGGTATTGCCGACGACGAGACGCATGCCTTCTTCACCCGCCTTATGGACGAGAGCGGGGCGATGTTGTGGGGTCGCGTCACCTATGAGATGATGGAGAGCTACTGGCCAGCGGTCGCTCGTGGCGACGTAGAGGCACCGCCGCCGCTACGCGACTGGGCGATCAAGCTGGAAAACAAGCCGAAGTACATTGTGTCTTCGAACCGCAAAGCCTTCCCATGGACCAACAGCTACCACATCGCAAGCGATCTAAGCACGGGCGTTCAGAGGCTCAAGGACGCGACCGATGCCGGCGTCCTTCTTGGTAGCGGCAAGCTGGCGACCGAGCTGGACCGACTGGAATTGATCGACGAGTATAAGTTCCTTGTCCATCCGAGGATCGCCGGCCACGGACCGACACTCTACCAGAGCGGTCTGCCCAACACACGACGGCTCGAACTAATCTCGGCCAAACCGCTCCGCAGCGGCGCGGTTGCCATGCACTACCGGCGCGCCCTTTGAGTATTGTTGGCTTGTCGCGCTCAGCTCGCAGGCGAGCACGTCGACACCCGCTTCTTCTAGCTCGCGACGGTGCTATGCTTTGCTCGCTCGGGAGGCTTCAGGGTGACGAAACCGACTTCATGCCCGCAACATGAACCATATGCGAGAATAGTCCCGGGAAAGCAGGGAGATGTTGTTGAAAGCCCTTTCTGATATCGATCGTTCACTTGTCCTGACGGTGCTTACCGTCATCGGGATGATGGTAGCCGTTCTCGCGCTGTGGCCTCTTCAGGGTGACGCAGCCAATCTGGCCTCGCTCGTGGGTCTTTTACTCGTCTATCTGGCTGGCGGCCTGCCTGCGGGCTGGCGGGCGGCTGTCACCTTGTGGGAAGAGCGCATTCTCGACATCGACCTGTTGATGATCGTTGCCGCCGTCGCGGCAGCGGCTGTTGGCGCACCCTTCGAAGGTGCGGTGCTGCTGACGCTCTTCAGCATCTCGACCACGTTGGAGGAACGTGCGCTCGGCCGTGCCCGCCGGGCTATTGAGGCGCTGATGGCGCTGCGGCCCGAGACGGCGCTGCGCAAGGGGCCGGATGGGACGGTCGTGGAAATTCCGGCTGGCGATCTCAGGGTAGACGACGTCGTCGTGCTGCGGCCCGGTGCGCGCGTGCCGGCGGATGCGGCGATCGTCAGCGGACGGGGCTCTCTCGACGAGGCCAACATCACCGGCGAATCTATGCCTGTCGCCAAGGAACAGGGCGCGCAGATTTTTGAAGCGACGGTCAATATCGATGGCGTACTTGAGGCGAGGGTGACGAAGACGGTCGCGGAAAGCACGGTCGCGCGCATGATCGCGCTGGTCACCGAGGCGCAGGCGGCCAAGGCTCCGTCGGAGCGGTTCAGCGCCTGGTTCGGGCAGCGTTATACGGTCGCGGTGATGGCAGGCGCGGTCATCGCCTTCGCGGTCTTCTGCTGGCTGGGCCGGGACTGGGAGGAAGCCCTTTACCGATCGGCGACCCTGCTTGTCGCCGCGAGTCCCTGCGCCATCGTCATCTCGGTGCCGGCCGCTATCTTGTCGGCGCTGTCGGCTGCCGCGCGCGGCGGCGTGCTGTTCAAGGGTGGGGCTGCGCTCGAAACCCTTGCCGATATCGACGCATTCGCATTCGACAAGACCGGCACGCTGACGACCGGCAAGGCGGCGGTGACGCAAATCGTGGCGCTCGACGGCGACGAGCAGGGTTTCCTGTCGCTGCTTGCCGGTCTTGAGGCCCAGTCGGAACATCACAGCGCTGCAGCGATCCGCCGTGAGGCCGCTCGACGTGGCGTCGTGCCCCTCGAGGTCAGCAATGTCGCTACAAGGCCGAGCGCGGGTATCGTCGGTAGCGCTGGCGACGGCGAACTTTGGGCCGGCAATCCACGTCTTGCAGCGCAGATGGGCGCGTCCATCGATCACCCGGCGTTGCTGGCGCTGGCGGAAGATACGCAAACGGTCATCTATGTCGGCCGGAACACGCACGTGCTGGGTGCCGTCACCGTTTCCGACACCGCTCGCGCCACGTCCAGGCCCGCACTTGCCGCGTTGCACGCGGGCGGGGTCGAGAAAATCGTCATGATGACGGGCGACCGCCTGCCGGTGGCGTTGCGGATCGGCGAGGAGATCGGGTTGAAACCAGAGGAAATCCACGCCGACATGCTGCCCGAAGACAAGGTCTCGATGGTGAGCGAACTTACCGAGATGGGGCGGGTGGCGTTTGTCGGCGACGGCGTCAACGATGCGGCAGCGCTCGCTCGCGCCGATGTCGGCATTGCCATGGGGGCTGCGGGATCGGATGTCGCACTTCAGGCCGCCGATGTGGCACTTCTTTCCGAAGACATGAGCAGGCTTCCCGACGCGCACCGGCTGGCGCGCCGCACGGCGGCGATCATCCGCCAGAACCTCGCCTTTGCCATGGGCGCCATGGCAGTGCTTGTCATAGGCGGCCTGTTCTTCGAACTGCCATTGCCGCTGGCAGTCATCGGTCATGAAGGCGGCACGGTGCTGGTGGTGCTGAACGGGTTGCGGCTGCTCAGGGATCCTATTCGCAGCCGTGAAAGGACGCGGTCCTCAACCCCGGAAGCTGTCAAGGACATTCAGGCCGGCGGCTACCTCCCCGGCAGACCGGCCATTGATACATCCGATTCAATTCGCAAGACTGGAGCAATTCATGACTGACAAACCGATCCGCGTCGGGTTCATCGGCCTCAATCCCGGTATTCACTGGGCCGCGACGGCGCATATCCCGGCTCTGAAGGCTCTGCCGGATCATTATGAAGTGGTGGGCGTTGCGAACACCAGCCTTGCCAGTGCGCAGAAAGCCGCCGATGCCTTCGGCCTGCCACATGCATTCGACAATGCGCGGGCGCTGGTCAATTCACCCGAAGTCGATCTTGTTGTCGTCACCGTCAAGGTGCCGCACCATTACGAACTGGTGAGCGCGGCGCTGAACGCGGGTAAGCATGTCTATTGCGAATGGCCCCTTGGCAACGGTCTGGCCGAGGCGCGGGAACTGGCCGATCTCGCCGAAGCGAAGGGTGTGGTCGCCGCGGTCGGCACGCAGATGCGCGTCGCGCCCGAGGTCGACTATCTCCGCCAGCTCGTCGTTGACGGCTATGTCGGCGAGGTGCTCTCGACCACGCTTGTCGGCAGTGGCGGCCAATGGGGTGCCGAAACTGATGCGGCCCATGCCTATCTTTATGATCAAGGCAACGGCGCGACGCTGCTCAGCATTCCGCTCGGACATACGCTGGCCGGCATGCGGGAGGTTCTGGGCAGCTTTGGGGATATCTCGGCGAGGATGATTAATCGTCGCAAGACTGTGCATGTCACGGACACCGGCGAGACAATTCCCACGAACGCCGCCGATCAGATCCTCGTACAGGGCGCGCTTGAAAGCGGCGTGGCGGTTTCCATCCATTATCGCGGTGGCATGTCGCGCGGCACCAACCTGCTTTGGGAGATCAACGGCACAGATGGCGACATCCAGGTGACCGGAGCCACCGGTCACGCCCAGATCGTGCAATTATCTATCCGGGGGGCCAAGGGCGATGCGAGCAAACTCACGCAGCTGACACCGCCCGCTTCCGCCTATGAGGGCTGGCCGGACACCTCGGTAGCCCGCAATGTCGCGCGAATATATGCACTGATTGCAGAGGATATCCGTTCAGGCACGCGTGCGGCCCCCAGCTTCCGCGATGCTGTCGCACTGCATGAGGTGATCGACACCGTTGAGCGTTCCGCCGCCGTGAGTGCAACACGATGACCACGCTTTCCATTCTCGAACTGGTCCGCATCGCCCAGGACTCGCGCCTGCCGACCCGGACCAGCGCATCATTGCGGTACCGGGCGCCGGCACCAACGTGGCACTGTGGATACTGGGCTCAAGCAATTTCGGAGCGATGCAGCCGCTGAACTCGGCCTGTCTTGTGCCTTCGCCTCGCATTTTGAACCCGACTACTGCTGCCCGCCCTCGACCTCTATCCCAGCCGCTTCAAGCCAACCGAATAGCTCAATCGGCCCTATGCAATAGTGGACATCAACGTCTTCGCCGCCGATACCGACGTGGAAGCGAGACAACTGGCGACCACGGATGTTCTTCGCCGATATTTTCAGCGAGCGGCGTGGCTAAGCGGGCCAACCATTGACGATACTGAAGCCTACTGGCCGCCGCATGAAAAGGCGCAGGCCGAGCATGCTGAAACGTTCAGT
>JAEWDP010000087.1 GCA_023390055.1 Pseudomonadota bacterium | reverse complement strand
GTCCCTAAGATATGCTGCAGCCTGTCGATAGGTGGCAGAACGTCCAACGGAATTCAGGTCCCCGAGCAAAATGCATGGTTCGTCGACGCAGCTGCCGATCCAGGAGGGGCCAAGCAGGGTCGCCATCTGAATCTGCCGGTCCCGTCTCATGAGGCCAAGATGTGTATTGAAAAGCTGTATTTTTTGTTTGCCGGCTATGACTTCGGTCCAGATTGCACCTCGTTGCTCACCCGTCGACGGGAGCATTGCTCTCTTCACCAGTTTCATGGGCAGAGCCGTTAGGATGGCATCGCCATATCGTTCCTCAGCAATCTGCAGGGCCGCATGGAAATGAAAGTCCATCCTGAGCAGGGATGCGATGATTTCAGCCTGGTCTGCTCCCCCTGTCCGTCTTCTGCCGACATCGAGTTCCTGCAACCCAATGATGTCGGGGGCTATCGTTGCAATGACATCAGCGATCCGTTCACAGTCCAGCCGGCGATCGGTTCCGACACAGCTGTGGACATTGTAGCTGAGAATTTTCACCTTCTGTCGGGGATTGTCGTGTTGGGGATACTGAGTGTCTGCCATGGGGCTGGGAACCCGTTGCGTTTGCTTTCGTTCCTCAGGACAAGGATTTGCAGGGATCGAATATGATAACAAGACGGCGAATATTTCAATTACTGATTGCCGTTGCCGTTGGCGTCGCCGCAATTCTTGTCTACCGCAACGTCGGACACTACACTTTGGAAGAGATCAAGGGGTCGCTGTTTGCGATACACAGTTCGAGGCTGATGTCCGCCTTTGCGTTCGTCATCGCGTCCTATCTGTGTCTGACGGGGTTTGATTGGCTGGCGGTCCGTTATGCCGGAAGACCTCTCTCGTATCCGCGTGTGGCTCTTGCATCATTCACGAGTCTTTCTATCGGCCACAATGTCGGGATGGCCGCCCTGAGTAGTGGCGCTATCCGCTATCGGTTCTATTCCAGGTGGGGACTGTCAGCACAACAGGTGGCAAAGGTAATCGTCTTTTGCGGTTTTAGTGTCGGTATAGGACTTCTCGTACTCGCGGGCTCGGCTCTGATTATCTCCAGGGGCGGAGAGGGCTTTCTCGGACTGACACAGATGAAGTCAGTTATTCTCGGATTTTTATGTCTTGTTCCGATTGTTGCCTATCTCCTGATTAGTCTTTTTGTTACACGACCGCTGATCCTTCATAGCTGGCGGTTCGAGCCACCGTCTCCCCGTCTAGCCATGGGGCAGGTCATTGTCGGCACACTAAACTTTGCCTGTGTTGCAGGGTGCATACACCAATTGACGCTGACGTTTTCAGATGTCAGCTACCTTGATGTAGCAAAGGCATATGCGACGG
Organism: Pseudomonadota bacterium; assembly: GCA_023390055.1. Taxonomy (GTDB): domain Bacteria; phylum Pseudomonadota; class Alphaproteobacteria; order Rhizobiales; family Rhizobiaceae; genus Neorhizobium. The sequence goes on along the minus strand of JAEWDP010000087.1, from coordinate 9,114 downwards.
CAAATGTCGTTTCCCTCTTCAGTCACGTTCCGGGGGGACTAGGCGTTCTAGAAGCAACAATTCTGGCCATCTTGCCGATGGCGGATTCTATTGGCGCTCTGATTGCGTTTCGTATTCTTTACTTTTTTATCCCGCTTCTGATCGGTGTACCAACCCTTCTTTTCTGCGAGATGTACTTTCGACGCCAGGAACTTCGTGCGGGCTCAAGACACGTGGCGAGTTAGTTGCGAGAACGCGCGTTTGATAAGCAAGATCACCCTGCCGATGGGCCAAAACGGTTGCTTGGGATCAATGATGCCGGTGCCTACGATGGATGTTGTATCTCCTGATCTGGGATCTACGTCAAAGGATCGCAACCCACGCCTGGAGATGTTGAACCGGTCGATTGCCGCAAGCATGGAGCCTGTCTCATGGATGACTGCAGTCACGTCCTCTGACGAAGCGTCGAGATGCTCTGCCAGGAGACCGTTTCGTAGAGTAGAGACTGCCAGTCGTCCACTGTCGGTCGTTGTCTCAATTGCGAGATCGCATTCGGTATCTAGCCCTTCGGAGCGGTTGTTGAGATTTGACGAACCAATGCGAACAAATCGATCATCGACGATGATGACTTTCGAATGCACGATGATTTCCTGGTCGTGACCCTTGGCGTCTGGTGTGACGGCGTAGAACACCCGCAGCCGATTGTGGCGGTCGGCTCGCTTGAGCCGTCTTATGAGACGATTGCGGTTGTGGCCCATCATGACCTGCTCCACGAATCCGTGGGATTCGCGGGTCACAACAACAACGACCTCAGGGCCATGCCGTTTCTTTAATTGTCGCGCCAGTGTACGCCCCACGCCAAAGGATGCAAGATATTGCGTCTCGATGTAGAGGTGCTGTCGGGCCGACCGTAGCGCGTCATGAGTCAGGCGGATGGCTTCCCGGTGTCCTCGGTGACCTTTCCATTTCCAGGCCTGCGTGAGTGCAATAGCTGTTTTGCAGTCCGTCAAAGCGGGCGAGAGGTCGTAAGGCCACGGAGCTTCGCCCGATGTTTCGGCCAGAGGCATGTTTTCATTTGCTTCAATCTTCTTCCATCTGGACCTGGCAACGTCTCCAATCAATGCTGCAGCTGGACCGGTAACGATGCTTTGAACATCATGGACAGGTCCATATGCTGTGCCATCGGGTGCCCTGCGTAGTGGATTGTCGGCTCTGTGGGTACGGTCATCCCATCTTCTTGCGGTGATATCTATGCCGCCCAGGAATGCAGTTCTATCATCTATAGAGACAATTTTCTGATGGTGACTTGCGCGCAAAGGATGATTGAAATCGAACTTCAACTTGATACGCGGGTGATCGCTCCATGGCATTTTTCCGAACATTTTCAAGCTTTTTCCTGAGTAGATCGGGCCCATGCCCCAGACGAGCAGTCGAATATGTAGGTCCGGTTTTTCTTCTACCAATAGCCGCAACCTGTCGCCCAATAGCGGACATTCAGGATCGTCCGGCCTCAGCCGAATCATGGGGTTGAAGTCCCATCCGATGATGAAGATTGATTTCTGTGCCAGATCGAGAACCTGGTCTAGCCTTTTGAAGTAGTCTGCGGCATCAACTAGGAAGGCCACCTTTTCGGCGATTGCGCTACGCCATGCATTGCGGCCAGGTTTGACGATGGGAGTTTCTTTAGAAATCTGCATCGGGATACTTGCAGCGATTGTTAAGTCCACGATACTCCCCCGTTCTGGTTGAGGGAAAACGCATGACAGCGCTGCTTGTTCCCACATCATCCTCCTGTAGTGGAAAGCAACAAACTCGGCTGTCAGGAGCAGGCTGGATGGTTGCCGACCCAAAACCGGCAATATCCCTTGAACCTATTTTAGTGTCTTCTCCGCTGTCTGGTAGAGATCGGCGGTCATCTCCGATGAGCGAGTGGATGGCAGACGGTACCTGACAAGGCGCTGATCGAAGTCAAAGAGGAATGAAATTTATCCGGAACTGAAGGTGCTCATCGATAAACGCCGTCAGACGAAGGTGCGTAAGCAGCTTGTGCTATGTATGCCGGAACCGTTCTTGCGAGGAGTAGATTGCTGTTGCTGATGACTTGGATGAAACAGAAGCCAAGTCAATGTCTTAACGTATTTTGGACGAGGAGGTTGTCATGGCCGACCGGTCTGCGACAGAACTCCGGGATATGTCGCAGTTCTTTTCACGTACGAGAAATCTGTAGCTACTACCCGGCTTCAAGTCACTCAGTTGCGCAGATAAAAATGGAGATCCTTTTCTTCGCGAACCCCCTGCTGGTAAAGTTGAAAAATGCGAGCAGCCAGGTCATTTGCCACTTCACTCTCGCCACTCAGGCCTCTTTCGGCACAGACTGTTGTAAAGAACCTCTTGAGGAAGGCGAGGTCTTGAGGCTCGAACGTGTTTGAATGAAAGTTGTCGTGCATGTGGTTGGCCTCCGTAGATGAATGAAGGTCTTTCCAGAATGGAGAGGTGAGCCTACTCCTTCCAGAGCCACTTGCAAGAGGAATGGAAGGCTAAAGTCGTCCGACGGGAGCCGTCAACGTCGCCTTCACGCGTTTATGATCTCGTCCGCCTGCTTTGCACGGCAAGCCGGTCCCATGAGCAATGAGGCTCTCATTCGTGCCTTCGGCATGTTCGTACAACCTGAATTGAGGGGCTCAGTCAATTTCGAGCAGAAAGAAAGTGGTTGGCCCGGTGGGCAGGTCGTTAGAAAGCTGAAAATGTACGGGGCCGTTGCCAATTTGAACAGGAGGCTTGACGGCACCATTCAGGCCAACCGGTGACAAGCGCCATCGTCCGCTTCGTGTCGGCAAGGACAGGCTGGCACTCGCCTTGCGGAGAAGCACTGGCAATCTGCCGTAATTGTCGATACTCCGTTCATCGCCGCTTTTGAAACGCATGTCGGTATTACGTGCATCCGTGGCAAAGATAATCAGAATGCGATGGCTTTCAGCAAGAGACGGCGCATTGTCTATTGCTGAGATCGCGAGAAGGCCACTACCAGTCGTCTGGCTGACCGCTACTGTATTCAACGTTATTGGTCCATTTGTACCGGAATATGCTACCGCTTCGGTTCTTGGAGATATGACGCGAAGCCGGGACTGTCGTGCCTCAAGCAGAAGCTGCCCTGTGTCGCTTTCGAATATCCCCTGTGACGGGTCCGTGCGATTTGTGCGAGCCAGTTGTCCACTGTCTTTGAACCCCTCAAGCAGCGTATCGCGATCGGATGGGTTTCTTGGTTGGTTGACAGCATGTGGCAACCGCAATCCATCCGATACCTGCAAGCCTATCCGGGAGACGAGTGCCAAGCTGGTCAGTTCCGGAGGTTCCACGGCCTGCATGTCGTCGCTAAGGTCTTCCAGTCCTCTCATGAGAAATGGGATGGTATTGATGGCTGGATCTACGTCGGTGCGGCGAAACAGGAGAGCTGCAAGCGTTTCGCCGGCCCGAGCCACGGGATCCAGAGCAATTGCATAGGGAAGCATGGAGCGCTTATGGGCGGAAGGCTCGCCATATTCCAGGATGATCGGGCCATGAGCATGGCGGCAAAGGATGGACCAGTCCTGCAGCGAGGCGTATGCAGGCATCAACAATCCCGCCTCGTATCGGAACTGGTTCCAGAACAGATGATCATATTCACTGATGGCGAATGGTCGGTCCAGCCAACGCGCTGCTGCCGCATAACGCATATATGCCGCAGTGTTAACGACGGAGCTGTCGTTCCTGATTGATGCCCCGGACTGGTAGCCGCCTACCCAGTCATGGTAAGTATTCATGGTGACGGCCTCAAGCTTCATACGGCTAAGCGCCGTCTGAACCGTGGCATGGTTGTTGTACGTGCTGATCAATCCCCTGTAGCCAAGGTCGCGCAAAGCTTTTGCCATTTTTGCATATGACGTCTGCTCGGTCTCGACGAAAAATGCCTGGAGGTCATGCATGCGCGGACTGTCCTGATATCGATTCTGCGGTAAATGAACCGTGCCGGCATAGAGATCTTCGCCAGGCTCAAGATCTCCCCATGACCGTTCTAGATCAGATTTATGCTTGTAGCGTGCCGCGAGCCAATCGTTGAACGGTTGCGCCATGGTCTCTGGATAATGCGATTTGTCCGACTGTTCGTGGACAATGGTTTCGAACTCCATCCCATTCTCATTTGCGAGGATAACCAGCGCCATCGCTTCGTCATGGATAGGAGCTTTACCAGTATAGGGATTGATGTCTGCCAAAAGCCTGGTCACAAGCTGGCGCCAGTGTTGGAAGGCATCATTGGTGTAGTTCAGTTCGAGTTTGAGGCCAGGTAATGGGTCCCAGCGATTTTCAGCATTGCCGCTCGCACCCTGCCACGAACTCAAACCGTCAATCATCCAGTATATTCCCTCCTTCTTGAGGGCTGCCATTAGATAATGGACACGATCGAGTATTTCCGGATTGAAAGCGAAGTCCTGATTTCGCCCTTCCATCAGACTTGCATCAAGAAAATGGAACCGTGCGATGTTATAGCCCCGCATCGCCAGCTGCCGTGCATATAGATCGGCCGTTGCATGATCCGGGAACCCTCCGGAAGCCGGGCTCCATCCTAGGGAAGCGCAGTGGAATCGTCTAGCTTGTTTTGGCTGGGCTCTTGTCACGATATGGCCGCCGGTGTCGGCAATCAGCTGATCGTCCGGACCGCTGATGGGTTTGTTGACGAGGATACTGGAAAAGTCGAGTGGGCTTCCGGCCTCTACTACAAGCTTCGTCTCACGAACTGGGAGCCATTGATCCGATGCTTCGACTGGTATCGGCAACAAGAGGATTGCTGCCAGATATGCCGTTTGAACCTGAGTTCGCATTCTGTCCTTCCATCTCCTGGCTTTCGACCCAATCCCGCGGATCACGGCGTCTTTTAAGATACCCGATAGGCAGCGCCGCAGTATGAAAGAGCCAGGCCACTACAGTATAAAGGCCCATTGATACGCTCTTCTTACGCACCGACATCGTGGCGATCACGATGCCCGTGATGCACAAAACGATGAGCAACGCTATCAGTTTGTCGGGATGGATCAGCAAAAGGACCAAGGACATCAGGATCCATCCTGCAACCATGATCCATAATTTCAACTCTGGCAGTGCGCCAACTGCTGTTGCGAAATATGGCTGACCGGTTGCGGCGCGTAGAAACTCCCCGACCCCAAAGAGGTACTTGCTCTTCCAACGTCGGACCAGGAGCCTGTAGGCGTTGATCGAATGCCCGTGGTGAGAAACGAACTTCCGGTCGAGGCGGTAGAGTTTCCAACCAACATGCAATAACCGAATACCGAGATCGAATTCCTCATGACAGTGTAGATTTCGATCAGTGAAGTAACCGACGCTTTCGATTGCCTGTCGCCGATAGAGACCTCCACCGTTCATACGATCAATGGTTCCGATCCTTGATTCCGGCCCCTGACGTGCATTGCGGCGGGCATATTCCAGGCTATCCAGCATTTGTTCTTCGACATGACCGGTCACACCGGCGGTCTGTGGATGGCGCTCGAGGAAGGTGCAGGCTTCTGTGAGAAACCCTTCATCAAGCTCCATGTCGCCATCGATCAGGCAAACAAGATCGTAGCGGGCATACTGGTAACCAAGTTGCGGACCAATACCGCAACTTGGCAGGGCTGGTGCCACAATCTGCACAATCCGAACCGGATATCGGGCAGCAATCGTGACGGTATCATCCGAAGAGCCGCAATCGGCAATAATAACTTCTCCGCCAAGCGAAGATAATGCAGCGAGTGCTGTCTCAACAGTGCGACCAATATGGTGCTCTTCGTTCAACGTCTTAACAATTATGGAAACGGTCACGGCAGTTTCTTGCCTCTGTCAGGCGTGAGTAAGGTCCGATAGACATCGATGGTGGCACCGGCAACTGAGCTCCAGGCATATTGAGTTGCTTTAAGAATTCTTGCCTGCGCCTCCCATTCGCTCAGGGGTTTTGAAAGTTTCTGTTCCAAAGCCTTCACGAGAGCTTCCACATCTCCCGCCGGAAAATAGTCGTCGGGAGGAAGGCTTACTTCATGATTGGCGGGAATGTCGCTTGCCAGCACGGGTATGCCGTAACTCAGAGCCTCAAGAAGCGAAATAGGCATGCCCTCATGAAGTGAAGGAAGTACGAAAAGACGTGCCTGGGAAAATAATGATGCCAGTCGATCTCCACTCTGGAAACCGGTCATGACAACGCCTGGAGTTCTTTTTGCCAGAGTTTCTACCTCGTTGAGATAACCGCTGTGATGATCGGCATCACCAATAATCACCAGTTTCCAGTCATGCTTTGCAAGTCTCGCAAAGGCAGCAATCAGATCGCTTTGTCGTTTCTCCGGAACGATACGCGCTACCATAACGATGTACTGGTGACGTTCTAGATCGAATTCGGCGAGGACTTCAGGGGAGGCTAGTCCGGGACGAATGGCAACTCCATTTGGAATATGGATCAGGTTGCGATTGTGGCGACGTTTCATTGTCTCCGCCACGTCCTTGGAGACGGCGATTACTGCATTGGAGGTCCGTACAGCAAGCTTTTCACCGTAGCGCAGTATCCATTTTGCCAATGGGCCCCACTTCTCGCGGTTGTAGTCATAACCATGATGGGTGGTAACAACCTTGAGGCCAAGCATACGTGCCAGAGGAGACATCAGGCCTGGACCGACAGCGTGTAGATGCAGGATGTCGGGTCGGCGGATGGCGGCGTACAGAACTCCGATAAATGTGTGGGTGACAGCTTCGAACATCATCATCCGCGGCGCCCAAAGGGGTATAATTTTCATTTTCCGCCAGTGGTATGGTTTGCTCTTTGTCAAATATGGTCGGCGACCAATGATCTCGACGTTCCATCCTGCATGGGCGAGTTCCTGTCCCAACATCTCCACATGCATTTCGACGCCACCTTGGACGTTTGGGACACCTCGCAGACCTAGCATCATGATTCGGGGCTGCGAGACTGACCGGCCGTGGCCGAATTCGATCGGAAGGCTATCGGGTGCAAGGCGCGGCGGGTGATCTATGACGAGGTGGGCACGAGAGTGGGTTCCCGCTGCCCCGGCTTGTTCCGCACCAGAGTAGTCGCAAATGTCTCTTTCGGCGCAATTGGGTGCAGATGGCATACCGGCACTGTCAGGAACCAGCGGCAGAGGCTCCGCTTCGACCACCAGATTTTTGTTGTTCATGAAACAGACCCAGACATCATCTCTTGGGTCGTTTTACCGGCACAACATTCCTACACGGGTAATTTTATAGTTAGAATTGTAGCAAGTTAAAATGCGGTGCGTACGGATCGTCCAGTTGTCAGTTTCTCGGTTCTAAACGGAAAGCATTGAATTCGCTCTGCCGAGTCCAGGTGAGAGCTGACGGTAAATTTCCAACATTCTATCTCGATAGGCTTCTCGGGAAAAATCCGAAGAGACCCAGGTCCGCCCTGCTGTCCCCATCTGCCTCCTTTTTGCAGCGGAGAGGTCGGTCATTCGAGACAAGGCCTGTGCCAGATTATCGACTGATGCTGCTGTTGCTGTGAAGCCAGTCTGCCCATCCTTGATCATTTCCGGAATTCCGCCGATCGATGTGCCGATTACAGGCCGGCCCAAGGCGTAAGCTTCCAATATGCTGATGGGAGCGTTTTCATACCATTCGGAAGGAAGGACAAGTGCTTTTGACTGACCAATCAGTTGATGCAGCGCATTGCCTGAGACGAAGCCCGAAAAAGTTACGTCACTCCCGGTTTGGGATGCCAGTTGCCGCAGGGAATTTTCTTCCGGGCCTGTGCCGGCAATAACCAGCTTCTGCTTGGCTTGGGCCGCAGCCTTTATCAGCGTAGCCAGGCCTTTTTCCGGTGCAAGCCTTCCGGCAAAGACGAAATAGTCGCCTTCCTCCCAATTCGTGTGGAAGTGTCCCAAATCTACAAAGTTTGGAACATAGGCAAGCTTATCTTCAGGCCAGCCCCATTCAGCGAGCTTGCGGCAATAGAAGCGGCTTGGAGCAACGATGCGATCCAAATTATTGCGATAAAGCCCCATCATGCGATGGACAAGGGTTTCCGTGAATACAACTGCACTTAATGACAGTGACCCCTTCACACACCGGTTGAGCACGACATTATGTATGCGCCCTCCGCGACATTTTTCGCAGACCTTTCCTTGCCGCAGCATTTTGTAGGATGGGCATGCAATCTTTAGGTCGTGAGCGGTCATGACAATCGGAACGTGCGCCTCTTTCAAGGTCGAGAAGATTGCCGGGGATAGATGATGATAAACATTATGGGCGTGAGCAATTGTTGGACGGGCTGCCTCAACAAGAGCCTTGAGCTTTGCGCGAGCTTCAAATGAGTAAATGACCTTTGATGCTTGCAGCAATTTTGTCATGCCGCCGATATCGGCACCGTATTCGATCTTCGAAACGAAATGGCTGGCCCAGGGCGAGGGGAGGTTGTTTTCGTGCTGCATTGCAAATGGCACTACATCCCATCCGGCATCCTCAAACAGCGCGGAGTGATCGAGAAAGACGGCCTCTGCGCCACCTCGTCGATAAAAATAGTTGTTTATGTTTAGTAGCCGCGGTGGAGACGGATTATTGATACGAATGTTCACGAGCTGGATGCCTCCCAACCCAAAGTCTTTGTGGCTTCGGCAATAGATACGATACGACAGCGTTGCGCAGCGGCATGTGCGACCAAGTGTTCGAACGTCGCCGGGGTGCATCCGTAAGGCGTAGGTTTATCGGAGATGTCGTGGGTGAAGAAGATCAGCCAGCCAGGACTGTGGGCTACGTCATCAATCCATTCGTTAAGTGTCAGGGCGTATTCTTCAGGCTGCCGGATCTCAACTGATTTCAACATCCAGGGATCGACGCTGCCGCGATTGATTGCCTCACCTGCGCCACGACAGGTGAGATAGCGACCCTTGAGTTCCCGCCGTGCAAAGGGCCAGGCCGAATTGTAGGGAAATGCAAAGCTCCGGGCAGGTTGATTGATGCCATGCTGAACCAGAAAGTGACGGTTGGCGTCGAGATCATCTCCGAGCGATCGCCCGTAGCTTCGGATCCTGCGATGGGAGAATGTGTGACAGCCGATCTCATGGCCACGATGGACCAGTTCGGTACACC
>JAEWDP010000055.1 GCA_023390055.1 Pseudomonadota bacterium | reverse complement strand
ATCCTCTTCCCAGAAGATTGGCTCGATGATCTCGTCTTCAAGATCACTGGCAACCTTGATGTAGTGGTTCATGATGGGGGTAATGGCTGCTTGTGCCTGTTCCTCATCGGCAAAGCTTGGATCGAGCTCACCCCAGATAGCCGACCACCACTCGTCGGATGGAATCTCCGGACCGGCGGCGATGCCTGTCAGGAAGCCATCAAGGTCCGGCAATTGCATGCATTCCGACGGGGCATCGTCGGACATGAAAAAGTTATCGAGCTGATCAAGGCTCATGGCCTTGGTGAAAGGCGTCTGGTGCGCTGCCATTTTCGTTTCTCGTCAAGATCGAAAACGTTTAAGACCGGGATACCTTTATAGGCAATGCCGAATGATCTTACGCTGCCATTAATACGCGGCTGCGGAGCAGCTTGTGGCCAGCACGGCCATACATCTGTCGCTTCAGCATCTTCACGCGGTTGATCTGACCTTCTACGGGACTGGTTGTCCAGCGATCGTTGATCGCCGCCCGGACGGCCTCGATATCACGGCTAATCCCAGCTGCCAAAGAGGCCAGTTCAGTGTCTTCTGCTTCTACAATCCACTCGTCCAGAAGAGAGGCATCATCACCTCGCAATATTGTCTCAAAGCGGCGTACAAGGTTGCCGGCCTCTGAAAGTTGAGGCGGTTCTGCTCTGCTGGATATGAGGTACGTACATCATATCCTCCTATGAGATTGAAAGAAGCTCATCGAAGTTGAACCAGGAAGCGACGTATGCTGGTAAGTTTTGGCATTTCCGGAATGGGTCTATGCCGGTGCGGGGCACTGTTAATCAGCAGTCGCTTCCATCTGTCCGATGATCCCGATCCGCAAACTTGCCTTTACCAAGATGCCAGATCGGCCGGACTCCGCAAGATGGGCACCGTCATCGCAATCTTTGCGACGCGCCGATTGAACGAGCCCACTATGTTGAGGCTCTCAAGGCAAATCTGCTCTGCTGTCAGATGCATCCTTTTGCATCGCCGCCATGGGCGCCAGACCTTGAGCAGGATACCTGGGCGCGGCCCGCTGCTCCGACGATAGGCCGCCAAGATAAAGAGAGATGCGACCATGGGCCAGATCCAACCTTACGTTCTTTCGCTGGCCGCCGGTCTGGGGATCGGCGTGCTCTACGGGCTGCTGTCGGTTCGCTCGCCAGCACCTCCCATCATTGCTCTGCTTGGCCTTCTGGGAATGCTTGCAGGGGAGGCGGGCATCCAGTGGGTTAAGGGTCATACGAACCTCGTCCACTCCGTTCTGCACGAGAAATCCTTCGCCCTTCGACGCGCGGACACTCCGTCGAAGAAAACCGATGCCGCTTGAGGCGTATCGACGCTGTTTCCCAATCAACCCAGCAGGAGAAAACAATGTCCAGAAAACTAGAAGTTCTAACGCCGCAGAACAGTCAACTCATCTTCATCGACCAGCAGCCGCAGATGGCCTTCGGCGTTCAGTCGATCGATAGGCAGGTCCTGAAGAACAACGTCATCGGTCTCGCCAAGGCGGCGAAAGCCTTTAACATCCCGACCACCATCACCTCGGTTGAGACGGAGAGCTTCTCTGGCTACTCCTATCCCGAACTGCTGGCGGTCTTTCCTGAAACTCCGATTCTCGAGCGCACCTCGATGAATTCCTGGGACGATCTGAAGGTACGCGAGGCAATGGCCGCCAATTCTGCCGAGGGCCGCAAGAAGATCGTCGTGTCGGGCTTGTGGACCGAGGTCTGCAACACGACTTTCGCCCTGTCCTGCCTCGCCGACACCGACTACGAAATCTACATGGTAGCCGACGCTTCGGGCGGAACATCTATTGACGCACACAACTACGCCATGGACCGGATGGTTCAGGTCGGCATCGTCCCGGTCACCTGGCAGCAGGTTCTCCTGGAATGGCAGCGCGACTGGGCAAAGCGCGACACATACGATGCCGTCATGGCCATCGCGAAGGAGCATTCCGGCGCCTACGGCATGGGTGTGGATTACGCCTACACGATGGTGCACAAGGCTCCCGAGCGCGTGGCACACGGCCCGACTGTCGCTCCCAAGCCTGCGGCTTGAACGATCGGACGAGGACGGCCGGTCCGACAATATCGGCGAACCAGCCGGCCATCGCCGGCCTTCCCACAGGGTTGCTGCTCTTTTTTCATCAACACACTCGGGCGCGAAGGAGAACGTCATGCCTCCCAACGATCTGATCATTGTCAACGCCAAGGTGAAAACGCTCGACCAGAAGAACCTGGCTGCACGGATGTGCCAAGAGCGTTGCGCGGCCGCAGGGTTGGTGAACGCCTGGTGCGACAAGCGGTCGAGGATGCGCGCCGCGACGATATTCACCTCATTCCATTTTGCCCCTTCGCAAAAGCACAGATTGGTCATCACCCGGTGTGGCAGGGCGTGGTGCGTCGGTGATGACGGTGAAGCAACTGACGCCGCTACGTCTACCGCAGTCGCCGCAAGCCGGACTACAGCACAGATGCAAGTCCTGTCTTTTCAACCATTGCATCGACCGGCCAATCTGCGCGGAACGTCTCAGACCGGTTCGGATCAGAGACTTGTGGGAAGCATAGGAGGCGCAACATGACTGTGCCTGACTATGGTTCTTTCGCGCAATGGTACCGCAACGGCCACCTTGCCCACTATGTACGCACGATGAAGTCTGCAAGCGACATCATTCATCTGTTGGAGGCCTCTCAACCGGCCGGAGACATGTCCGACCCGGCCGTCCCGGATCTCGTCCTGTATCAAGACTTGCATGGCGGCAGTCGCGTCAGCGGCGATATGGGAGGCGGGAACTTCAATGTAATAAGCGAAAGAGGCAGTTTTTTTCTCTCCGCTCCGCGGTTCGCCAACACGGTCGTTGTGGACGCCGCCCACGAGCTTCGGAGCGTGTCGTTTCCATTGGCGCATTGGCAGTCTGTCATGGATGAAGCGGCCGGAGGACAGTTTTCTCTGGACTATCAGAAACTGTGCATGGGGGCGTTCGCTTCGCCAACGATCCGGTCGGCGGTCCGCAATCTATGGGCCTTGTGCGATGAGGAGGGTGCGCCCTCGCGCCTGCTGGCGCAGGCCGCAGGCTGCGAAATTCTGGCCGAATTGTGCCGGTTAGGAGGAGCACCTTTCGCTGCGACAAAGGGCGGCCTTGCCCCCTGGGCGGAGCGACGTTGCCTTGAACTGTTGCAGGATCGGCTATCGGAAGACATCAGTCTCGATGAACTGGCGGCGGAGGTGCAACTGTCGTCTTTTCATTTTGCACGCATGTTCAAGCAGAGCGTTGGCGTGCCGCCACGGGTACATCTGACGCGGTTGAGAATCGAGAAATCCTGCGAGCTTCTTGCGAAGAGCGACCTTCCGGTCACAGAAATCGCGCAGGAGGTGGGATATTCGTCGAACCAGGTTCTGGCCCGGGTATTCCACAAGCACAAGGGTATGAGCCCCTCGGACTATCGCCGAGCAGTATGCGATCCAAAGCGTATGTCTGCGTAACCTCCTTGAACACCGGCCGGGATGCACACATGCAAGATGGCGGAGTTCTCGACCAGAGGTGGAGGTCGGGCTAATCGGAAGCTTTTGTCCGCCTTTTCTTGATTGCGGTTATAATGTCTGACGGCCTGCTCATCGTAGCCGGACGTGCAAACGCAGTACCCTCTCGCGCAGAGGTGGTGCCTTTCAAGCGCCGTTTGCGGGCGAACTTGTTGACCACTAATGCACCGCTTTACCATCAGCATGCACATCCTGATATTGATCCCGCCGCAGTACTAGGTGTCGCACATCGTTGGCTTCTTTGGTCAGGTATCCCTCGGCAGACGAGCCTATGAACGTATTTTTCTGCTGGGCCAGTCGCTGGCTTTGAACTCAAGATTCTACCAAGCCAAGCTTGCGGACCACCGTTGTAAATCTTCGTCGTCTGCGGGTGCGTGATCACCCGGTCCTGCAACCGCCGTTGCTATTGGCATATGGACAGATCTTTAGCGTGTTTTGATCGTGTCCCACCACGTGGTGTAGGTGAAGGTGCTTGCTACCGTGTTCTCCGGCATGGGCCGGGAGTATTTCAGCGTAACACGCTCAACAATATTGAAACTGGATGCGGGCCTCGTTCAGGAAGCGTTAAAGATGGAGCGACGCGAGATGGCATAGCGGATCGCCTCCGCGACTTCGAGTTGAATTCTTTGACCTTTGAAAGAACTTCTGGCGAGGATGTGGAAGTGATGGCAAAGTTCCGGCAGGTCGAAGAGGGAGCGCGAACAAAGCCCTGACATTCGTGTCGCGATGCGTCATCAGAGATCGGCTGCTGTCACCGTCTCGTACACATGGCCAAAGTTTGGCTGTCTGTGTTGATCCGGATCCGTTTTCGAGCGCCGGCAGCGTTGTTTCTTCGGCGAAAAAGTGCGCTCGAACTTCTCGATCTCAGTAAGAATGTTGTCGACCCCAGGCGCGGAAATGGGGTCGATCTAAACTGTGCAGTCGACGATTCACCGCAATGTTAGCACCAAAGAAGCAGGTCCCGCGACGCGACCTCCGAGCGCAAAAGCTAGTAATTAGGTGTCGCACCTTAATACCAAAATGGTGACAACGCTAAGGACAACGTGATGATCCGGAGAGCCTCTCTCTAGCCAAGTGGACATCATCACAGTCTCCGAAGCTCTTCGACCAAGGTGGCCTGAGGTGCAGCATTACCAGCCGGTGGGTACCTACCTAACCGGCGGAAGCCAACCAAAGGAGATAGACATGAGCAAAATTCTTCGGGCAGATCTGTTGTCTGCCACGCCTGCTGGAAATTGAGTCCCACTAGTTGGGTCTCACATCTCACCAGTTCATTGAAGACAACGGCTGAGTAGGTCGCAAACAGATTCAGCCACCAACAAGCAAGGATATCAATATGTTCCAGTCTCTCAAGGCCATTCTGGCCTTTGGCGTTACGCTAAGCATCGCTTTCGCGACTGCTGCTGCTGAAGGCGAGTACTACCAAGGCGCAAGCAGCAACGACGCTTCGACCGCCCACTCCGAAACGATCAGCTCTCGCGATCGCACATACTTCTTCCCCGCCGGCAACAAAGGCAAAGAAGCATCCGCGAGGGTCAACAACGGCGACTACTGGGAAGGAGCGACCCGCCCGAATTAACCCTAGGTAATGAGTGATACTCCCGCCGCAGCTAGCGGCGGAAGTATCACTGTCTCTTGAGACAGACACATTCCCTGCATCACACGCAGGGTTAGCTGCGTGTACGGCTTGCTCTACATGTTCCTCAGCTTCTATCTGTTTCTCGCTGGCCTGATACTGCCGGATACGATCAGCCATGATCTGTGGAAGCTCGAAAGCCCAGCCATATTGCGGCCGGAGCAGATCATCGTGTCGAGGTCTACGATATCGTCACTGGCTCATGCACGATCCACGCTCTCAAACTGGCGCAGCGATTACAACGGTCACCGGCCGGAACGGCCCCGCAATGCAACACGCCGCTATCGTCTCAAGTGCAGCAACTGACAATCGCCGGAGCGAACTCAACCTGGATAAAATTTGGGTGCAAGATCAGGAAATCAATTCGCAACGACTGTAACGAAGTTAGATAGCAATATCGGGAGTTGCTCGGAAATCTTGCCGAACCACCCAGTCGGAATTGTCTTGACCAAGAAGAGGACATTCATTTTACTGGCTGCGGGACTATGCACCACAGTCGAAATTTCGCGTCACGTTAGGACGACCACAGACGGTCGCCAAGCGGATATCGTGCATCGCCAAATCGCGACATGGCTCGCGGAAAGAGCTCACCAATGACCAAACCCAGAAGATTTGACGCCATTGTAGTCGGCGCGGGACAGGCAGGCCCATCATTGGCGGCCAGGCTAGCGGGCGCTGGCATGAAGACGGCACTGGTCGAGCGTCGTTTTCTCGGCGGCACTTGCGTCAACACCGGCTGCACCCCGACAAAGACCATGCTCGCCAGCGCTTCGGCCGCAAACATCGTGCGCCGCGCCGGACAATACGGGGTCACAGGTATTGGTCCGGTAGGTGTTGACATCAAGGCGATAAAGGCACGCAAGGATAGCGTCATTGAAGACTCGCGTGGCAGATTGGCCCGCTGGCTACGCAGTGTGCCTAACCTTTCGCTGATTGAAGGGCATGCGCGCTTCACCTCGGCCGACGAGATGCAAGTTGGTGATGAGCGGATAGCCGCATCTCGTATTTATCTCAATGTCGGCGGCCGCGCATTCGTTCCCAACTACTCAGGCACGTACGACATCGGCTATCTGACCAATTCCACTATTCTTGACCTCGAACTCGTCCCCGAGCATCTCGTGATCGTCGGCGGCGGCTATGTCGGCCTCGAATTTGCGCAGATGTTCGCCCGCTTCGGCTCGCGGGTTACTGTGGTGCATCGGAGGTCACATCTCCTGGCGCGTGAGGACCACGATATCTCGCAAGCCATCTTGGCGATGCTGCAAACCGAGAACATCTGCTTCCACCTCGGCGCGGAATGTATCTCGTTTGAACGGCGCGGCGAGCAAAAGGTGGTGAAGCTGTCGTGCGACCAAGGCGAGACCGAAGTGATTGGCAGCCATGTGCTGCTTGCGGTCGGCCGCAGGCCCAACACCGACGACTTAGGTCTCGATCTGGCAGGTATCGCATTGGACGAGCGCGGATACATTCAGTGCGACGACGCGTTGGAGACAAATGTGCCGGGCATCTGGGCCCTCGGTGACTGCAACGGACGTGGGGCCTTCACCCACACATCCTACAACGACTATGAAATCGTCGCCGAGAATCTGCTCCACAATTCCGGACGAAAGGTCTCGGAGCGTCCGTCCATCTATGCGCTCTACACCGACCCGCCGTTGGGACGAGTTGGTTTGGGCGAGGACGAAGCCCGACGGGCTGGCTATTCTGTCCTCGTCGGAAAGCGTCCAATGACGCGCGTGGCGCGTGCAGTCGAAAAAGGAGAAACAACGGGCCTTATGAAGATCGTGTCGGACGCGGCCACAGGCAGGCTGTTAGGCGCATCAATCCTCGGTACCAGTGGCGACGAGGCAGTACAGAGTGTCGTTGATCTCGTTCATACGCGCGCACCGGCCGAAGCGCTCAGGCGATCGCTCCGCATCCACCCAACCGTTTCGGAGCTGCTGCCGACACTCGTCGCCGAGCAGAAGCCGTCCGATTCATCAACGGTGCAAGACCATTGATCCGAGCCTGATGCACCGTGGTAGCCGGGCCCGGATCGATTTCATGCGACGGATCATCCGTAAGGTCGACCAAGTTGCTGCCTGAATTCGGCGAGTAGCTCTGCGAGGACGAGTATTCTCGTTCGCGGAAGTCAGAAACTTCGCCTCGAAGGCGTCATGCAGTCTGACGTTCCAAGCCGCACAGCTTCCAGGCTAGGTTAAGTCGATGTTGGAAGCCACCAACTGCAATTTCGAGATAAAGACCGCGACCGTGCCGTGACAAAGGGACCTGCAGCGTTTGCGGCGATTTATGAATGAAGGCCCTGGAAGGTTTACGCTTAGTTGGTTGTGGTCGATAATGGGAGAGCGCACACTCAGTATGCGCTCCCTGTGGGGTGTCGGCGGTTCAGCCGTTATTGATAGCTGATGGCCTCAGCACCATGCAAATGCCTAACAAGACTTAGCCTTCACCCATGCCTTCGGCCGGCTTCGTTGCATTGCCCTGGTTTACTTTCTCCTCGATGCGCCTACCGACGTCGTCATCAATGCTCTTCCAGTAATCAAGAGCGCGGCTTAAGACAGGTTCTCGCACGCCACCGAGCAGACTACCAGAAACTGTTTCCACCAGTTGGGTGCGCTGGTCATCGGTCAATACATTTCGGACCATTGCGCCCGGCTGGCCGAAATCATCGTCATCCTTGCGGAGCGTATACGCGCTCCGCACCATCGCGCCATCGGCTTCCCAGCCATCAGGCATGACCCCGGTCGTGTCGGCCCAATCGCGGCCACCACTGTTAGGAACATAGACCGGTGCATTTCCAGTATGCTGATAAGCCATCTGGCCATCGAACATGTAGGTATTCACGGGCACCTTCGGTTGGTTGACCGGCAATTGATGGAAATTTGTTCCAATCCGGTTGCGCTGCGCATCATTGTAGGCAAAAGCGCGTCCGAGGAGCATCTTGTCCGGGGAGAGGCCAATGCCGGGAACCGTATTGCCAGGCGAGAATGCTGCCTGTTCGATCTGGGCGAAAAAGTTCTCCGGATTGCGATTAAGCGTCATCTTGCCGACCTTGACCAGAGGATAGTCCGCATGTGGCCAGACCTTGGTCAAGTCGAAGGGATTGAATCGATAGGTCTGTGCGTCGGCATAGGGCATGATCTGTACCGAAAGGGTCCAGCTTGGATGTTCGCCGCGTTCAATGGCCTCAAACAAGTCCCGGCGATGACAGTCGGCATCTGCGCCAGCCATTGCTGAGGCTTCAGCATTGTTGAAGAAGGCCATGCCCTGGTCGGTATGGAAGTGATACTTGACCCAGAACTTCTCGCCGTTCGCATTATACCACATATAGGTGTGTGAGCCGTAGCCGTTCATGTTCCGCCAACTGCGCGGGAGACCACGAACACCCATCACGTATGTTACCTGATGCGCACTTTCCGGATTGCTGGTCCAGAAATCCCACTGCATGTGGTTGTCCCGCAGGCCGGAATCGGGGAGACGCTTCTGGCTACGGATAAAATGCGGGAATTTCATCGGGTCTCGAACGAAGAAGATCGGCGTATTGTTGCCGACGAGGTCGTAATTGCCCTCGCTGGTGTAGAACTTCAGTGAGAAGCCACGGACGTCACGCCAGGTGTCGGGGCTGCCCATCTCTCCAGCCACTGTGGAGAAGCGCGCGAGCATTTCTGTCGACGCACCCTTCTGAAACAACGCGGCCTTCGTGTACGCAGAGACGTCCTCGGTGGTTTCGAATACACCGAAGGCACCCGCACCTTTCGCATGGGGTTGACGCTCGGGCACCTTCTCGCGATTAAAATGTGCCATCTGCTCCAGAAAATGGACATCGTGCAGCAGGATAGGGCCATCATTGCCGATAGTGAGGGAGTTGCGGTCGCTGGCGGCGGGAGCGCCGGCCCCAGTCGTGGAACCTTTGGCCGGAAACGTGTTGGAATTGCCTTTATCTGACATGGGTTCACCTTTCTATTGGGGATCACGCGCTGTCGCAATTCGAGGTATCTTGGCGCGTTCGCTTGTGTACTCTCGATGTGGCTAACGACAGTCAACCAGAGTGGAACTGGCTTAGCAAGCCTTGAGTTCCGCAAGATGGCGAAGCTTTTCTGCTTCGGTATTTGGAGCGCAAGTCAGTCGGAACCGTGGTGATGGTGGGAGCCGCAATTGTAATTGCAACACCACTAACAGGAGGGGTTCTTGTGTTGCGTCCCGGAGAACTGAATTGCACTGCGAGGACGATTTGTTTCCCGGGAATGCGCCGTTGGTTTTTTTGTGGGCCGCACAAGGGTGTCAGCCAGACGCAATTGGCATCATTGCATCCGTGAATGAATATCTATGAGCCCTCGGGGCTCCTGGAAATTCCATGAGCGTCAGGATCGCAAGATGACCTGCCGCCCGAATGAAAAAATGAAACGGCAAAGGGAAGGAGGAACGTGAAATCCAACCGGCACGTGTCGCGGTCTCCGCGCCGAGATCGACTACCGCGGAGGCGCGGCTCTCTTCAATACCGACAGGCCCGGACATCTAAAGGCGCGGCGTCAACTCGCATCGTTTGCAGGCATTTGAGGGGCAGAATGTCTGAATTCCCGGTCAATCTGACCTTCTGCCGCCTTGAAAAAGAATTGACTGTTTACAAACCAGCCCTTCAAGGGTCTGAGCGGTAGCAGGCATGCCAGCAAGATGATCGGAAACGAGGTCAACATATGCACCCAGAATGCCGGCGCGAAGGAGATCTCGATCCATGCGGCCATGGCTATCGCGGGAACACAAGCGATGCAGATCACGAAAAAGGCCGGTCCGTCAGCGGGATCGGCAAAGGAATAGTCAAGATCGCAGGCCTCGCATCTGGGTTTCAGCTTGAGAAACCCGTCAAAGAGGTGTCCTTGCCCACAACGTGGGCATAGACCACGAATTCCGGTCTGAACCGGCGGGAGCGGAGGCCATTCCGTCGTCATCGATCTTCCTCTCATATCGGATCTTCTGTATATATGGCATTGTGCACGCATCGGGCAGCTTACAAATTGCCGCAGCCGACAGTGGAAAACGCCAGATCGTCACAGGTGCGTCACGAAATATGTGGTGAAAACTCCAGCCGTTTGCAAGAACGACGTAGCGAAGCGTAATGTCGCATTCGATACCCGGACACGGTGAGATGACCGTAGCTGACGAACTGCATGATGGGTTCACCAGGTGATATTTTCTTGGGAAGACGTTTTATCTGCGGCAATGGGCCGATCAGAGGTTCGCACTGATGATGCTAGACTATTGTCGAAAGGCGCCAGAATATCGGTTGTAGGTGCTGAGCCATACACTGGTGTCACGGTCGATGAAGGTGCAAGCCTCAAATAGTTCAGCCGCTGGCAAATCCGTCTGCGCGTATCCTCCAACCGATGGCATCGAGCCTTTTGTCCTCGTCGGATGTGGAAACATTACGCCAGCCGAATTGTTCGCGCGGGACGGGTAAGACGGGATCAAGCGCCATGTTCCATCTCGCGCCTTTCCTTGGCATAGCGGATGAGTGCCAGGAAACGATAGATTCCGTGCATGAACTTGCCGTAAGGCATGGTGATGAAAAGTCCGAACACGACACCGAGGTGAACGGCCAGGAGTACGCCCATGGCAGGCGTTGTTCGCATGACGAGAAGAAGCAGACCCGTCGCGCTGGTCAAGAGCAGCATCACCAGAAAGGCGACATCCATTCCTGTACGTGTCTGATCGCGCAAAAGAGGATCACGACTCCATTTGGCAAGGAGGAGGCCAACTGGACCTATAATGAGACCGATGCCGCCAAGCGTGCCAAGAATAACAGGCAGATCGTACCAGAAATAGGGCGCTTCGCGGCCGATGATGTAATGGTAGACGGTCGCTACAGATGTGGCCGCAAAACAGAGTATGAAGCCATAAAAGGTGAAATGGTGGTAAAGCCTGCGGCGATCGGTCGGCGCATCGTCATCGTTCATGCAGCCGACACCGCCGCCATCAAGGTAACGCAGTGTACAGGCGTCCTTGATTGCCTGCCAGATGGATGTGCCTTGCCTTAAGGTGGAAGCCTGTTCACCAATATCGAGCCAGAAGTTTCGTACACTCATGACAATAGCTATGAGTGCGTAGAGTGACGCGGCCATGAAAATTGCTGCCATGGCATTATGAGGCATCAGTTTATAGAATGCTCCCGGTCCCGTGTGGATGCCGAAAAAGGCGGAGGGATCATTCCATGCAACGAAACCAGCGATGAAAATGGCGACCGACAACGCTGCAATCAGGCTGATTGCCAGACCATTGCGTGCGAAGAGCCCTGAGAGTGGTCGCGGCCAGGCATACGTCTGGTAAGTATCGCCACGAAGCTTTGCGAGGGTTTGCGGGACGTTGACATTGAATTCGTGTGGCGGCGAAAACTGACAGTCAGGCAGGCACGCACCGCAGTTGTGACAGAGGTTTGCCAGATAATTGAGATCCCCATCCGAAAACGACCGGCGCATCTCCATGGCGGGAAAGACCGCACATAGCCCTTCGCAATAACGACAGGAATTGCATACCGTCATCAGCCGGTCGGCTTCTTCCAGTGTGGCGCTTGCGTGGGAAGCTTCGACAAGTGCGTGGATGTTCATGCGGTCTCCATAGAGTTTGCGTGCACGGTTGCGCCGATTTGCAGCTCCGCAGCGGCCTCGCGTCCGGCAATACGGCCGAAGACGCCGCCGATGGTCATGCCGATGCCTGCCGCATAGCCTTGACCGAGAACGTTTCCTGCCATGATTTCCCCGGCGGCGAACATGTTGGCGGCCGGCTGCCCATTGTTCATGAGCATGCGGGCCTGTTCGTTGACCCGTACGCCAAGATAGGTGAAGGTGATGCCTGGTCGTACCGGATAAGCATAGAATGGAGCGGTTTCGATCCGCCTCGCCCAATGGCTCTTCGGTGGTGAAAGACCCTCGGTCCGACAGTCGTCAAGTATCGTGTGGTCGAAGGTGCCGGGCTGAACGGCATCATTGAACTTCGTCAGCGTTGTCTCTAGTTCGGGTGCCGGCAATTCAAGCTTATTCGCCAGCTCCGCGATGGTGTTCGCCCTGATCGGCGGGTAGAGTGACGGCATGAAAAGCTCCAGAGAGCGAGCATCGAAGATGATGTAGGCAATCTGGTCTGGCTGTGCTGCGACAAGGCGGCCCCAGATTGCATAACGTTTCGGCCAGACATCCTCGCCCTCGTCGTAGAAACGTTCAGCATGCTTGTTGACGACAATTCCGAAGACGACACAATCGAGGCGGGTAATGATGCCACCGTCGAATTTCGGTGCACGTGCATCGATCGCTACTGCATGACACTGGGTCGGATCGCCGATCTGTTGAACACCCTGGTCGAGAAGGATCTTCAAGAGGGATCCACGATTATAAGGTGTTCCGCGAATTAGGAAGTTTTCCGCAATGTCTCCCCACCCGACCTTCAGCCAGTCTATGTTTGCCTCAAACCCGCCCGATGCAGCAATAAGGGCCTTAGCAGTGACAATCTGGTCCCGACCATCGTGGCGCACCGTTGCCGACCTGAAATGGCCGTCTGCAATGTCGAGCCCGATGACTTCGGCATCATAAACGACATCGACGCCTAGTCCTTCTGCCGTGCGGTATAGCGCGTTGAGCATTGCGCGGCCGCCACCCAGAAAGAACGAATTGGTTCGCCCGAGGCTGAGTGTTCCACCAAGCGATGGCTGAAAACGGACGCCCTGTTCAGCGATCCAACCCAGCATGTGCTTGGATTCGGCAATCATCATACGAGCGAGCTTTTCGTCCGTATTTCCACCGGTGACGCGCCAAAGGTCCTCGAAAAACTCGTCTTCAGGATAGGGACCGGAAAGCGTGTCGGTTGCGTGGTCGTGAGCACAGCGCATGTTGCGCGTATGCCGGGTATTGCCGCCACGGTAAAATCTGGGAGCGGCCTCAACGACAAGCACAGACGCTCCTTCGCGTCGGGCGCTTATGGCAGCACATAGTGCTGCATTGCCGCCACCAACGACAAGAATGTCATATCCGTTGAAACGATCGCTCATAAGGTACTCTGTCCTGTTACATCTCTGCATGCATTTGTATACGATGACTATGACGAGATTTTGCCATTGTCAACGGCGTGGCATCGGTGGTCACTGTGCTGCAGTATGACTATTCCATCGGCTACAAGCGTGATGGCGGCATTTTGCGGATTGTGTTGTCCGCAGTCACTCAATTGAGGTCCAGCGTGTAATGTGTGACCTGGCAGTCCTATCCAGCGAAGCACCCATTTGTTGTTGGACTTTTGACGTCCATCTGCACTCCACACGATCGACAACGGCGGGTTGTCGATCGGCACTTGCAACAAGTTAAGGTTAATCTAGATAGATTTAATCGAGGGGACGTTTGGCGGTGAGGGTCGCCCTACTGATGGGAGGCGCGCGTGAGTTGAGGGCGGGAATCCGATAAATCTGAGAGAACCAGCCAGAGACTTATGTTACGTCGACCTTTATCATGAAGTACAAAGACGGTAGGCACTCTGGAGCGCCTCCTTATTCTGGAAAGCCGAGGATTCGTAATGCCCTGAGGCAAACTGCCAATCTGATCTCGACTTTTCAAGGCTGGATATGTGCGGAAATGACGGGAGTGTCAACTTGCCGATCTCCAGTAGGGGAAGCGGCTTCAGGCCAGTTGAGATCTCTGCAGGATGGCGCGGACATCTCGTGTCTCGATCCGTTCCGACGTCGCTCCTTGTTCTTCACGGTCATTCCTCCTGGTGGTTGGAGCAGGTCTGACCTGACTCCGCGATACCTGCATTGTGAGGGATGACTCCCACCAGCAATCTGGCTGGGACCAGCCCGTTACGCCATCTAGGCTTCTGTATTGGTAATCTGAAGCCTTATGGTGAGTGCTGCCTTGATGTGATCGACAGCGGCCTTTTCTGCAGTTTCCGTGTCGTGCTGTTGTATGGCCTCGAGAATTACAGCATGTTCTTTTGCGGCCCTGTCTGTGCGACCTTCCAGAATAAAGGTGGTGTCGGGCAACAAAGCGATTGTTTCTTGGAGATCTTCGACAGCCTGCCGCAGGTACCGGTTGCGCGCGGCGTCATAGAGCCGCGCATGAAATTCCCGATTCCATTGTGCGGCTGTGACGGGATCATCGCCGGATGTGGAAAAATTTTCATTGATGCGATGCAAGTTGGCAATTTCTGCATCCGTTGCATGGCGGGCGGCAAAGCGGGCCACGAGGCCTTCGAGTTCTTCACGCATGGCGTAAAGCTCGAAAATCTGCTGCATGGAAAGGATGGACACTGCAACGCCACGACCGGGAGCTGCTTCCAGAAGGCCTTTTTCCTGCAGACGGCCGAGCGCTTCGCGTACTGGCGTCCGGCTGACGCCTAGTCGGGTAGCCACTTCTTCCTCTCTCAACGGATCGCCTGGCCGGTAAATTCCGTCGCGGATGGCGGCAAGAATCGCCTGATAGGTGGTATGCCCCCTTGTCTTGGGAAGCTGGTCCTTTTGTGGACTCATGGCGGCGTTTCCTCTATTCGCAGTTTCCAGTCGTCGGATTGTAGGCCGAATTGGTCATTGCACGAATCGTTCTGCATGCGAAGGTATGCAAATTATCCGGTTAGGGCGGTCTTGGCCAAGGGTACGGTATCGATATCAGGCCATGCGTTCGAGCGTAATGCCACTCGGATCCCTCCTGCTCCATATACCTGACATATCGCTAGCCATTCCTGCAGTCGCGAGAATTTCAGTCAGTCCGCTTGATTGCACCGCTTCCGCCAAGTCTTTCCATCTGCATCTGCCGTCTCAAAGCAGTATCAGCGTCGCCCGTACTGAAGTTGCGTTTCGTTGGTGTCGTCGGAGATCAGACTGTTTGCAGGAGTAACGCGATGTGTTTGTCCCGGGGCAATGATCATTGAAATGCGGAGGTGTAGAAGGCCGCCATAGGTACGGCAGTGTCGTGGTTGTGGGAACAAGAGCCTATGAAAGAATTCGCTACGAGGACAGAGACTTTGCATGCAGACTGGGATCCACGATCCGAGCAAGTACTCGCCGATCAGATCAAGGCCTATGATGAGATGCGCAATCATTGTCCGGTGGCCCACAGTGACTATCTCGGCTGGTCAATATTCCGTCATGAAGATGTAATCCGTGTGCTGGATGACCATGAGACATTCAGCAGCGTTGTATCCAGTCATCTGTCAGTTCCAAGTGGAATGGATCCGCCCCTGCATACAAAATACCGGCATTTGGTCGATCGTCACTTCGAGCCCTCACGTGTCGAGGCCTTTGCGCCACAGTGCCAAAAGATCGCGGCGGATCTCGTGACCCGTCTGCGCCGCGGCGAGACGATAGATCTCATAAGGAAACTCGCTCAACTCTTTGCCGTGCGGGTACAATGCTCATTTCTCGGTTGGCCAGTAGAGTTGCAGGCACCGCTCCTCGCTTGGGTGCGCAAGAACCATGAAGCGACCCTGGCGCGAGACACTGTCGCCATGACCGCCATTGCACTCGAATTTGATAGCTATATCGAAGACCTGCTGGAAGTCCGACGCAAGGCCGGAAACAATGCGCCTGACGACATCACGACGGACTTGCTGCGAGAGCGGATAGGCGGGCGGGCGTTGACCAAAGAGGAAATCGTGAGCATTCTGCGCAACTGGACCGTGGGGGAACTCGGTACAATTACTGCCTGCGTCGGGATTTTGGGCCATTACCTGGCAATAGAGCCTCCCATCCAGAGGCAATTGCGGCAGGAGCCACAATTGCTGCCGGTGGCAATAGACGAGATCCTGCGAATACATGCTCCGCTTATTGCAAATCGACGTGTTACAACCAGGCCGGTAGAAATCGGCGGGCGCCGGATTGAAAGTGGTGAGCGCATCACGTTGATATGGGCTTCAGCCAATCGCGACGAAGCGGTCTTCGGAGATCCTGATGACTATCGTCTTGACCGTAATCCTGAGCAGAATCTTCTCTATGGCCGCGGTATCCATGTCTGCCCTGGTGCACAACTTGCCAGACTTGAACTGCGTATCGCGATGGAAGAACTGCTGAAGCAGACTGAAAGTGTTGCATTGACGGATGATGCCGTCCCCGAGATGGCAGTCTATCCAGCTAGCGGGTTTGCAACACTGCCCGTGTGCATCACCTAGTTGAAAGTTCTTGTTGCCTGTAGCCGTATGGATCTCTACCGCAGCTGTTTTGGTGCTCCGACCGTATTCAGGTAGACCGCGAATAGCTTGCGTGTAGCACAGATAAACAGCCGATTCCCCGCTACGCCTCCGAATTCGACATTGGCGACCACCTCTGGCAACCGGATCTTGCCGATTAGAGTGCCGTCAGTCGTGATACAGTGAACTCCATCGGGTGCGCTCGTCCAGATGTTGCCATGCCGGTCAACACGCAACCCGTCATAGATGCCACTATCGAGTTTCCCGAGTATCCGGCTATTGGTCAGCTTGTCGTTATCGATATCGAATGCAGCGAGCTTGGCAGGCTTTGCGCCGCTATCGACAATGTAAATTGTCGTCTCATCCGGTGAGAAGGCAAGTCCGTTTGGTTGAATGAAATCTGACAGAACCACAGTGAGGGACCCATCCGGGCTGCAACGATATACGTTCTTGCTGCCTATTTCACTTTCGGTCCGAGCTCCTTCATATTCCGTGGAAATCCCGTAGCTTGGATCGGTAAACCAGATGGAGCCATCACTCGCTTCGATGACGTCATTTGGTGAATTGAGCCGTTTTCCATCATAGGAACTGGCAATCACAGTCAGCTGCCCGTTGTGCTCTCGCCGGGTAACCCGCCGCGTGAAATGTTCACAAGAGATTACACGGCCTTGCCTGTCCAGCGTGTGACCGTTGGAAAAATTGGATGGGGACTCGAATACAGATATGCTGCCGTCGCAATCATTGTAGCGCAGCACCCGATTGTTCGGGATGTCCGAAAAAAGAAGATGCCGTGCCGCTGGAACATAGACCGGGCCTTCGAGCCAACGCCCCCTATCGTATAACTCATCGACGTGGACATTTGGCAAGATGAGCTGTTCGAAGCGGGAATCCAGAATTTCGAACCATTCAGTGTACACGACGTCCTCCCAGAAAACCTAAACGCCTTTTAGCCACGCGAGACCGTCTGTCGTTCGCCCGGCCGGCCGGTACTCGCATCCAACATAGCCGGCATATCCGAGCCGATCTATCTCCTCGAAAATTACCTTGTCATTGAGTTCGCCGGTGCCGGGTTCATTACGCAACGGCACAGACGCTGTCTGGATATGCCCGATCCATGGCATCATTTCCCGCAAGCCTGTGATGACATCACCATGGGTGATCTGACGATGGTAGATGTCAAACTGCAAGCGCATATGGGGCTGATCAATTTCCTGAACAAACTCCAATGCCTGCTTGAAGTTGCTAAGAAAGTATCCGGGCATGTCACGTGCATTGATGGGCTCTATGACGAGCCCGACGCCTGCCTCGCCAGTCTTGTCGGCTGCAATCTGCAGAGCCTCCTTGAAGCGTTGAATGGTTCCCTTATCCATCGGATCACCGAGGCCAGCCATCATGTGAAGCATTGGTGTCTCAATGACGCGTGCGTATGCAAGTGCGTCGTCAACCGCACCTAAAAACTCGTCACGCCGCCCCTCGAGGCAGGCGAGGCCGCGCTCACCATTGGCCCAGACGCCGGCTGGCATGTTGAAGAGTGCCTGTTTGAGGCCGGCACTCTCGAGACGCGCGGCGATCTCTTGTGCAGGAAAGTCGTATGGAAAGAGATACTCGACTGCATTGAAACCAGCGTCGGACGCTGCCTGGAAGCGGTCCAGGAAAGGATGCTCGTTAAACATCATCGTCAGATTAGCGGCAAAACGTGGCATGTCAGTCCTCTACAATTGCCTTGGATGGAAGCTCCACCTGGGCAATCTGGGCCAGCAAGCGTGCGACGGAACTATCGTCATCGCGTCCCATACCGGCAGCTTCTGTCATGATAAAGAGTTGGAGAGCAGCACTTGCAATGGGAAGAGGAAACTTCTGACTGCGGCCGATATCAGACACGATGCCGAGGTCCTTGGTGAAAATTGAAACCGCGCTATGAGGCGTATAGTCGCCAGAAATGACATGAGGGACGCGGTTTTCGAACATCCAGCTGTTTCCGGCGGATTTGGTAATGACATCGAATACGCTGGAGATATCGAGATCGAGGCTTTTGGCGAAGGTAATTGCTTCGCATGCAGCGGCGATATGGACGCCGGCAAGAAGCTGGTTGACGATCTTGAAGGAAGACCCGACCCCTGGCTGCGGCCCCAACTCGTAGATAGTACCTGCCATGGCATCAAGGGCTGGACGTGCGGCCGAGAATGCATCCTGTGCCCCTGACGCCATAAAGGTCAATTCTCCCGCGTCGGCCTTTACGGCGCCTCCGCTTATCGGACCGTCAATGTACAATAGACCACATTCTTCTGCGCGTTTGGCAAAGTCCTTTGCCTGGCTCGGCGCAATGGTTGCGCAGGAAATGATGACGGAACCCGGATCCAGGGTGGAAACGACACCGTTTTCGCCAAACAGTACGGTTTCAGTCTGCTGCGCGTTGACGACGACAATAACCGCAACCGAGCATCCTGCTGCCGCATCTGCAGGATGTATTCCAGCCGTGCCGCCAGCTGCGGCAAGCTTGTCGATGGCCTCGCGACTGACATCAAATCCTCGCACCGCGTGACCTGCACGCAGGAGGGATCTGGCCATGCCGATCCCCATGGAGCCTAGACCTATCAGTGCAATATTCTGCATCTCTGTGGGCATTAATTCTTGTTCCTTTCAAGCGTTCGCGCCAACAGCATGACAAGAATGATCACGCCGAAGACGATCTGTCTTAATGCCTCCGGCATTTGCAGTACCGACAGAATTGACGACAGAAGAGTGATGAAGATTGCACCTGCAACCGTCCCGGCGTAGCCGCCCTTGCCGCCCAGGATGGACGTGCCACCAATGACAACGGCTGTAATTACCGGCAGCAGGTAGGGATCACCCATGCCCTGATACGCCTGGTTGGCATAGCCAGAGAGCAAAATTGCACCGATTGCCGTAAAGATGCCCGCGGCAACAAAGGTCATCGTGGTTACAAGGCGGACGCGCACACCAGACAGATAAACGGCCTTTTCCGAATTGCCCATGGCAATCAGATATTTTCCGTAAATGGTGCCACGCATCATCCAGGTCACAAATGCTATGACGGCAAGCCAGAATAGAAAGGCATTCGGTATGCCAAAAGTGCGCTCAAGTGACAGTGAAATCGATAGCGGAGGTGCGACCCCGCGCGGCTTGAAGCCCCCGGTGTAAAAGACCACGGCACCGACCAGCATGGAGTTCATCGCAAGCGTCCAGACCATGGAGGGAAGCCTCAAAATGGCGACGCCAAGGCCGTTCACGAGCCCAATCAGTCCACCTGCGGCCAAACCGGCGGGAATTGCAAGGCTCGCAACGGCCGGTTCCGCATTGCCGCCGATGGTTGTTGTCACCACGGCAATTGCGGTAATCGAGGCCGGCACAGAAAGGTCGATGTGTCCGAGCAGAATAACAAGTGTTGCGCCTGCTGCGATGATCCCGAGGAACGAGGCAATCTGCAACTGCTGCAGAAGGTAACCGGGACTGAGAAAGGCTGGCATGATCGTTCCGCCGATTGCCAGGAGCACCACGCAACCCATGACGACGAGCAGGATTGCGGGGTCGACCGGCGGTCGGCGCAACAGATTTGCTAAGATTCGATTGTTGACAACCTGGTTCATTGGGAAAACAGCTTCAGCTTGTTGCGTACGCGCAGGATACCGAGCGAGCCTGCGGCAATGGCGACGGCGAGGATGAGACCCTCAAAGAACGGTTGTGCAAGTGGCGAAAGTCCGGAAAAGAACATCAGGGAGGCAATCGTCTTGAGCAGCATTGTGCCAATTGCCACACCAAAGATAGTGCCTGTCCCGCCCGCAAGCGATGTGCCGCCGAGCACGATCGCCGCGATTGAATTGAGGGTGTAGGTGGGGGCAATGCCTGCATCGCCGGTCAGTGTCACCATGGCGACGTAGAAGCCACCAAAACCTGCACATAGGCCGCTTAGTATATGAGCCTTGACACGGGTCCAGCGTATATCGATCCCGGTAAACTGTGCCGATTGTTCCGAAGAACCGAGACCGTAGAGCGATAGTCCGAAGGTGACACGCCGCATGAACAGTCCCCCGGCAGCTACGATGATCAGGATGATCATGAGGGAAGTCGGTATAGGCCCCATCGCGTAAGTCAACGCGTCTGAGAGTTCTTCATTCACCGCACCACCGGGTGTCGGTCTCAGCCAAAGTGCTATGCCTGAATAGATCGCCGCCGTGGCAAGTGTGGCAATAATCGTGGGAATGTTGCCAAAGGCAACGAAGAGGCCGTTCACCAACCCACAAAGCATGCCGCAGCCGAGTACGAGAATAATACCGAAAGCGACCGGTACATGCTGGCCATCAAGCACATAGGACGCCACGACATTGCTTAGCGCCACCATCGCCCCGACTGAGAGATCGATGCCGCGCACCAGCACCACAAAGAACTGGGCCAAGGCGGCAAACATCAATAATGCTGTCTGGTTTGACCATATGGTCAATACGTAAATGGAAAGGCCGCGCGGGTGCGTATGGATGTATAATGCGAACAGTATGACGAATGC
This sequence comes from Pseudomonadota bacterium, assembly GCA_023390055.1. Lineage (GTDB taxonomy): Bacteria > Pseudomonadota > Alphaproteobacteria > Rhizobiales > Rhizobiaceae > Neorhizobium. The sequence continues at coordinate 10,050 of JAEWDP010000055.1, read as the reverse complement.
GGCTGTCGGAATGATGACGCGCAAGTTTCTACGCATGAATGTGGTAATCACGCAGTACCTCCCTGGCTGCCGCCATGCTCAATTCCCATGGCCGCAGAGATCAGATTTTCCGGTGTAAGCGTACTGTCGGAGAGCTCGCATGCGATGCGACCCGCGTAGAAGACTGCAACACGGTCACAAAGATGCACCAGTTCTTCATAGTCGGTTGATTGCAGGACAATCGCGACGCCTTCGCGCGCAAGATCGTCCAGTAGCGCATAGATCTGCGCTTTTGTCTTCACATCGATGCCGCGGGTTGGGTCAAGCAGAAGCAGACAGCGTGGCGAAAGCGCCAACCATTTTGCCAGGAGGACCTTCTGTTGGTTGCCGCCTGAAAGCGACGATACGGCATCACGCATGCTGCCACAGACAAGTTCGAGGCGATCGAGCAGCTTTTGACATCGCTGGTCGCGTTCGGTCGCTGCAGCCTTGCCGCCGCCAAGACCAAGGCCAGCAAGTCGCATGTTGTCCTCGATAGAAAGGTCTTGGATCATCCCTTCCGTCTTGCGGTCTTCCGGCACAAAAGCAATTTTGAAGTCACGGTTTTTGGCCTTGAAAGGCGACCGCGATACAAATGGCTTGCCGTCAACCTCAACAGTTCCGGTCACCCCGGAAAGGATGCCAAAGATTGCTTCGGGCACAAGACTTTGGCCTTGCCCTTCAAGTCCACCAAGACCATAGATTTCGCCTGGGCGCACTTTGAAGCTGATATTGGAAAGTGCCTGTCCCAAAGCGATGTTTTGAAGATTTAGTATTGGGCTTACCGATTTTTCCACTTTCGGCCGAGCCGAAGGGAACAGCATTTCCATGGAGCGCCCGATCATCAATGCGACAATCTCGTCACGTGTCATTTCGTTGGCGAGAAAAGTCCGGATATGAGATCCGGCCCGAAAGACCGAGATCTGATCCGCCAAGGCCTCAACTTCATGGAACCGGTGGGAGATAAAGAGGATACAGCATCCTTCGTCGCGCAGTGTACGGATGACGGAGAACACCTTTTCGACAGCGGACGCGCCAAGTGCGGAAGTTGCCTCATCAAGTATGAGAAGACGCGGCTGCTGATAGAGGGCCTTTGCAATTTCAACGAGCTGGCGCTCGGCAAGACTCAGTTCGTGAACGGGTGTATCGAGCGCAATTGAACTGGCACCGATACGCGTCAGTGCAGCCTTCGCATCCTGATAGGCCCTCGAAGGTACGAAGCCGAAACGGTAATCCTGGCGTGAGAGGATTATGTTTTCGCCAACGCTCAAGGCAGGCATGAGCGACAGCTCCTGAAACATGCAGACGATGCCGCGTTTGGAAGCTTGGCGCGTATTGTTGAAACGGCAGATTTGCCCGTCAACGCGGATCTCTCCGTTTGTCGGCGTGGTTGCTCCTGCCAGAAGCTTCATCAATGTGGATTTGCCAGCGCCATTTTCGCCCAGGATCGCATGTATGCTGCCGGAACGTACGGAGAAATCCACGTCCTTGAGCGCGTGTACTGCACCGTACCTTTTGGATATTCCCGCCAACTCGATCAGTGGTGCAGAGGAAGTCATGCTGTCGTCCCGAATGCCGGGAGCGCGCGAACCCGAGGTGGCGCGCTCCAGTTGCCGATGATTAGGTATTGTCCGGTGTCTGGCCGAGCAATTCATCCGGTGTGAAGACCGGGAAGCAGTTCGGATAACCGGTCGTGGTGTAGAAGGTGTCGGGCAGATCCGGGAAGAAGTCGGTCCCTTCCTTCAATTCGTCGTTGGCCTTTTGCGGAATTGGCAGTGCCACTTTTTGAGGAAGTGGATGCCCTTCCAGAAGCGTGACTGCGGCTTCCAGTGCAACGGCTGACATTGCCGGAGCCTGGGCGGCCGTTACGCCAGGATATTTGCCTTCGACAACCAGCCGACGGGTTCCGTTACCAGCATCCCCGCCAAAGGGAATTGCCGGATGGCCTGCGTTCTTCAGTGCGTTGAGCGCCCCGATCGCGCCTTCCTGTACGAGAAGCCCATCGAACTGCCCGTGCGTTGCAAGGGCATCTGCCGTGACCTTTTGAGCTGTCCCCGCGTCCCAGTTCCCTACGACCTGAACGACTGTGAGGCCAGGATGCTGGTCGAGAACAGAGCGCATTCCTTCGTGATTGTCACGGTCGGTAGAATTTCCCGGCAGTCCGGAAACCTCGAGAACGGTACCTTCGACCTTGCCTTTGGCCTCTTCAATTGCTTCGACGACAGCGCGGGCTTTGGTGGCTCCGAGTTCAAACTGGTCTTCATTGACCTGAACGATGGCGTCGGTGTCGAGGGTATTGTCGAAAGGCACGAGAACGGTCCCGGCCTGCTCCGCCCGCTTGATCACAGACGAGAAAGCTGTCGGATTAACGGCGATAAAGGTGATTGCGTCATATCCTGCAGCTATGAAGTTATCGATGGCCGCAATCTGTGCTGCGCTGTCATTACCGACGGAAACGACAGTGAATTCCGCCAGTTTGGCCTTGTTTTCGTCACGTGCAGCCCAGGCCTTTGCGCTCTGGATTGCCGTCACGCGCCAGTCATTTCCCGCGAACCCGTTGACAAACGCAACGCGGTAAGGTCCGTCGCGTTTCTCGTACTTCATAGTCTTTGCGTTGTCCGGAGCCGGCGCGAAGCATTCCGGACGATAGGTTTCTTCCGCGCTCGCAGGCAGGGTCGAAAGCGCAGTAAAGGCGCACAGCGTCGACACCATGGCAAGCATGGTTTTGCTAGAAAATCTCACGACATATCCTCCCAGTAGTAGAAATATTCTCCCTCAGCACAATATCTCAGCGCTAACATCAATTTCTAGAGCACATTGGCTAGCCACAATCAAGCACAATATGTTAGCGCTGAGATAAGTCAGATTCTGCTGAGGAGGCAGATACGTGCAATCAGAGATGCCGACACTCGCACATGTGGCAAGACTGGCGGACGTCAGTGAGAATACCGTTTCGCGCGTCATCCGAAACAAAGGGTCAATTGCAGACAAGACGCGCAAGCGTGTCCTGTCTGCAATCGAACAATTGGGTTATGTCCCTAACCGCGCTGCAGGTTCACTCGCATCCTCATCCTCGTTCATCATCGGTGTCATACTGCCATCGTTATCCAATATAGTTTTCCCGGAAGTACTGCGTGGAATTCACGAGGGGCTGGCGACGACGTCCTATCAAGCCATGATCGGTGTGACAGACTACGATCTCGCGAATGAGGAAAAGATCCTGACGTCGCTGCTTGCATGGCATCCAGCAGCAATCATCACGACTGGATTTGATCATACGGAGACAAGCCGTCGAATGATGCTGAGCAAACGTGTCCGGATTGCCGAATTGATGGACATTGATGACCGGCCGATCGATATTGCGGTGGGCCTGTCCCATCGCAAGGCGGGCATCGCAACGGCACAGCATCTCGTTTCAAAAGGATATAGAAAGATCGCCTATGTCGGCCATAACTGGATCTCTGACCGGCGCTCCTTTTTTCGTTATGAAGGACTAGCACAGGGACTGGCCGAAGCCGGACATTCGATCGTCCTGTCAGAACGTTTTGACGGGGGCAGTTCGACGATTGCCGGACGAGAGACACTCGCGCGCTTGCTCGCCAGCAAGGAGGCGATCGATGCTGTCGTCTTCTCAAACGATGACATGGCGGTTGGCGGCTACATGCATTGTCTTGCCTCCGGACTGGATATTCCCGGGAAACTCGCACTGTTCGGTTTCAATGGCCTGGATATCGGACAGGCACTGCCCAAACCTTTGTCAACAATCCGGTCCAATCGTTTCATGATAGGCAGAACTGCCGTTGAAAAACTGTTGGAAACCGCCGGTCCACGGTCTCAACCACAGATCTTCGATACAGGCTTTGAAATCATCGAAGGCGCAACCGCCTGAAAGTTATTAGGGAAGAAACCAATGTTGTTAGGTGCTATTGCGGACGATCTTACGGGTGCAACTGACCTTGCTCTTACATTGTCGCGTGAAGGCATGCGGACAGTACAGGTTGTCGGGGTGCCGGCTGACGACTTTGATGCGGGTGATGTTGATGCGGTCGTCCTGGCACTGAAGTCGCGAACGGTACCGGTGCGGGAAGCCGTGTCCATGTCCCTGGCGGCGCTGCAATGGCTGCGTGCAGCCGGTGCTCGCCAGATTATCTTCAAGTACTGCTCGACATTCGATTCAACGCCGAAGGGCAATATTGGACCCGTCACCGAAGCCTTGCTCGAAGCGCTTGATGAGCGGCTCACAATTGTATGCCCGGCATTTCCGGCGAATGGTCGAACTGTCTTTCATGGTCATCTCTTCGTTGGCAATCAACTCCTGTCGGATAGTCCCATGAAGGATCATCCACTGACGCCGATGACGGAATCGAACCTTGTTCGTCTGATGCAGGCGCAGACCAGTCTTCCCGTTGGTCTTATTACGCGCGACATCGTGGCAAAAGGTCCCGACATGTTGCGCGACAGCTTTGCAAAAGCGCGTGACAACGGATTTCGCGTTGTCGTTGTCGATGCAATTGATGACGCTGATTTGCGAACTATTGGTGCGGCAAGTGCCGACTTTGGTCTTGTTACGGGCGGATCCGGCATTGCGATTGGCCTGCCCGAGAATTTCAGGAAAGCGGGTTTGGCCACAATAGCGGGGCCCGGGCGTGGTTTCGCTGCACCTGAAGGCGGTAGTATTATGCTTGCCGGGTCCTGTTCCACGGCAACGCGTGCCCAGATAGATGCGGCAATCGCCAGTGGAACGCCGACCATGCAGATTGACCCATTCAAGGTTCAATCTGGCGAACAGACCCCTGAAGCTGCAATCGACTGGGTTGTTTCGGTCGAAGGCGTTGTGCCATTGATCTATTCCAGCGCTGATCCTGAAGCAGTTCGTGCGGCACAGAACAGTCTTGGACAAGAACACTCAGGTGAACTCGTTGAGCAGTTTCTTGCCAATGTCGCGTACGGTCTGAGGGAGCGGGGCTTTCGTCGTTTTCTTGTGGCCGGGGGTGAAACGTCGGGAGCGGTGGTGAATGCTCTTGGTATCTCGGCGCTTCTTATCGGACCGGAAATCGATCCTGGTGTGCCCTGGACCCTCAGCCTTGGTGACGAACATCCGATTGCGCTCGGCCTCAAGTCAGGAAACTTTGGCGCTCCGGACTTTTTCTCAAAAGCATGGCGGATACTATCATGACCTCAATCCTTTCTGAAGAAACGCGGCTCCGCGACGAGATCGTTGACGTCGGCAGATCATTTTTTGAGCGCATGTTCACGTTTGGCTCAACGGGCAACATCAGCGTGCGTTTGTCGACGGGTGAAACGTTGATGACACCCACCAATGCTTCACTTGGTACACTTGATCCAGCGCGTCTATCCAAGTTCTCCGCTGAAGGCGTGCATGTCGGGGGGGACAAGCCGACAAAGGAAGCGTTTCTGCACCAATGCATGTATTGCGAACGCAAATCGGCAGGTGCCGTTGTACATCTTCATTCAACTCATGCTGTCGCAGTCAGCATTCTTGATGGGCTGGATCCGGATGATTTGCTTCCGCCGCTCACCGCATATTACGTAATGAGAGTGGGTCGCTTGCCACTGGTGCCGTATTACCCGCCAGGTGACAAGGCGTTGGCCGGTGCCGTGGCCATGAAGGCCAAGCACGCCCATGCAGTTCTTCTGGCCAACCATGGGCCGGTTGTCGCCGGAAAGACGCTGCGGGAAGCGCAGTATGCAACCGAAGAGCTTGAGGAAACTGCAAAACTATTCTTGATGCTGGGTGATCGCAATGTTCGTCCCTTGACGGAAAGTGACCGCAACCAATTGTTGGAAAAATACTGACGGCAATGGTTTGCGCGCTGCAATGCGACAAACGCAGCTTGCGATGTTTTGCGAGGTTGCACCAAAACTGTTCCTGCATATGGTGACGTTCGCATCGTCGCACGATTACGCCGATTGTTCTAGCGGACAGATGATAGCCGCAGGAAACGATGCACATTGGAACACGGATGCAACATTGCAAGGTCGCCTGAAAGCCGGCGGTAGTGTTGCAGTTATTGAAGGCCGGATCATTTGTGTATCCTCCCTCATGGTATCATTTCATGGCTTGTCGCGTAGTGCTGCTTGAATGAAGCTCAGACCTCCCGATTCTCTTCAGTACAAGCAGTGATAATGAAATCGATTGACAGATTGGCCCTTGAACGGGCAGCGAATGAAGTGTCCGAAGTCATAAGGGGACCCGGCGGCGCCGTCGGGATAGTCAAGGACGGGGAGGTCATCCTTCGCCGTTCCTGGGGCTACGCGGACCCGAAGAAGCACTTGCCTGTCACACCATCGATACGGTTTCCAATCTGTTCGATCAGTAAACAATTCACCTGTGGCATCTTGTTGGGCCTCAACAGGGACCTGGAGGCGTTTGATGCTATCTTGGAGTGTTATCTTCCATTGATGGAAACGACCCGTCCGAGTGTCCGTCAACTCTGCAACAATCAATCCGGCCTCAGAGACTATTGGGCGCTGACTGTTCTGCACGGTGCCGATGCGGAAGGCGTATTTCGCAAGGAGGATGCAAGGCTACTATTTGCCTGTATGCGAAGCACCCACTTCTCTCCTGGCGAAAACTACTCGTATTCAAACGGGAATTACCGGATCCTCTCCGATCTTATCGAGGAGTTTACAGGACGTTCGCTGGGAGAACTCTATCGCGAACGCATTTTTACACCAGCAGGGATGGCAACAGCTGAGCTGATACCGGATACGTCGGTACCCGCCGATGGTATGGTTGGCCACGAGGGCAACGATAAGGTCGGCTTCTTTCCGGCTACAAACCGCATCTTCTGGACGGGTGATGCCGGAATATCTGCATCTCTTGACGACATGCTCGCATGGGAGTGCTTCATTGATCAGACCCGAGATGATGGCAGTGCGATTTACAGATGCCTTTCAGAACCTCAGACTTTTTCGGACGGGTCTCGTGCTCCTTATGGTTATGGGCTTGCCCACGATTTAATCGACGACATGCCGACGACTGGCCATGGTGGTGCCTTGCGTGGTTTTCGCACTTGTCGGCTTCATTGTGCGAGCGAGCGGATCTCGGTTGTTGTTCTCTTCAACCATGAGGGTGATGCCCATGGTACGGCAAAGCGATTGATGCGCGTGGCCGTTGGACTTCCGGAAGAAATACAGGAGGCGGTTCCGGTTGATCCTGATTGGAAGGGTCAGTTCATTGATCCGGATACGGGTCTGTTACTGACATTGTTACCTGATCACAATGGCCTCGATGTATCGTTTGCAACATCGTCAGAGCGTCTTTCGTTTGATGGAAAAGATAGGGCACGATCTCCTTCAATGACACTCGTCAGGCGAGGAAGTGAAGTTGACTTTAGGCGCTGGCGAGAGAATTTGCATGGCACAGCGATAAGAGTTGGGGGCGAGCTGAGGAGAGACATTGCCGGCCGATATTATGCGCGTGAAGTGGACGGTTTCATTACGATTGTTGAGGCGAATGAGACCTTCTCCGGATGTTTTGAAGGCTATCTCGGCACAGGAGAAATGACACCGCTCTATCCTGTGGCTGAAGACATATGGATCTTGCCGTGTCGCCGCTCGATGGATGCACCTGCCCCGGGGGACTGGACAGTCCGTGTCCAAAGGGATGGCGGCGGATCGGTAATTGGATTGACGATTGGTTGCTGGCTTGCCCGAAATATTGGCTACGTTCGCACTTCACCGTAAGCGGGTTCCTGTTCGGTAGCTTTTAATTCAGTTTCAATGGTCGTCGACGCAGGCCCCGTTCAATGATGAACGGGGCCGTCCGCATCTTGGGCGCTGATATCGCTTGACAAGGAGTTCTACACGGTCTTAACTGGACTAGTGGACAGACCAGTGGATCAGTGGGGCTGACGTTTGAGTGTGGTGCACAATCTTCTGCTTGATAAAAGTGCTGGCCTTGGGCGCAACCTTGAGAGACGTACGATCAGGGAAGTCATTGCTGACAAGATCGCAGCTCTTATCGCCTCTGGCGTACTCAGCGTTGGGGATGAGCTGCCTGGCGAGCGCGAGCTGGCTGCGGCGTTGTCAGTCAGCCGTCAGACTGTCCGCAGTGCCATACAGACACTGGCAGCTCGAGGAATTCTTGACGTTGCGCAGGGTTCGCGAACCCGTGTCGCCAACGCCGATCTGTCTAACATGGCAGTCGGTATCACTTATCGACTTAATGTGGATCTCTATGATGTTGACGCCGTGCATGCGGCGCGAATGCTGATCGAACAGCAGATTGTCGGTGATGCAGCTGAGCGAATTTCTGACGATGCGCTTGCTCTGCTTTCGCAATCACTGGAGGCGCAGGCGGGTTGTATGAATGACCCGGTTCGTTTCCTGATTTGTGACCGTGAGTTTCACGTCACCATCTATCGTGAATGCGGCAACCCGTTGCTCGCAGATATTGTCACTGATCTCTACACGTACATGATGGACCATCGACGTCGAGCGGTCGCGCAACCTGGTGCCATCAAGGAAAGCTTTGCAGATCATAACGCAATTATGACCGCCCTCGAAAGCCGGGACCGCGCAACTGCAATGGCAGCATTCGCAGCTCATGAAGAGCGAATCTACACGTCGACTAAACGGCTTCTCGCACAGGTAAATACCAAAAAAGCTGAGTAGGTTGCAACGGCCGCGAGAGGAAGCGGCGCATTTTGAGAGGAGAATAGCATGAGAACGAGACGAACCGTGTTGAGCATGGCTGCCGGAGCGGCTGCGGTCTTGGGCGTTGCGATGGGCGGGATTTCGCCCGCATATGCGCAGTCAAAGGCTATCGTCTATTTGACGCCTGGACTGGACCTTCCGTTCTGGCGGTATCTGGCGAAAGGTGTCGAGAAAGTTGCCACGGATAACGGCTATACATTCCAGGCGTTGGATTCTGCCAATAGTGCGCAAACGCAGTTGCAGAATGCACAGGACGCGATCGCCCGAGGAGTTGCCGGTATCGTGCTGTCGCCTACGGACAGTTCGACCGCACCGAGCGTGCTGCAACTGGCAGAGAAGGCGCAGATCCCGGTCGTGATCGCCGACATTGGCACAAACAGTGGGGAGTATGTTTCCTTCATCATCTCAGACAACTATGAAGGGGCGCACGGGACCGGCGCTGCTCTGGCCGAAGCCTTGAAGGAAAAGGGCTGGCAGGATGGCACAGTCGGTATAATCTCGATTTCCCAGGCCCGTCTCAACGGACAGGCACGCACCAAAGGGTTCAAGGATGCCCTTGCAGAAGCCGGCATAACGGGTGATGCGGGTCTTCAGCAGATGCAGTCGTATACTGCTGACGAAACATTTCGCTTTACCCAGGACATGTTGACGGCGAATCCGGATATGCGGGGACTTTTCGTTCAGACTGACCAGCCGGCCATCGGCGCACTACGCGCAATCCGTGCTGCACGCAGGCAGGGCGAAGTGCTCGTTGCTGCCTTTGACGGTATTCCAGAATTCGTTCCGCTATTGCAGTCAGGTGAACTGGTGGCATCCGGAATGCAACAGCCGCATCTGATGGGCGAGACCTCCGGCAAGGCCTTGATAGATCATCTGTCTGGAAAGGAAGTCGAGAAGGAAATTCTCGTACCGATCGTGGTTGTCACGTCAGCGAATATTGAGGAAATGCTCCCGACCATCAGGGAAACCGTTTTCGCCAACGAAGTGGAATGAGGTTTCGAGCCAAGCTCGAGCCAAACGGACAACCAACCGCTCTAATGCGGGTGGTTGGTTGACCGCGACTGAAAAGATGAAACACGATGAGCCTCGATTTGAAAGATGCCTCAAGATCAGTGATGCTTTCGACTTCGCATGTCCGCAAAAGATTTGGCAGCACGCAGGCACTTGCAGATGCTGACCTTGAGGTGCTTTCAGGCGAGATCCATGGCCTGCTCGGAGCAAATGGTGCAGGCAAGTCCACGCTTTCGCGTATTATCTCTGGCCATATCTCGCATGACGACGGTGATATTTCTTACAATGGATCACCTCTGGTCGTGAATTCGACTCGAGACGCGATGCGTTGCGGCATTG
>JAEWDP010000155.1 GCA_023390055.1 Pseudomonadota bacterium | reverse complement strand
CCAGGATCGTCCGTCTTCATTAGTCCTCCTAACGGAGAACTGTTACCATGTTTTTGTCTCAAAATAGGGGGGCACTACACCATGTCTTAGGTACATTTTGTTACCTATGTGTCCGGGTCGGACATGGCGGGAAGTGGCGGAGAGGAAGGGATTCGAACCCTCGATACGCTTTTGACGTATACTCCCTTAGCAGGGGAGCGCCTTCGACCACTCGGCCACCTCTCCGGTCCGGTCTGATTAAGTGGGAGCGCCTTGCTTTGCAAGGCCTTTTTGCTGAGCTGTGCAAAGAATCATCATAATTCTATTGTTGAGCCGCATGAAAAGAACAGATGTGAACATTGAGACTGAGCTGTTTGATTTCCGCAATAAACTTGTCCGCGCACATCGCAACAGACGTCACTCCGCTGCTCCTGATCGGACGCCACGCTCCCAGCCCTGCGCACTTTCGAGATGCGCGGGTTCATGGCGGCACGCAGCGATACGGTCGATATGTTCTCTACCCTTTATCGTGGTTGCCGGCGGCATGTTTGACGCGGATGCGCAACGGCCTTCCTTCAACGTGATCGATATCAAATGCATTTGTCTTCCTGACAAGATCGCTCAGTTTTTTGGCTCCGTACGTTCGGGGATCGAAATCCGACGAGAGGTTGGCGAGTTGCGTTCCGAGCGCACCAAGGGTTACCCATCCATCTTCGCCTTCCATCTGGGACAGGACCTTCTTGATGATGGGTGTCGCCGAACCTGGTTTCCGCAGTGACGGAGCTCCCTGGCTTTCATCTAGCCCGTTTGCGGGTTCCTGCGGGAGCAGATTTTCGGTGTAGATGAACCTGCGGCATGCCTGTCGAAAACTTTCCGGTGTTTTCTGTTCCCCAAAGCCGAAGACGTCTATGCCTTGTTCTCGGATACGAGACGCGAGCCGTGTAAAGTCGCTGTCAGACGAGACCAGGCAAAATCCGTCGAAACGGCCGCTGTGCAGCAGATCCATCGCATCAATGACTAGAGTGATATCGGAGGCGTTCTTGCCTGTCGTATAGGCAAACTGCTGCTGCGGGATAATCGCATGCCTTGAAAGGACGTCGGTCCAGGCCCTGGAACGGGCATTTGAGAAGTCACCATAAATGCGCCGAACGCTTGCTTCGCCGATTTTCGCTATCTCTTCAAACAGACCATCGACAATTTTCGCAGACGCATTGTCGGCATCTATGAGGACGGCAAGTCGAGGTGAACGAGGTTCAGGCATGTTCTTTGGTCCAATCTTCATGTGAGGTACAGAATGCCCAGTGTTCGAAGGCTGGGCATGTTGCAACACACCACCTGGGCGCTAATGAAATCAACCATCGAGCTACGTCGATTGCCGAACGGAATGTTTCACAAGATAGGCTCTTGTCCAATGTCCGTTCTGGCATGAGGCTGGAGTGCAAGACCGCGAGAGCATCGATAGAAATCAAGACACTGTCGCTGCAATCTGGTCGGCTTCACTCCCGCTTCAACTTATTGCCGGCATAGGTTGCTGCCAGAACCAGTCCTGTCGACAGGAGGATCATGATGATCCCGAGCGCCGACAGTTTGCCCCAGAGGCCGTCATCGGCAAAATTCAGGATGCGAACGGCAAGAACTTCACTGCCTGGACGGGAAAGCACAACTGAAACCGAAAGTTCGCGGATGAACATCGTGGCCATCAGGATCCAGGCCGAGACGATGCCAGGCAGAACCAGAGGCGCAACAATGCGACGCATTGTCGTCATCGGCGGTGCCCCACAGACCTGTGAGGATTCCTCCAGATGGGCATGTACCTGCACGAAGGCACTCGTGAGCGGACGTACCCCGTAGGGAAGATAGGCCGCGATATAGGCGAGCATCAGGGCCGTCAGTGTCGCATAAAGTGGTGTTTGCACGAAAAACCACATGAAGCCGATGCCGATGACGATGCCGGGGAAGGAGAACGACAGAAAGCTGAGCGTTTCCAGAAAAGCTGCCGCCTTTGAACGAACCTTGACGATGACATAGGCAATGAAGAGTGACAGCAATACACCCAAGGTTGCCCCGACCACGGCAAGGATCAAGCTATTTTGCAAGGCTCGTAATGTGATGGTGTCCTGGAATACATCAATCCAGTTTTGCCAACTCATCAGCGACAGGGCACGGGCACTGGGTACCATCGAGTAGGGAAGGAGCGACGTATAGAACAAGGCTGCCACCGGCACGACAATCATTAGAATGCATAGTGCGGCGACAATGAAGAACAGTGGCATACGGGCACGTTTGAGATCGATAACTGCCGGCTTGAAGCCGCGGCTTGATATGGTGACGAACTTGCTGCCTTCGGCGGTTAACGCGCGATAGAGGACAATAAGCAGGATCGATGCAGAAAGCACGCTCATACCCAACGCTGCTGCCTGGCCATAATCCGGGGCAAAGCCGGTGGAGACCATTTCATATAGATAGGTTGCAAGGACATCGACGCGGCCTGGCGTCCCAAGTGCGCGTGGTACGGCATAGGATGCAAGAGCACGGACAACGCATAACGTGAAGGCTGCGAGAATGGCAGGGCGCAGTATCGGCAATGTAATACGTCGCAATGTTGTCCAGGTGCCGGCGCCACTGACGCGCGATGATTCTTCAAGCGAGACATCAAACGCACCCATCGCGGGCGCGATCACAAGATAGGCGATAGGCAGGTTCAGCAGGCCTTCGACAAAGATCATGCCTCCGAGAGAATAGATGTTGATCGGTGATTCCTGAAGCCCCAGTCCGTTGCGGATCAGCAGGTTCATCAAGCCGTTCGACGGGTTGAGGAGCAGGGCCCAGCTGATCGCGAAAAGCAGATGCGGGATCATCATCGGGACGATGGAAAGAAGGGTGAATGTGCCCTTGAACGGAATATTGGTCCGTGTGTTGAGATAGGAAAGAAAGATGGCGAGCACTGTGCTGAACAATGACGAACCAAGAACGAAAATCAGCGTGTTGCCAATAACCTCTCCCAGGAACGGGTCCGTGTAGGCGGCAACATATTTATGCATCGTGAAGGCACCAAAGGCGGTCAACCCTTGAGAGAAGCTGCCAATGAGCAACATGAGCACGGGGCATAATGTGAGAAAGCCGACGATGGCGATCAGGGTCCAGATGAGCTGTGTGCGGGTTCTGTTCATCGTGCTTGATCCATCACGCCGACAGGAGAAGGCAGTGATGGGGCTCAAGGGAGATGCGGATCGGATCGCCTTGACCTACCGCCACATCCGGATCGATGCGTGCAAGAAGACGTTCTCCCGCCACATCAATCTCCGCTTCGTAAACTTCTCCGACGAATTCCAGCGCCTCGACACGGCCTTCGAGCGTGTTGGCACCTTGGCTGGTCGCCGTTTGGCTGGTGACGTGGATGAACTCTGGACGGATGCAAAGGGTCGTCTTGCTTCCCGTGGGTAATTCGCGGCCTGCACAGGCAATGGTACCCATGCGCGTCTCGACATGCGTTTGACCGTTCTCATGGTTCAAAACGGTTGCGTCGATCTGATTGGCGCGCCCGATGAAGTCGGCGACATAGCGGTGTCGGGCGTTGAAATAGATATCCTGCGGGGTGCCTGCTTCCACGATCTTGCCCGCGCGCATGACGGCAATTGTGTCTGAGAGCGCAAGCGCTTCGACCCGATCATGGGTGACATAGATGGCGGTGATGTTCAGTTCACCAAGAAACCGTCGCAACTCCTTGCGGGTCTCTTCACGCAGCTTGGCATCAAGATTGGACAAGGGTTCGTCGAAGAGAATAACCTTCGGTTCTGCGACAAGGGCGCGTGCCAGCGCAACACGCTGTTGCTGGCCGCCCGAAAGCTTGGTTGCTGACCTTTGCGCAACCCCGTCGAGCTGCACGAAGCGCAAGGCATTGGTGACCTTGTCGTGAATGAGCTTGCTATCAACCTTGCGGACCTGCAATGGATACGCAATGTTGTCGAATACGCTCATGTGCGGCCAGATCGCGTAGGTCTGGAAAACCATGCCGAGCCCGCGCTTTTCGGTGGGAACGAATATGCCCTTGGCACTGGACCATACGACTTCTCCACCGATGCGGATTTCGCCTTCGTCTGGCGTTTCAAGACCGACAATGCAGCGTAGAAGGGTGGTTTTTCCGCAGCCGCTTGGGCCGAGTAGTGTAAAGATGGTATTGGCAGGGATCGTCAGGTCGACGTGATCGAGTGCAGCGACCGACTTTCCATCCGAAATGAAATTCTTGCACAGGCCTTCGATCTGAATTTCCATCAGGATTGTCTCGCATTGAGTGTTGAGACAAACGCGCCATCATGATGGCGGCGCGTTTGCGGTGTGTGGAACATTTGGTCGCGTACACTCACTGCACGGCAAAGATGTCGGCGAATTCTCGACCCCAGGTTTTCAGTTCGTCATCGGAAAGATCGCGGACCGGCTTGACCTCGACTTTATCGATCCCTTCAATCTTGGGGTATACGCCCGGTGCAAGGACGTACTCTCCAACTTCGTTAGCAAGAATTTCCATTGCTTCCTTGCTCAACCAGTAATCGATGAACACCTTGGCTGCGGCGGGACGCGGCGCACTTGCGGTTAGAGCGATCGTGCGGGCCGTTCCAAACAGAGGGCCGGCGACAGGACCCCAGCCGAGTGGTGCGGGCGCCTTGGTCGTGATGTATTTGGGCATCGAGATGCCGATCACCCGTTCGCCGCTGGCGATGGGGGCTGGCGTCGGTCCGAAGGATTCCACGAACATTGGTTCGTTTGCCGCTAGGCCCTTGAGGAACTCGCGCCAGTCGGCCTCCGACTGGAAGACTTCCTCCTTCAAGGCCACAAGCCAACCAATCGTTGAGGCATGGATCCCAGGATTGGCCATGACGATCTTGCCCTTCCATTTCGGATCGGCGAGATCTTCATATTTTGCTGGGACGTCGGACTGTTTTACGAGATCGGTATTATAGAGGTAGGACACATATTCGATGCCGAAATGTGTCATGGTGTCCTTCTCGACGGCCCAGTCCGGGTAGCCTTCTGCGGACGGTGAGCGATAGGCCTCAAGCACCTCGTTCTGGCCGAGAATCTCGATCATCGGACGCGGTGCCTGCACGGCGTCGGCCAGGAGTTTCCCGGCACCTGCCTCGGTGAGGATCGTTGGAATGAACTTCGAACTTGAAATGCGGGTATACTCGGCATTGATCGTGGTTGCCTTGGCAAAGGCCTCCATGATCGGTTCGACTGCCGTGATGTTGGCGTAGAAAACGACCTGTCCCTCGGATTTGGCTTGCTCCAGCAATTCCGTATTTGCAGCAAATGCTGCCGGCAGCATGGCTGGCATGCCCATCGCTCCGGCGGTACCCGCCATGAGCTTCAGGAATGTCCTGCGATAGAACTCGTTCATCGGTTTTCCTCCCATTGGCTCAGGCCGCATTCTTGTCAATATTTCAGTCGGCTGTCCTGTGGCCTTTCCGTTAACAAGGACAATCTATGGGTTGGCGTTTTGAAACGTCAAATCATTTGTGATGAGCGATTGGTGTCGGACCTGCCTCAAATGCCTGGCCAGGTGCGATTAATAACGCGGCATCAGGAATAAGGATTGCTGCTTCTCAGAACGCATCATCATGCTTTGACAGGAAGTGTTACACTTTGAAATACGTCTTTATTTGCTCACCTGCAGATCGAGTATTAGAGGCAACACGATAAGGGATCGTCAGTGCGATCCGAGCGACAGGTGAAGACATGCAGGAAGAGGCCAAGAAGCAGGAACAAGACGCAGAACGCGTCTTAGACGAGAACGTGGAATTCTACGATCCGTGGCAGCAGTCTTTCAGCGAAGACTTCAAACGTCGTCAGCAAGAGTTCGAATTCTAGATTTGCGCTTTTCGGGTCAGTATTCATGAATGGTTACCGACCGAAACAAGCTTTGACTGGAACATTGATCAGGAAAGCCTAACTTGATCAATGGCTGGGCCCAGGGAGGTGCGCCGTGTCTCGTAATATCAAACTTGAAGCCCTGCTATGGTTTGCAGGTGCAGCAGTCTGTGCCTTGTGGGTGATCTGGCCGCATTAGCCGGCTGTTTCATCCATTCAAATCTCCCGACAATCGTGCCGGAGATTTTTATCCTTCACTATAATCTTGCAGATATTTCTGTTGTGGTCATGCGCGCCCCGATAACGTCAGGTCTCGGTCTTGCCTCTTTTGCGCCGATTCGGGATTTTCACTTCAGCAATGGCAACAAGTTTTTTCTGTTTTTCCAAGACACGACAGAGATGTCCTCCAAGTTTATTGCCCTGACAGTCGGTGGGTAAGACTGAGTTTTTCATCACCTTGGCACATTGCAGGACAGGCTTCGGCCCAAGTCTTTTCTTTTCGATATCGAGCATCCTCTGGAAGATTGCTGAAGCGCCGGATAGGTTGGCTGGAATCGCTCCTTTTTGGGGGCGTCCGAACGAGGAACAGTCATGACCGAGAAAAAGACCATCCTTTCCATATCTGAATTGCTGGGTC
Organism: Pseudomonadota bacterium; assembly: GCA_023390055.1. Lineage (GTDB taxonomy): Bacteria > Pseudomonadota > Alphaproteobacteria > Rhizobiales > Rhizobiaceae > Neorhizobium. The sequence continues at coordinate 77,154 of JAEWDP010000155.1, read as the reverse complement.
TGGTAGAAGAAACCTTTGTCAATGCCGGGTGTAGCCGGCAGCAGGCGGCTGCTGTCGCCCGTGTTATCGTGGCTGGTGAGCGGGATGGTTGTAAATCACACGGCATCTATCGGATCGAAGGCTGCCTGCGCACGATCAAGGCTGGCAAGGTGGCGCCGGATGCGGTTCCGGAGCTTCATCGAGATGAGACGGCGATTGTCCGTGTTGACGCAAAGAATGGCTTTGCGGGTGCCGCCTTTGAACTGGGGCTGCCGGTTTTGATCGAGCGCACCAGGGAGCTCGGGCTTGCGGCGCTGGTCATTAACGGATGCACGCATTTTTCTGCACTGTGGCCGGAGGTCGAAGCTATCACCGAGCACGGACTTGCAGCTCTCGCCATGTGCCCGAGCTATGCAACGGTGGCCCCAACTGGGGGAAGTGAGCCTCTGCTTGGAACCAACCCTCTGGCCTTCGGTTGGCCACGGCAAGACAAGACACCCTATGTATTCGACTTCGCAACGAGCGTTGCTGCACGTGGAGAGATCGAACTGCACCGCCGTGCAGGAAAGCCTCTGCCGGAGGGCTGGGCACTGGATGCGGACGGTAAGCCGACGACGGATCCCGAACGGGCACTTGAGGGCGCGATGTTGCCGTTTGGGGGACATAAGGGATCGGCAATCTCCACCATGATCGAGCTCCTTTCCGGCACGATGATTGGCGACCTCACGAGCCCGGACGTGCTAGACTATCTTGGGACGACGACATTGTCACCGCATCATGGGGAACTGATCGTGGCCTTTGATCCTGAACGGTTTTCAGGTGGGCGCCGTGGCAATCCGCTTGATCGGGCGGAGGTTCTGTTCGATGCGATCGTTGGCCAGGGTGCGCGCCTTCCCTCGCAACGCCGGTTCAATGCCAGATCAGGGGCGATCGCCGACGGTATAGCATTGACGGCCACGGAAATGGACCAATTGGAGACGTTCCGTCAAAAAGGCATTCGGGCGATCGACTGACCGCCCGACGACAGACACAGGCAAGGTGGTGGCGTCCTCAAGCCGCCATCTTGTACTCGGACTGTAGCGTCTTGCTCCATCCGGAGTACCAGGTATCGAAAAGGGCAAGCTGGTTTTCGACATAACCGCGCTGGCTGTCTGTCAGTGCGTCGGTCTCATTGAAGTGCAACCTGTATTCGCCATACCCCTTGAGAACCATCATGTGCTTGAAAAACAGCACGAGATCGGGTCCCTCGTCGAAAGACGACAATATGGCGAGTGCTGCTTCGAGCTCAAGGGCGAGGCGGCGCGCTTCGGCGTCACCCTTGGCAGCTGCTTGCGACAGTTGGCACAGATGCAGGACTTCTCTGGGAAGAACGTTGCCGATTCCGGTAATGGCACCGGTTGCGCCACAATTGACGAAGCCGTGAAAGACGGCAGTATCAACGCCAATCATGAGCGTGACCTCGTCATCACGACTGGTAATGTTTTCGGCGGCGTAGCGCATGTCAGCCGGACCGCCAAATTCCTTGAAGCCAACCAGGTTGGGATGTTCTGCGCGCAGCGCAAAGAAGAGATCGGCGCGTGTCGCAAAGCCATAATAGGGGCTGTTATAGATGACCGCGGGAAGATCGGGTGCTGCCGAAAGGATTGCTTTGAAGTGTGCCTTCTGAGCGGAAATGACGGATCCACGTGACAGGACGCGCGGAATGACCATCAATCCTTGCGCTCCGACTTTCTGTGCATGTGCTGCAAGTGCTGCTGCCTGTTTGGTGTTGACGGCACCCGTGCCGACGATAACCGGAACACCCGCCTTCACGAGGTGTTCGACGCCTTCCATACGCTGTTCATCGGTCAGAAGCGGCCAGTCACCCATCGAGCCGCAATAGACGACAGCAGACATCCCGGCTGCCAGCAATTCCTTGCCCTTGGCCGCAAGTGCTTCGAAGTCCGGTGTTCGGTCATCCTTGCATGGTGTCATCAGGGCAGGGATGCAGCCAGAAAAGATTGTGGATGTCATCATGATCTCCGTGTGGTGCGCGTTATCCGTTCAAGGCTGCAGTTTGTCAGCCTGGGTTTCAGTCCACTCTACATCAAGTATACTTATTGTCGACAAGAAAGATGTTGAACGACCGACGTGGCATCGCTGAGCCGGCCACGCCGGTAAAATTTAGGACAATCCAGATCTAGAGCGGCAATGAATGACTGGTGCCACGCGCAATCATGGCCTGGATCTGTTCTACAATTTGTTGCGCATGTGCCGTTGCCAGTTGGTCGCACAGCACGATGTTACGGTTTTCGATCGCCGCAATGATCTGATCATGTTCACGCACGTAGCGTTCCGGCAATAGATCATTGAAGGAAGAGTAATACATGCGCAGAAGTCGTTGTCCCTCATCGAGGAGGCGGCAGAACAGGCCTGTAAAGTAGGGATTGCGGCCAGCTTCGGCGATTGCTGCGTGGAAAGCGCGATTGGTGGCGATCATGGCAAGTGCGTCCTGCGCATTGACGGCCTTTGCAAACTCTGCCTGCTTTGCGCAGATCTTGTTGAGATCTTCCGCGACGTGGTGCTCTCCGGCCAGCCGGGTGGTCACCCGGTACATGAGTGCGAGAGCATCGAAAAACGTATGCAGGTTGAGAAAATCAATGCTGGCGACAACCGTGGAGCGGTTCGGAAGCTGGGTAACCAGACCTTCTCCGGCGAGCCGGACGAGTGCTTCCCGGATCGGGGTACGTGATAGCGCCAATCTCTCGGCCAGCTGATTCTCATCGATCGGGCTCCCAGGGACAAGCGCAAGATCAAGGATCTCGTTGCGCAGGATGTCATAGACAAGCTGAGCACCAGATCCTCGCTTTCGCTCACCGGTCGCTTTTGCTGTCATCGTTCATGTCCTCATCTGGCGATTGCACAATGCGCTTGCGAAGCGCGATCCACTCTGTCGAGCGTCCTTATTTGATACGCCCCATTATAAAGAGAGGAATATGCGTCACTTGCCAATATCGTGCTGCGGGGATCTTTGGTTCCGGATCCGCTCTGTCGATTCTGCGACTCAGGCGAGACCTGGCGATGTTCGTTCGATTCGTGTCGTTAGATCAGCAACGTTCGAGCCGCTCGCCGGTGTTCTATGGGGCTCGCGTCAACAGATGAATCCCCGATCACTGTCCATTTGCGGCACGAATCTGGCCGAAATGGGAACTCAAGCCGTGGTATGTGGCGTCAATCAAGTAGCCGTAAGTGACTGCTACCTAAGGTTTTTCTTAAGGAAGTGTAAACCTTTCACCGCGGTCCGCGCCATATTTGTGACCTTTCCGCAACAGGGTTGCCGTAAGCAGGTGTGAGAAGGTCACTTCCTGCAAGTTCGAGATTGCATGGGCAGGCCCGTCTTGTATTTTCACTCTCGGAAGCGAGGCGGTGGATCGTCCGTCTTCTAGAAATCGACGGGGATGGGGCAGGGAAAGCTGTCCTTCAGCAAAGAACCCAGACCCACACGAAACTTTGACTGGAGGTCAAAATGACAATCAAGAGCCTTCTTCTCGGCTCCGCTGCCGCACTTGCTGCAGTATCCGGCGCACAGGCTGCCGATGCAATCATCGCTGCTGAGCCCGAGCCGATGGAATACGTTCGCGTTTGCGACGCATTCGGCACTGGCTACTTCTACATCCCAGGCACCGAAACCTGCCTCAAGGTTGGTGGTTATGTCCGTTTCCAGACCAACTTCGATAGCAGTGATGATGCTTATGACGATGAGCACTGGAACGCTTGGACGCGCGCCCGCCTCGAAGTCGTTGCGAAGTCCGACACCGAGCTTGGTGAACTGACCAGCTTCATCGCCATTCATGGCGAAGCTGACAACGATAGCTTCGATGATGACTTCTACCTCGATGAAGTCTACATCCAGCTCGGCGGTTTCAAGGTAGGTAACTACTACAACTGGTGGGATAAGGGCATCAACGGCGAAACCGACAAGCTTGGTTCGAACCGCTTTACCTCGCTTGCCTACATCTATACCGGCGAAGCTTTCTCGGCTGGTATTCAGCTCGATGAAATCGAGTACGATGAATTCAGCACTGCCGTTCCTCCTGTCCTACTGGACTCCGGTCGCGATCTCGGTGTTGAAGCGATCGTATCGGCTTCCTTCGGTGCAGCTTCCTTCGACTTGCTTGGTTCGTATGACTTCTACAACGACGAAGGTGCGATCCGTGCTCTCGTTTCTGCTGATGTGGGGCCTGGCGTTCTTCAGCTTGCTGGTATCTGGTCCAGTGGTGTGAACGTGTACTACGATACGTCTGAGTGGACGATTGCAGCATCCTATGCCTTCAAGGCAACGGATCGCTTCACCATCACTCCCGGTGTCCAGTACTTCGATAGCTACGGCTGGGATGCTGTCGCTGGCGATTTCTCGAGCAACGATGCATGGCGCGCTGGTGTGACGGCTGATTATGCCATCACCGAAGGTCTCGCTCTCAAGGCCACCGTCAACTACAACGATATCGACAACGTCGATGACTACTGGGATGGCTTCGTCCGTCTTCAGCGCTCGTTCTGATAGCTGATCAAGAACTCCCCCGGCTAAGCCGGGGGAGTTCTCTGTCTTCGACAGTACGAGAATTGATTAGTCCTCAATGTAATTTTAGAGTGTTTAGAGGTCGCCTTTGGCGGCTTTTTTTGTGCGCCTTAGGCATGTTGGCAAGTGTTTTGGAAATCTTGTTCAGTGGTGGCTGTCGGAACGTTCCTCTGCCGGGCCCTCTAGTCTCGCTAGATTAAGCGCTGAGGCAATCAGCCCGATATGACTGAAGGCCTGAGGAAAGTTCCCGAGCATTCGACCAGTGGCAGGATCATACTCTTCCGACAGCAGGCCAACGTCGTTACATAGACTGCACAATCTTTCGTACAGCTGTTTTGCGTCGTCATTCCGCTTGAGGAGTACGAGTGCATCGCAGAGCCAGAAGCTGCATATAAGGAAGGCGCCTTCGCCTGCAGGTAGCCCGTCATCCGTCTTTTCGGTTTCATAACGTAGCAAAAGGCCGTTTCGCATCAGCCGACGCTCGATTGTCTCAACGGTTGATATGACGCGTGGGTCTTCAGGTGGCAGGAAACCGACGAGTGGGATTTGCAACAGGCTTGCATCGAGGACTTTGGAGCCATAGGACTGTACGAAGCTTCCCAGTTCTTCGTCATAGCCGTTGTTGCAGACGTCGGCATGGATCTCGTCGGCTATCTGGCGCCAGCGGCGGGCAGCTCGGCGTTGTCCGCCAAATTCCTCGACAAGCCGGGCCGCACGGTCAAAGGCGACCCAGGCCATGACCTTGGAGTGCGTGAAATGATCACGCCCACCACGAACCTCCCAGATCCCTTCATCGGGAAGGCGCCATGCCTTTTCAAGGAACGGCAATAACGTGTCTGCAAGTGCCGTACCGCGCCGGTGATGGGGCAATCCCAGTCTTCGCGCTTGCGCCAATGCATCCGCGACTTCTCCGTAGATGTCGAGCTGGAACTGCTCTGCTGCGGCATTGCCAATGCGTACCGGCTGTGATCCTTCATAGCCTGGAAGCCAGTCGGCCTCCCATTCCGGCAGGTAGCGCTCGCCGGCCACTCCATACATGATCTGCATCTGCTCGGGTGCGCCAGCGACAGCGCGCAGCAACCACTCTCGCCATGCTGCTGCTTCATTGAGATATCCAAGCTTCATGAACGCCATCAATGTCATCGTCGCATCGCGCAGCCAGCAGTAGCGATAATCCCAGTTGCGTTCACCGCCAATGGCTTCCGGAAGGGAGGTCGTGATCGCAGCGACAATGCCGCCCGTTGGCATATAGGTCATTGCCTTGAGTGTGATCAGCGACCGTTTGACGATTGACGTATAGCTGTCGACCTTTGGGCATTGACCGACAAAATCGCGCCAGAAATCGATTGTCTCTTCCAACTCTTCTTCAGGGTCACGTGCGAGCGGGACTGGTTCATGGGAGGGACTATAGGTCAGTGCAAAGGGCAATCTCTCTCCCTTTGACACCGAAAAGGTCGCCTTGGTGTGGAGGTCTTCGCCTCTTAACTCCACCGGTGCTTTCAACGTGAGACGGTTTGGACCGGCAATCGCGGTAAGCTCGCCTGACATGTCAGTGCTGACCCATGGAACACTGCGCCCGTAGTCAAAACGTATGACCAGATCCATCTCAAATTCGACATGACCCTGCCGTGCCTCGACAATACGCACAAGGTTGCTTGAGCCGTCGTGTGGCGGCATGAAATCCAGAATCACTGCGGTGCCGGTTTCTGTTGTGAATTCCGTTTCCAGCACCAGCGTGTCTTCGACGTATTTTCGTTGGGTGTTTGTGACCGGTTGCGCCGGCTTGATCGACCAATGTCCATTATCCTGCGTTCCAAGCAATGCCGCAAAGCATGACGGTGCATCAAATCGGGGAAGGCATAACCAATCAATCGATCCTGTATTGGAGACCAGTGCGGCAGTCTCACAGTCTCCAATCATTGCGTAGTCTTCTATGCGACCTGCCATTATGACCTCATTTTCTTCCGTTCACTGCGACAAGCTATTTCTTCAAGGGTCCAGGATTTCTTGGAACCTTGGACCCGATTAACCTGCAAAACAACCTTTTCAAGACACCAGAAAGGCCCGTCGCCAGCAGGCATCTGGCGACGGGCGTTAAAATTCAATCTCCGGGTCTCGCATCTTTAAAGATATGGTGATGTGCACTGAGCTCGTACCCCGACACGAGGTACGTAAGTGTTGTCTGAGACACGATAAGTCCGATATCGATTGGTGCACCATTGGACGTGTCGGCTTGGCAGTGCCTGTGCCGGACGGGGCTGATTTGCAATCGCGCCGCCGATAATTGCGCCGGCGCCAAATGCTGCAAGGGGATACCACCAGCCATCATCATGGCGGCGGTAGCCACGACGGCGCTCTCGCGATCCCCTGTGGCCATGGTAATATCCTGGGCGTCGATCACGATCTCTCATGTAGCGGCGACGATCCCGATCGTCTCGCCGGTACTGAATATCTTCTGCGGATGATACCTGTGGTGATTTCACCAACGGTATGACGACAGCGCCTGCAGGCATGATGGAGGTCGCAAAGATCACGACGCTCATGGCCCCGGCGGACAGTGTTTTCCTGATAGGGAACATAGCAGGCTCCTTTCTTCGAGCATGTATTAGAACACGTCGCAGGATGTTCGGTTCCCTTGAATGAGCCTGACACTGGCAGGCAATCCATCCAATGCGGCTGACTAAATCAGCAAAACGGGCCGTAGTGACAGTGCAAGTAGGGGAAGGACGATATTGTCAGGCCGCTGGTCAAGGTGAAGCCGTGATGGAAGGGGAACGGACATATAGACGCGGCCTGTCACATTTTGAGGTCGCGCGGTTCAATAGAAAAGCATGAATGGTCAGGGATGAGGCTGTCGGCTGCCAGGTCTGGTGAAACGGATGAACGATCTAGTTTTCTGCGAGGTCGGCCGACACCGACACAGTCAACGCGGCAGATGGCGGGTCTGTCCTGCCAAATCTCAAATCGGCGACGATGTCGGTCGTCTGATCGAGACGTGTCTTGTAGACCTGGTAGTTCTCCATGATCCGCTGCACATAGTTGCGGGTTTCCGGAAAGGGAATGCGCTCGATCCAGTCGATGACCTCTTCAATCGGTTTTCCACGTGGATCCCCGTAGCGGGCGATCCATTCGTGAACCCGCCGCGGGCCGGCATTATAGGCGATGAAGGTCAAGATGTATGAGCCGCCAAAAGTGTCGATCTGTTCGGCGAGGTAATGTGCCCCAAGCGTCGCGTTGTAGGCTGGGTCGGTGGTAAGCTTTGCCGGAACGTAGGAAAGTCCGTGCCGCTTTGCCACTGCCTTGGCCGTGCCGGGAAGCAGTTGCAGGAGGCCGCGCGCATTGGCCGGCGAAACCGCCGTTGGATTAAACGCACTTTCCTGGCGTGCAATCGAGTAGGCAAGTGCCTTGCCCGAGCCCGATATGTCTGCGCTGACCGGGATGGCCCCGATTGGAAATGCCAGCGCCGCCACATCACGTCCCTCCGAAAAGGCAGACTTTCCTATCCGCAGAGCCAGATTGTGATCGCTTCGACGTTCAGCCCGTGCTGCAAGCAGCGCAAGTTCGCCGGGGCTCTTGATGGTCCTGGCCAGTGATCGAATAAGACTTTTCGCACGCTCTTCATGACCGGACGCTTCCATGCGGTTGATTGCGACCACCGGTGCCCGACTAATGAAATTCTTTCTGTCTTCATCGGAAGGAGAGGGTGGCTCCACATTGAGCTGTGTGATCCCAAGATGTGCGGCGGCCAGTTGCCCGTAGAAACTGCCGGAATAGGAAGCGGCCTTGCGGTAGTTTGCCTCGGCCTCATCGGACTTGGCGTCTTCTGCCGTGCGTGCGAGCCAGTACCATGCACGTGACGCCGAAATCGGTCCGTTGGAGACCTCAAGGATGCGACGAAAATGCTTCTCCGCTGCCTTCGGATCATGGAGATTTCGAAGTGCGTACCAGCCGGCATGAAACTCCGCATCGACGATATCAACGGGTTCTGTGGCGCTATGGGAAGAAACCAGGGCGTAGGCTTCCTTGTAGTCGCCAAGATCGGCAAGGCCGCGCGCGACGATCCGTTGTTCGTCCCACCATTGCGAAGTGTTGATCAGGCTTTCGGCATCACGCGGCGCCTTGTCCAGTAACTTTGCCGCCTCCCGGTACTTGTCCTTGCGCCTGAGACTTTCAATCTGCATGAAGAGATAGGCGGGATCATCCTTCCAGGATGGGTCTACGGCCTTCAGGAGAGCGTCTGAATTCTTGGATCTGCGGATGAGAGCCACCCACGCCTTGTAGAGCGAACGGGCTTCTCCGATTTCAGAAAAACGCTTCGCTTGCGTGATGCGGTTGCGGTACATCAGATAATCCATCCGCAACTTGTGATGATGCGTTGTCAGTTCCTTGTCGAACGTCTTCAGGATCCGTCGTTCCAGTGCGGCATCCAGTGGGTCGGATGTCCACAAAGCCTGAATTGCCGCAGCTGCCTCCCTGGATTTTCCGCTCTCCTGAAGTGCTCTGGCGACCAGAAACCTTCCTTCCGGCGTCTTAGGTTGCTCCGATCTGAAAATATCGAGGATTTCGTCGGCATCTCGATTTTCCCGGTAGAGTGCCCGCTCAAAGCGGATCTGCAGCGTATCAAGGTCGGGCCAGTTCTTCAGCGTATCACGGGCGTTGGCAATTTCCGTTGACGACACGCCAGAAAGACCGGAGACGGCGATCGCAAAGGTGAGTGTCTGTCGGTCAAGAGAGCCTTGCGGGAGACTGTTGCGAACTTTTAGCGCGCGCTTTGCATCATTGTCGGACAAAGCGTCGAGGCCGGCCTTCAGGACTGGCGCAGGTGCGAGCCGTCCGGTTCTCGGAATGCTGCCTGTCGTGAGCGGCATCGGAAATGCTGCTGCTGTCGGGTTCTCCGGCTTGACGAAGGGCAGGGGAACAGCTTCTTCGGGCAGGGGTGCTGCGATCGAAGACACACTCGATAACCCCAGTCCAAGGGCTGTCAGGACCTGTAGTGGTTTCTTCATTGAGTAACTCGCGACAAGAAGGCGGAACCCTACTTTTATATTAGTCATCATGCAGATTAACGAAGGCTTACCAGGATCGAGAAAACACGCCCGTTTGAAGCCTCAGCTTTCGTCATAAATCGCATCAGCATCCGCTTGTCGTCGCATTCCCACCGCTCTATTGTGCGCCACCTTAGTCACGGAATGCGGCCGAAGCGTGGATCGCCGGCCGGTGGGAGTTTTGCATGTTCAAGGGATCAATGCCCGCGCTCGTAACACCGTTCACAGCCGATGGTGGTGTGGATGAGAAAGCGTTTGCCGCTCATGTGGAGTGGCAGATTGCGGAAGGGAGCAGCGGTCTGGTGCCGGTCGGCACGACAGGCGAGTCTCCAACGCTTTCTCACGCAGAGCACAAACGGGTCGTTGAGCTTTGCATCGAGGTCGCTGCAAAGAGGGTGCCGGTGATTGCCGGCGCCGGCTCCAATAACACCCGTGAGGCGATCGAGCTTGCAAGTCATGCAGAAGCGGCTGGCGCCGATGCACTCCTCGTCGTTACGCCATATTATAACAAGCCGACACAGAAGGGATTGTTCGCGCATTTTTCTGCGGTTGCAGAAGCCGTCAGCGCACCGATCATTATCTACAATATTCCTGGTCGCTCGGTCGTGGACATGACGCCGGAAACCATGGGCGCTCTTGCCAGGGCGCACAAGAATATCATCGGTGTCAAGGATGCGACCGGCAAGATCGAACGGGTCTCCGAACAGCGGATTGCCTGTGGTCGCGACTTTGTACAATTGTCCGGCGAAGACGCAACGGCGCTTGGTTTCAATGCCCATGGTGGAACTGGCTGCATATCCGTCACGGCAAATGTTGCGCCCCGTCTTTGCGCCGAATTTCAGGCGGCAACGCTTGCGGGGGACTACACCAAGGCGCTTGAATACCAGGATCGGCTGATGCCGCTTCACAAGGCGATTTTCCTGGAGCCTGGTGTCAGCGGTGCAAAATACGGGCTTTGGAAAACTCGCGGCGTGGACCGTAGTGTTCGTTCTCCTCTCATGTCGAGCCTTGAGCCTGCAACGGAGGCGGCAATCGATTCCGCCCTTCGCCATGCCGGGCTGTTGAACTGATCATCTCACGGGCCGGCGGCTTCACTTTGCCATCCAGGCACATTACATGAATGAACCCGTCCGCAGCCCACGGACGGGAAACAGAAATTTCAATGTCGGGCGCGGTGGATGACAGATGGCCCCCAAAGGCAGCCAGAGGACGGTAAAGAAGATCGTTGCGGAAAATCGCAAGGCTCGTTTCAACTACGAGATCCTCGATACCTATGAAGCTGGTCTCGTGCTCACGGGGACGGAAGTCAAGGCTTTGCGTGAAGGTAAGGCGAATATTGCTGAATCCTACGCCGCAGACGAAGGCGACGAGATCTGGCTGATCAATTCCCATCTGCCGGAATATCTGCAGGCGAACCGTTTCAATCATGAACCGCGTCGTCGTCGCAAGCTGCTCTTGAGCAAGCGTGAAATCAACCGTCTGCGCTCCGGCATCAATCGCGAAGGCATGACGCTTGTCCCGTTGAAGATCTACTTCAATGACAAGGGAAGGGCAAAGCTCGAACTTGCCTTGGCCAAGGGCAAGAAGCTGCATGACAAGCGCGAGACCGAAAAGCAACGCGACTGGAACAGGCAAAAGAGCAGACTCCTGAAGGAACATTGACCGTCAGACCTTCTCCCGCAACCTGCGGGCAGAGGAACCAATAGCGGCCAATGTCGTTGATTATCCGTCTCGAAAGGGCGGTCCATGACACGCAAAGCAATGCTGACCTATGGCTTCCTGGCCATTGGTCTTGGTCTTTCAGCCTATCTTTTGTGGAATATCTTCGCTCAGTACAGTTGGTCCGACATCGTGGGATCGGTGGCCGAGATACCGGCCCGCAATCTCGTCCTGGCCCTTATCTTTTCGGGACTGTCCTATCTTTGCCTGACCGGTTTCGACTGGATCGGCATCCGTCATGTCCGCAGTGATCTCGCCTATCCGAAAATAGCGCTCGCCTCCTTTGTCAGTCTTTCGATCGGTCAGAGCATCGGTCTGTCCGGGCTGAGCAGCGGCGGTCTTCGTTATCGCTACTATGCCCATTGGGGTCTGAGTGTCGAAGATGTTGCGAAGGTCATCCTGATATCTGGCGTGACGGTGGGGCTTGGCCTCGTCGTCCTGGCCGGTATCGTGATGATCATCAATCCGGCAGATGTATCCGGCGTCCTCAAGATTGAAGTCCCGGTCGTGATCGCGATTGGTGGAACCTGCCTTGCGCTCGCCATCGGTTACCTCGCGCTCGCTGCATTTGCACGCGCACCTGTGCACGTCCATAAATGGACGTTCCAGATGCCGACGCTACAGCTTGCGGCAATCCAGATTGTCATCGGGACGGTCAATTTCGCGCTGGTTTCGGCAGCGTTGTGGGAAGTCATGGGGGCGGCAGCCGATATCAGCTACCTGAAGGCGGCGACTGCCTATGTCCTGGCCAATGTCGCCATTATTATTACCCATGCGCCGGGTGGTCTCGGTGTCCTGGAGGCAACCGTCAGACACATCATGGGGGATCAGGCATCCATCGGATCGCTTGTGGCATTCCGGGTGATCTATTTCTTCATTCCGATGGGGATCGGGATCCCGCTTGCGCTGGTGGCTGAAGCAATCTTTCGTTCGCGCAAGTCAAGATCTGCCGTGAGCGAAACCGGTGGCGCAGGCTGACGGTCCATTAATCGGCGAGAAAAGGCGATGAAAACAGCGCGTGGCGCGTGTCAGATCTCCGGCTCTTCGAGCGGGTCGAGCGGTTTATGTGGTCGTTCTGATGGATCACGGCCGATTTCCGATTTGAGTGTCGAAAGATCGAGAAAGTGGTCTGCCTGACGGCGCAGGTCATCTGCAATCATTGGCGGCTGGGTCGCCATCGTGGAAACGATCGATACCTTCCGGCCCTTGCGCTGCAATGCCTCTACGAGTGTCGTGAAGTCGCCGTCACCCGAGAAGATGACGAGGTGGTCAACGGTTTCGGATTGCTCCATGGCATCGATTGCAAGCTCGATGTCCATATTGCCCTTTATCTTGCGACGCCCCATGGAATCAGTGAATTCCTTCGCCGGCTTGGTGATAACCTTGTAGCCGTTATAGTCGAGCCAGTCGATGAGCGGTCGTATCGACGAGTATTCCTGATCTTCGATCAATGCCGTGTAGTAATAGGCCCGCAATAGATAGCCACGTTTTTGAAAGGCCTTGAGCAGCTTGCGATAGTCGATATCGAAGCCGAGGCCCTTTGATGCGGCGTAGAGATTTGCGCCATCTATGAAGAGAGCAATTTTCTCTCTGGGGTCAAACATTTTTCTTCATCCCGTTTTTATTATTACCTGCTGGGCAGGATTGGCATTGTCGGCGTTAAAACACGAGGTTGTAATGCTAGAATTTCAGTACATTATATAACAATCATGTAATTGCATTAATGGCATGATTCGCTTTTTTCCAAGCATCTTTTGGTTGAGTGCCCGGTGTTTCCCCGCGCATTCCAGACGCGGCAACCCCCATGGCATCAGGAAAAACTTGAATTCCGTGGTCATTCACTGTATCCGGCGTGTGAATTCCCGGAAATAACGACCGTAAAGGACAGGCAATGGCCCGCGTCACCGTAGAAGATTGCATTGATAAAGTCGATAACCGGTTCGAGCTCGTGCTCCTGGCCAGCCATCGTGCCCGCCAGATCTCCCAGGGTGGATCGATCACGATTGACCGCGATAACGACAAGAACCCGGTTGTTGCACTGCGCGAGATAGCCGATGAGACGCTCTCGCCCGACGACCTCAAGGAAGACCTGATTCATTCGCTGCAAAAGCATGTGGAAGTTGATGAGCCAGAACCCGATCCGGCATCCATGATCGGTGCTGGCGAGATTGCTTCCGCCGACAGCGGCGAAGGTGAGGTCGATGCGCCGGAAACCATCAATTTCGACCAGATGTCGGAAGAAGAGCTTCTTGCCGGGATCGAAGGACTTGTCCCGCCGGAAAAAAGTGACGATTACTAATTCTTCACCGTCTGGCTTCTAAAAGATAGTCTGCACTATGATGGCGGCGCCAGTCAGCAACTGGCGCGCCTTTTTTGTTTTCAAGAGCAAGGATCACCTTCGGCATGATGCGGCAATATGAACTTGTTGAACGGGTTCAGAAATATAAGCCTGATGCCAATGAAGCACTCCTCAACAAGGCTTATGTCTATGCGATGCAAAAGCATGGACAGCAGAAGCGCGCCAGCGGCGACCCGTACATTTCGCATCCGCTGGAAGTTGCCGCCATCTTGACCGACATGCGTCTCGACGAGTCAACGATCGCGGTTGCTCTTCTCCACGACACGATCGAAGACACAACGGCGACACGCGCTGAAATCGATGAACTCTTTGGTGAAGATATCGGTCGTCTCGTTGAAGGACTGACCAAGCTCAAGCGGCTGGATCTCGTTACCAAAAAGGCAAAGCAGGCTGAAAATCTCCGCAAGCTCCTGCTGGCGATTTCCGATGATGTGCGCGTCCTTCTGGTCAAGCTTGCCGATCGCCTGCACAACATGCGCACGCTTGAGCACATGAATCCGGAAAAGCGGGCGCGCATTTCCGAAGAGACAATGGACATCTATGCGCCGCTTGCCGGCCGCATGGGCATGCAGGACATGCGCGACGAGTTGGAAGACCTGTCGTTCCGCTATCTTAATCCCGAGGCCTACGAGACCGTGACCCTTCGGCTGGCGGAACTGTCTGCGCGCAATGAGGGGCTGATTACAAAAATCGAGGACGAACTGCGCGATCTCCTGGTCGCGAACGGCCTGATCGACGCCATTGTCACCGGGCGTCAGAAAAAACCCTATTCCGTCTTCCGCAAGATGCAGTCCAAGTCGCTTTCGTTCGAGCAATTGTCGGACGTCTATGGATTTCGCATCATTGTCGGGGATATCCCGTCATGCTACCGCGCGCTTGGAATTGTCCATACCCGCTGGCGTGTCGTGCCGGGCCGCTTCAAGGACTATGTCTCCACGCCAAAGCAGAACGATTACCGTTCCATCCATACCACCATTGTCGGCCCCTCGCGTCAGCGTATCGAATTGCAGATCCGCACGCAGCATATGCATGAAATCGCCGAATACGGGATCGCTGCCCATGCGCTCTACAAGGATGGCGAGAAGAATGACGGCGAAGACCTCCTGTCAAAGGAATCCAATGCCTATTCCTGGTTGCGCCATACGATCGAGGCGCTGTCGGAAGGCGACAATCCGGAAGAGTTTCTGGAGCACACCAAGCTTGAACTGTTCCAGGACCAGGTCTTCTGTTTTACGCCGAAGGGCAAGCTGATCGCCCTGCCACGCGGCGCAACACCAATCGACTTTGCCTATGCGGTCCATACCAATATCGGCGATACGACCGTTGGTGCCAAGATCAATGGCCGCATCATGCCGCTCGTGACCCGTCTCAACAATGGTGACGAGGTGGAGATCATCCGCTCAGGCGTGCAGGTGCCGCCGGCAGCCTGGGAAGAAATCGTGGTGACGGGAAAGGCGCGCGCGGCCATCCGCCGCGCAACCCGCATGGCGATCCGCAAGCAGTATTCCGGTCTGGGATATCGCATTCTGGAGCGCACCTTCGAGCGCGCCGGTAAGGAGTTTTCCCGGGAAAGCCTCAAGCCCGGGCTCCATCGCCTCGGGCAAAAGGATGTCGAAGATGCGATCGCAGCCGTTGGGCGAGGGGAACTGTCTTCCCTTGACGTCATGCGCGCTGTCTACCCCGACTACAAGGACGAACGCGTCACGGTGAAACCGTCGGCGGATGAAGGCTGGTTCAATGTCCGCAGCGCATCGGGAATGATGTTTCGTGTGCCCGGCCGTTCGACCGGTGCCAACGAGCACCGGACCCTTGAGGCGCAGGGTCCAGATCCACTGCCGATCCGAGGCCTTTCCGGCAACATGCAGGTGAAGTTCGCGCCAAGTGGTGCCGTCCCGGGTGATCGTATTGTCGGCATCATGCAGGACGGTGCCGGGATCACCATCTATCCGATCCAGGCTCCGGCACTTCAGCGTTTCGATGACCAGCCCGAACGCTGGATCGATGTGCGCTGGGATCTTGATGATGACAACAAGTCCCGCTTCATGGCGCGTATCGTAATGAACGGCCTGAATGAACCCGGTACCCTGGCAACGGTTGCGCAGGCAATTGCCGGGCTCGATATCAATATTCGAAATCTCGCAATGGGGCGCGTTGCAACTGATTTTTCCGAGATCGTCCTCGACGTCGAGGTCTGGGATCTTCGTCAGCTCAATCAATTGCTCACGCAATTGAAGGAGCTCGATTGCATATCGACAGTCAAGCGTCTCTACGACTGAATTGCCTATTTCTTGGTCTTCAAGCGGCCATGCCATGCTCTGCAAGCAAGGCAGGGCCGCTTCCCATGCGTTGGTAAAATGCCGGCGGGGACCTTATATTGTTGCAGTGCAATAATAATTGAGAACGAAGGAAAACCAAAGATGTTTGGTTCTGTCAGGAAGCTTGCCCGCGCATTTCGCGCGCCCTCCATCCAGGAACGCGAAATTGCATACCTCAATGGTTCGGTCGACCGTGTCGATCTTGAACATCGTCAGCGCCAGATCGACCGCGGAATGTTCCGCAAGTCGTATTAAGGCGGCTATCGACCGGAAGTGATCATTATCCCAACCCTGAAAGCCGGGTAGCCAGGCCATATTCAACAGGCCAATCCGGGGTGCTGGTGGCGCATTGGCTGCTGTTGGTGCTTGACTGGAGCGACACGAATGCTCAATTCAGGGCATGACGCATCCGAATAGACCGGGACCCTCCCGGAAGGAGGGACCGTGATCATAGGCCTTGGCAGCGATTTGATCGATATCCGCCGCATCGAGCGATCGCTCGAGCGATTTGGCGAGCGGTTCACACAGCGCTGTTTCACCGAAATCGAAAGATCGAAGTCGGATCGCCGGCGCAACCGTGCGGCGTCTTACGCCAAACGCTTTGCCGCCAAGGAGGCGTGTTCAAAGGCGCTTGGGACCGGGCTTGCACAAGGCGTCTTCTGGAAAGATATGGGTGTCGTCAATCTGCCGGGTGGAAAGCCGACAATGGCTTTGACCGGAGGCGCAGGTGCCCGTCTCGCAGAATTGATCCCGCCTGGCCATAGACCGGTGGTCCATGTGACCATTACCGACGAATACCCCTATGCGCAGGCCTTTGTGGTGATCGAGGCGCGTCATGTCGCGGATGGTACAGGCGATTGAACCATTGCCGCGGCGGGGCGAAGGCGATAGAGAAGTCCACGACCATCCACGAAATTTGAGTTAAAAGAAAGACCGCCAGTGTCCGACAGAGCCGAGAAGAAGCACGAGAGCGCCCTTTGGGAAAATGTCAAGGTCATCATTCAGGCCCTGTTGCTGGCCATGGTGATCCGCACCGTCTTCTTCCAGCCCTTTACCATCCCATCGGGCTCGATGATGCCCACGCTGCTTGTCGGCGACTACATCTTCGTCAACAAGTTCAGCTACGGATATTCCAAATATTCATTGCCGTTTTCACCTGACCTGTTCGATGGACGCATCTTTGGCAGTGAGCCGGATCGTGGCGACGTCGTCGTCTTCCGCCTGCCGACCGATCCCGATGTGGATTATATCAAGCGCCTCATCGGCCTTCCGGGCGACCGCGTCCAGGTGAGGGATGGCATATTGTTCATCAATGGCGAGCCTGTTCCAAAGCAGGCGGACGGAACCTTCACGTCGGACTATCGCCTTGACCCGGGTGCCGATGTTCCGGTCTACCGCGAAACGCTGGACAATGATGTCAGCTTTGACACGCTCGATCAGGTGGCGAACTCGCGTGGCGACAATACGCGCGAATTCATCGTACCCGAGGGCCATTATTTCTTCATGGGCGACAATCGTGACAATTCGCTCGACAGCCGTTTCGATGTCGGTTTCGTGCCGGCAGAGAACCTGGTTGGTCGTGCCAGCATCATCTTCTTTTCGGTCGGAAACGACACGTCCTTCCGTGAATTCTGGAAATGGCCGGCAAACATGCGCTGGGACCGTATTTTCAAGAGTGTGAACTGAATGAAGGCAAGGTCGCTATCGGCATCCGACAGGTCAAAGCTTGAAGAGCTGCTCGGACACGAATTCGCCGATATCAAGTGGTTGGATCGCGCCCTTACACATGCCAGTGCCGGATCGGAAAAAAGTGCCAATTACGAGCGCCTCGAATTTCTGGGCGACCGGGTACTTGGCCTTTGTGTCGCCGAGCTGCTTTTCACAACGTTCCGGACGGCGTCGGAAGGGGAGCTTTCCGTTCGCCTCAACCAACTGGTGAGTGCAGAAAGCTGTGCCGCGATTGCAGACGAGCTTGGGCTCCATCGCTTCATCCGTACCGGCACGGACGTGAAGACACTCACCGGAAAGCGGATGCTGAATGTTCGTGCGGACGTGGTCGAAAGCCTGATTGCGGCAATCTATCTCGACGCTGGACTGGAACCTGCCCGTGCATTCATTCTGCGCCACTGGCAAGCGCGTGCGAGCCGCGCCGATGGCGCGCGCCGCGACGCCAAGACCGAATTGCAAGAGTGGGCGCATGCAAAATTCGGTCTGACGCCGACCTATCGGGTCGACGAGCGGACAGGTCCGGATCACGACCCGCGCTTTACCGTGACCGTGGACGTGAAGGGTGTGGCCCCGGAAACCGGTGTTGAACGATCAAAACGCAGCGCCGAACAGGTGGCTGCGACAAAAATGCTTGAACGCGAAGGCATATGGCAGAAGAGTTCTGCTGAAAGTTGATTGGAACCATGACAGACAATGACAAGATGACAGCTGCCGAGACCGAGGACGCTGCGACCCGATCCGGATTCGTGGCCCTTATAGGTCCGACCAATGCAGGCAAGTCGACGCTTTTGAACCGTCTCGTCGGTGCGAAGGTGTCGATTGTCAGCCACAAGGTGCAAACGACACGGGCGATTGTCCGCGGCATTGTCATTCGTGACAATGCACAGGTCGTGTTCATGGACACGCCGGGCATCTTCAAGCCGCGGCGCAGGCTCGATCGGGCAATGGTGACATCGGCCTGGGGTGGTGCCAGGGACGCCGACCTCATCATGCTGCTGATCGACAGCGAGCGTGGCCTTAGAGGCGATGCCGAAGCAATCCTTGAAGGCTTGAAGGATGTCAAGCAGCCGAAGATCCTGGTCCTGAACAAGATTGACCGGGTAAAGCATGAAGATCTCCTGAAGCTGGCTTCACTGGCCAACGAGGCAGTCGCCTTCGAGGAGACGTTCATGGTGTCGGCGACAACCGGTTCCGGTTGTGACGATCTGATGAATTATCTTGCAAAACGGCTGCCGCAAGGGCCGTGGTACTATCCGGAAGATCAGATTTCTGATCTGCCGATGCGCCAGCTGGCGGCCGAGATCACGCGCGAGAAGCTCTTCTTGCGCCTTCACCAGGAGCTCCCCTATGCCTCCCATGTGGAGACCGAAAAGTGGGAAGAGCGCAAGGATGGTTCTGTCCGCATCGAACAGGTGATCTATGTCGAGCGCGAAAGTCAAAAGAAGATCGCCCTTGGCAAGGGTGGCGAAGCCATCAAGTCCATTTCCACGGCGGCACGCAAGGAAATATCCGAGATCCTGGAACAGCCCGTTCACCTGTTTCTCTTCGTGAAAGTGCGTGAAAACTGGGGAGATGATCCGGCACGCTTCCGCGAAATCGGGCTCGAATTTCCAAAAGGCTGAGGTTCAGCTTTCCCGCGCCATCAGCGCCTGGACCTCCAGGAAGCGTCGGCGGTTTTCCAAGTCCTCTTCCTTTTCGGAATAGCATGTTCCGGAGATGCAAAAACGGAAGAGGGCAAATGGCGCTGTTGCGTTCTTGAACTCGCATTCGATCTCGTTGGTGAAATCACTCGCCTTGGCGTCATCGCGCGTGGAAAATGTCAGAGGCGCGCCTGGTGGGTCGAGTTCGGGAAAGGACTGCACGACCCCGGTCGCGATCGCCGGTACGAGAAGGAATTTCTGCGCAACGGAGATGCAGGCCTTTTCCAGTTCGGGGGACTGGGAAAGTGCCGGCGAGGCGGTGAGAAGGAGGATAAGCGGAACATATTTCATGGAGCCACCCTGTGCCTGAACAGGATGGAAATTCGATTAAACGGCAATTTGTTCCGTACCGCAGTCGATTACAGTCGGAAAAAAGCGATTCTGCCACAGGCACTTATCAGCTAATGTTGAATGAGATCGAGAAGCAGTTGAAAATAAGATGCAGTGGCAGGACGAGGCAATCATCATAGGTGTGAAGCGTCACGGCGAGCGCAGTGTCATTGCCGAGGTGATGACCCGGACACGCGGCCGCCATCTTGGACTTGTCAGATCCGGTCGCTCCCGCACGATGCAACCTGTTCTTCAACCGGGAAACCGGGTCGAGGCGGTCTGGCGGGCACGCCTTGACGAGCATCTCGGTGAATTCAGGCTGGAGCCACTGCAATTGCGGGCTGCCCGCTTGATGGAGCAGGCGACGTCCGTCTACGGGGTTCAGGCCATGGGTGCATTATTGCGCCTTTTACCCGAGCGCGACCCCCATCCGCATCTCTATGACGCCCTGGAGGTCATTCTCGAGACGATGGATGATCCGGCCGATGCCGGTGAACTCTTCATCCGTTTCGAACTCGCAATCTTGAACGATCTCGGATACGGGATCGATCTGAGCGAATGTGCGGCCACCGGGACACGTGAGGACCTGCACTATGTTTCTCCAAAATCCGGCCGTGCAGTCTCCAGACAGGCCGGTGCTCCCTATGCCGATCGACTGCTCGCTTTGCCAGCCTTTCTTCATGAAGGGGAAAGACTGGCGGCAGACGCCGAAGGCCTGGCATCAGCCTTCAGGCTCACCGGATTTTTCCTGCACCGCCATATCTATGAGCCGCGGGGGATTGTCGAAAATACCGCCAGGGAAGGTTTTATCCAGGCAGCACTCAAGGCTCTGACGCGCGACAGGCCGGCAAGCGGGCAGAGCTGATCAGGTGGCAAGTGCGCCAGCCGTTGGGCGCTCCACGGCACTTTCGCGGATCGGCCAGTGGACGATGGCGGCAAAGATGCCGAGCGCAACACCCAGCCACCAGACGACATCATAGGATCCGAAGCGGTCGTAGAGATAGCCACCCATCCAGACACCGAGGAACGAGCCTATCTGGTGAGACAGGAAAACCACGCCCCCAAGCATGCCGAGGTGGCGGGTGCCGAACATGATGGCCACGAGGGCATTGGTTGGCGGTACGGTGGAAAGCCATAACAGCCCCATCACCACCGAAAAGATGATGACGGATAATGGCGACTGCGGCATGAGCAGGAAGGCCGCGACCGTGATCGAGCGTGCGATATAGATATAGGCGAGGAAGAACGGCTTCGAATAATGCTGGCCGATATAGCCTGCGGCGAGAGAACCGATGATGTTGAAAAAACCGATCAGTGCCATCGCGATGACCGCGTAGCCTGCGTCGATCCCGATATCGCCGAGATAGGCCGGAAAATGCGCCGTGATGAATGCGACCTGAAAGCCGCAGACAAAGAAGCCACTGACGAGCAGCAGGTAGCTGCGATGAGCCAGAGCCTCGCGCAGTGCTTCTGCAACCGTCTGCTTGAACGCGTTTTGTGACTGGGTGCCGGAGGTGGCGTTGCCGCGCAGTGGATAGGCAAGAAGCGGCACCAAAAGCATCAACACGCCCATGATGACAAGACCATCCGACCATCCATAAGCAAAGATCAGTCCTTGGCTCAGCGGCGCAAACAAGAACATGCCGGCCGAACCGGCTGCGGTACCGATACCGAATGCCAGCGATCGCTGTTCAGGTGTGACATTGCGGGCAAAGGCGGACAGGATGACGCCGAAGGAGCCGGCCGCGACAGCCAGCCCGACAAGGATACCGCCTCCCACATGCAGTGCTGTGACGGACGTGCCGGTGGACATCAGGACAAGCCCTGCTGCATAGAGCAGGCCGCACAAGACCAGCATGCGGCCGGTGCCGTATTTGTCTGCAAGAGCGCCGAAGATTGGCTGCCCAAGCCCCCAGCTCAGATTCTGAAGTGCCATGGCAAGGCCGAAAGTCGAACGATCCCAGCCGGTGTCTGCAAGCATCGGGAGCTGGAAAAAGCCCATGGCAGAACGGGGGCCGAAGGTCAAAACCGCAATGAGGGAGCCGGCAATGATAATGAGCCAGGGCATGGGCGTTCGGCTGCTAGCCAGTGTCATCTGCAATATTTCCGAAGGTTTCGCGTTGGTGAACGTATAGCGTTGGTCTGGCCATTCCCAAAATCAGTTTTGTTCAGGCCAATCATAACGCAATTTGATACGGCCGATCAGATCTCGCCCGCAGGTTCGATTGCAACGGCCTTGCGACCGGCAAGAGCCTCGCGGTAAATGGTGAAGAGCCCGGCACCGACGACGATCACCGATCCGACGATCATGTTGACGCCAAGGATCTCGCCATACACGAAGACGCCGATCAGTGTCACGAACACCAGCTGGATATAGGACATCGACTGCACGATGACGGCGTCGATGTAGTCGAACGCGCAAATCAGCAGGTAATGTCCGACGACCCCTGATACGCAAAGTGACAGCATCCAGTAGATGTCATTGCCCTGAAATTCGGTCCAGTAGAAGGGGCCGATAAGCGATATCATGACCACGCCGGCAACCCCTGAATAGAAGAAGCTTGTCATTGCGGTGTCGGTGCGGCTGGCAAGTCGGGTGGTAATTGAATAGAGGCTGTAGAGGACCGCTGCACCAAGTGGCAGGAGGAGGCTGATGTCAAAACCACCTGTTTCGGGCTTCAAGATCATGAGGACGCCGAAAAAGCCTATGCTGATCGCTGTCCATCGGCGCCAACCGACCCGTTCGCCAAGCAACGGCATGGAAAGCAGGGCAACGATCAGCGGAGCGGATTGGAAGATGGCAAGAGTTGGTGCAAGTCCGACAAGGGCAAAGGAACTGATCGCGACAACGATCTGCACGGATAAAAGAACGCCACGAAAGATCTGCAATGCCGGACGCGCCGTTGTGGCTACCCTCTTGATGCCGCCCGGTGCGCGACTGGCAATGGCCAGCGCAAACAGGGCGAACGCCCAGTAACGGATCATCGTGATGAAGATGGGAGGGTAATTGTCCGCCAGATGCTTGGAGATGCCGTCCTGTATGGAAAAGACGGTTACCGCCATTAGTGCAAATGCAAGGCCGGTCGCCCGAGGTGTCATGGAGGGGAATTTCCTGAGGTGGCAACGCCACGATGAGCTGGCGCCGAAGGATGGCAAGTTGTCTGACAAGTCAGCGAGGATAGTCAGGATCAACCGGCCAAGGCAAGCCCCAAATTAGCGTTGTCTGATCGGCCAGGCCGTATTTCGTTCCGCTGTCACCCGTATCGGATCACCAATCTTGACCTTGCCGTCATTGCGAGGAACCGCATTCCAACCGAATAGTGGCCCTGGAACGCGCCGTTCTGCCGACATGCGCATACGGCCCATCGACGGCATGGGACTGGCAACCGCGCGTGAGCCGGTCTTTTGATCCTGTGTCGTCATGATACAGCGCGCGCACGGCTTGACGAGGTCGAAGGTGATGCCGGATATCTCGATTGAAGCCCAGCGATCTTCCGCCCATGGCTCGTCCGTTTCAATGACGATGTTCGGGCGAAACCGTTCCATCCCGACCTCACCGTCGCCGTTCGCCCGCATGTCGGCATTGATGGCTCCAAGAGAAGCGGTTGTCGTGATGAGGATCTGGTAGCCATCGACAAAGGTGATGGACGTGCCGTCGCCTGCCCATTCTTCGCTGGCATGGCGATGGGCCTCTTCGTCGAAGAACACAAGACGCACCTGGCGACCAAGCCATTGCGACAGCTTGTTGTTGGTCGCGGTGTCGGCGACAGCGGCACTGACCGGCGATTTCCAGATGACCACGTCAAGACGATCTTGGCGATCGGGATGGTGGACCTCTATGCGTCCCTGGCCGTCCATTGCAATCCATGTGGATTTGGCTTGCGGGATGACCGAAAGCTTTGCCAGGATCGGCAGATCGCGCTGGGTGATGAACATTCCGGTTTCGTCCGTGATCATCATGCGTCGATCACCTGGGATCCCCGTCGCACCGATTACAGCTTCCTCAAGTGTGATCGCACGTGCGCTCTTGAGAGGATAATAGTTGAGCTGACTGATGTGCATGGGACCTCTCAAATCTCGTCAAGGAAGAGCTCTAGGACATGCATTAATCGCGCGTGCCGCGCGCTGGCAAGTGCCCGGCCGGTCTTTGTCTGGAAACCGTCGGCTAGTTTGAAGAGCTTTGTGGAAAAATGATCGATTGCAAAGCGGCGGTCATCAAGGGAACGATCCTTGGCCAGCGGATCGATCGGATCATAGAGATGAGATCCCATTCGACCGGCAATGTAAAAGCAGCGGGCCGCACCCATCATGCCGATCGCGTCCAGCCGGTCGGCATCCTGGAGGATCTTTGCCTCAAGGCTTTCCGGTGCGATATTGGCCGAAAAGCTGTGTGCGACAATCGCGTGGGACACGGCTTCGACATCATCCTTGTCCCATCCCATCGCGCCTAAGATGCCTTCCGCCCTGTCGGCTGAAAGGCGCGATGCTTTCGACCGCTCCGGAGCGTTCTTTTCGACCGCCACGCAATCATGCAGCAAGACGGCGGCGGCGAGGATCCTTGCGTCACCGCCTTCCGTCTCGTGGATGCGCATGGCGTTTCGAAACACGCGGACAGTGTGGGCTGCGTCATGGGAGCCGTCATCATTGTCGTCACCGTGCGGCAGAAGCCGTGCCGCCAGTTCATCATGAGGCGCAAAGGACTTGGCAAGGAGAGATATCATGCCTTGAACCCGGACCCTGTTGCAGTCGCCGCCATCGTCGACTTGCGGGCCAGGATCTTCTGGTAGAAGAGGCCGATACCCATCAGTACCAGACCAAGGCCGATGAACGACAGGGCCCTCAAGATCCCTTCAAGGTTGGACATGTCGATAAGGAAGACCTTGAGAACGGTGATGATGACAAGGCCGGCCGAGGCAAGGCGCAGGCTTCTCGCGTCATATCTTGAGCCGAGGATCAAGAGTAGAACGCCGATCAGGAGCCACACGACGGAATAGGTATAGGTCTCGTTTTGCATGAAACCTTTCCAGTCGGCGATATTCTGGCCGTGCCAGAAACGCCGAACCGAAAGGGTCGCCCACAAAAAGCCAAGGACGGCTCCCGCGATGGCGAGCATCATCACATAGGGCCTGGGGCGCTTGTCACGGGCAAAGTAGGCAAGCCCGGCATAGGTGATGGCCGGCAAGAGATAGCCGATCAGAAGCAGGTTGACGAACGGCCAGTTGCCTGTGTTCTCGCCGCTGAAATACGGGTTGAGCGCCACGACATGCAGCGACAGCACGTTGAGGGTCGCAAGCGCGCCTGCAATCATTGAGCCATAGCGGAAGACGGGGCTCGGCGCACGCTGGTCCAGTGTCATCAGCGTTGCCGACATGCCGATGGTGATCAGCGTATAGATTGATTGCTCGCCAAGGGTTGGGACCCGTTCGTCGAGGAGGCCGCCGTTCATGCCATGCCGGACGAGGACGGCAAGCGTCGTCATGACCATGATGGCTGCAAGGGCCTGCAGGACGTTGCGTGCCTGGCTGCCGCGCCAGTTGCGCATTTCATAGGCTGAAAGGACGGACAGGATTGCAGGGATCCCGTATCCGGGAAGAAGGGCGTTGAAGAACGGTGTCGTGCCCAGCTGACCCGGACCAACAAGTGTCGGTTCCCACACAATGCGTCCAAAGATGAGGATGATCGCCGCCGCCATTGCAAAGGGAAGGGCCGGCCACTGGCGCCATCTGGTTGCCAGCACATAGAAGAAGCCAAGAACCGCCAGAAGTATCGTCGTCGTGATGCCGTTTGTCACAGCATGAAGGGCAAATGCATATCCTGCAAACGAACCCAGTGCGACCAGATTGGCCGGCCAATCGAGATCCTCGCTTCGGCTTGCCTGAAAACGCCATCTCGCAATCATCAGCAAGACGGCGCCAATGGCCAGTCCGTAAAGCCCGTACATCCAGTCACGCGACAAAAGGCCGAAATTGAGGAAGCTGATCGTCGCAAGGCTTACCGGCACTGCAGACATCAGGATGGCCCAGAGGGATCCCAGTCTCTGGTCGCCATCACCATGGCGCCTGAGGAAAGCAAAGCCGAGGAAGGTGAAGATTGCACCAAGCAGCAGGCTTATCGCGATTTCGCGGCCAAATGTCAGCGGAAGAACCGGGCCGTCGATCGGCGAAAGCGGCACATAGTCGGCAAGGATCAGTGCAACAAGGCCTGTACTGGACACTGCCGTGATCGCAGACAGGATCGTCGGCCACACGCCATAGGAGCGCAACGCGCCGATACCTGCCAGACCGGCAATGAGTGAAGCCGCCGCAAAAGCTGCCATGGTGATGTTGCCGTCATTGGCCGCAATGATGGCAAGTGCCGGCAAGACGACCGCAATCGACACGCTGAGGGTGATGGACAAGGGTGGGCGCAACAGGAAACGCCACCATGTCTCCTCGGGTGGCGGCTCTTGCCTGCGCCACGCACCTGGCCAGACAAATGCCGTGCCGGCAATCATGACGAGAAGCGTAAGGGTTGGCATCAAGGGATCTGCCGGAAAGGCTTGAAACAGATATGCCAGGACCCAGACGAGTAGCCCGAGATTGGCAAGTGTGGGTACAATGATCCATTGGCGCAGGCGCGAAGCGGCTGCCGTGGCAAGCCACGTGATTGCCACGAATGTAAAAAGAACCAAAGGGTTGGGTGCGGTCGACGCAACGAGGGCCGGTGTCAGGAGTGAGCCGCCAAGCCCGAGCCCGGCCAGTGCCTGGCCGTGCAGGAGCGACAGGGCAAGCGTTGCCAGTGACACTGCAGAAAGGAGGGAAAATGCGAGGGTCGGACCGATGAAGCCATAATAACCATGGGCAGCATAGATGGCACCCAGAAGGGTGATTGATCCGGCAGCCGTCAACGCGCCCGGGATCATTGCATTGCCGAAGCGATCCTGAATTTGTGGCACCATGCGCCGCCGCACGATCTCACCACATCCAAGCAGTGCGGCACCGAAAATACCAGCCAGAACAAGCCGTGTCCGAGGACCGATCAGGCCGCTTTCAATGGAATAACGAATAAGGAAGATCCCACCAAGCGCGAGTGCGACGCCGCCGACCCAGACGGCCCAGCGGGCGCCGAGACTGCTTTCCAGTGTTTCGCGATCTTCATGCCCCTTGATGTCGTCGGGTACCGATTGCGGCAGGACGCCTGTTTCATCTGCCTTCGCAAATTCTTCAACGGCGTCGGATACCTTCGCAGATGCTGCGGCAGGCTGCAGTTCAGGCGAAAGCGTCTCCATTGCATTCGTCTCGCCTGAGACGGACAGAACCTCATCTGCGCCAAGGGGTGCCTGTGCCGTCGCCTTAAGCCGCGCCACGTCGTCTTCAAGCCGGGCGATGCGATGTGAGGTCTTGCGCTGCCAGATGATCGCAAGCAGCACCAGTAATACGAGTAGAAGATCCATTCATCCGTCCCGGCAAGTGTCTGGATTGCTTATACAGGGCCATGTCAATGAAAGGAAAGGGCGTGGCCGTGGTTGTACGCTGATTAGAATTTCATGAATTTGGGGTCGCTTCGAAGGGCGCTTG
The DNA here is from genome assembly GCA_023390055.1 of Pseudomonadota bacterium. GTDB lineage: Bacteria > Pseudomonadota > Alphaproteobacteria > Rhizobiales > Rhizobiaceae > Neorhizobium. The sequence continues at coordinate 49,865 of JAEWDP010000155.1, read as the reverse complement.
CAACATGATCAGCCGGCTTTTCGCGTGAAGATGGCGGTGGGTCGCTCGCCTCGCATGATCAACCCACCGCGTCCTCGCCTTCAGGTCTGCTCCGGCTCCGGATATCCTGGCATTGTCGGTGCTGGAGGTCCGCTCTGTCCGGAAGGAGCATGGTATGTGACCTGTGGGTAGGGGATGGTGATGCCACTTTCATCAAAGGCGTGCTTGACGGCCTTTGTGATGTCGTGGGTGGTGTTCCACCAGACATCGCTGTTGGCCCAGTAGCGCATGGACAAGATGACGGCATTGTCGGCAAGATCTGCCACATAAGCGGCAGGCGCCGGATCTTCCAAAACACGGGTGTCGTTTGAAACGAGGTCTAACATGATGCGAAGGGCCTGATCGATGTCATCTTCATATGCGATACGGACACTGAAATCATGCATGCGGGTCTTGCGACGGCTGTAGTTCGTGACCGGGACATTCCACAAGGTTGAATTCGGCGCCAGCCTGTAGAGCCCGTCATAGGTCTTGAGCTCGGTGGCAAACAGGCCGATATCGATAACCGTACCGTTGACATCGCTGGTCTCGATTGCTTCGCCGACGCGAAATGGTCTCAACACCAGCAACATGATGCCGGCCGCGATATTTTGAAGCGTTCCCTGCAGGGCGAGGCCGACGGCAAGGCCGATCGCACCGAGTGCTGCAAGGATTGATGCCGTCTGGACGCCGAACTGGCCAAGCACCATGACAACGACGAGAACTAAAACACCATAGCGGACGACGGTGGATAAAAACTGCGCGAGCGTGGCATCGAAGCCATGGACACGCGACAATCCGTTGAAAGCCCACCGGCTCGCCATGCTCGACGCAATCCAGCCGAGGATCAGGAGTATGAGCGCACCCGCTATGGAGATCGAGTATTCGACTGCCATTGCTGACAATTGGGCGGCCGCTGCCTTGCTTGCGACAACTGCCTCGGATGCGTGTTCCATGCCTGCCTCTTGTTCCTCCTGCCAGCCAGACCGGTAATTGGAGCATTGGACGGCAAGGTCAAGAAACCTGCATGGACTTTTCCGCAAATTGCAAAGCCAATCTTAACAAAAGGCGAAGGAGTGTCTCAAACCGGCTTGAGCGGCAAAATGAACGATGCCCGACCATCCGTGTGGCAGCCGCGTCCTATCCCCTTGATGGCTTCAACCAGCTCACCGTTCCTGTTCAGGAGCCGGTCACCGAATTCGATCAGACGCGGGTTCGGGGTGGCGTGCGGTGCTGCGGCCCGAAGTCGTGCAACAAGGGCAGCGTCGTGCTCTTCGGGATGGATTGAAAGCGCTGCAATCAGTGCAGCGGCCGGTGAACGTGAAACGCCCATCCAGCAGTGAATGAGAATGGGTGATTGCCGATCCCATTCGCGCACGAATGCAATCAGCTGTTCGACATGCTCATATGCGGGTGCAATGAGATCTCCGGTTCCGGAAAACGCGATATCATTCATCAACAGTTTCAGATGCCGCTCGGGTGCGATGACGGCTGGCCGGTGAAAGTCATGGCCATCGGCTATCAGGCTGATCATGTGACTTGCCTTGTGAATGACAGCCAGTTCGGCGATCTTCGTCAGCGGGCAGACAATGATTGCCGTCACGACACTGCTCCTTGCCGGATTTCTTCCTCAAGTTCCTTGAAACGGGTCATGAACCGGTGCTGCGCCTCAAGGACGGGCATTGGATCGATCGGCAGCATGTCGCGGGTAATGCCGCGTGGCTGGCCAAAGAATTTGCGGGCCTCCTCGGGCGTGAAGCCGGCAAGTTCGCTCGCCTCGAAGTAGGCGGCGATCGTGTCCGCCTTCTTGATCCTCGTCTTCAACGCCTTGTCCGCATGTGCCGGCAGCCCGAAACGGATGTGGATTGCTGCCTCCAGGCGACGCTCGACGGTCTTGTAACCGCCGCCAACGACCGACTTGAAAGGAGAAATCATGTCTCCGATCACATATTCGGGGGCATCATGGAGAAGTGCCATCAGGCAGGACTGGCAGTTTTCACTGCCGAAACGCCGGAATATCTCCTCCACTACCAGTGAATGCTGGGCAACCGAAAAGGCATGATCGCCGTGTGTCTGGCCGTTCCAGCGGGCAACGCGCGCAAGGCCATGGGCGATGTCGCCAATCTCGACGTCAAGCGGGGAGGGGTCCAGGAGGTCGAGACGCCGCCCCGAAAGCATCCGTTGCCAGGCACGTACCGGCGTCTTGGCGATCATTTTGTGCTCTCACCGTCACGGGCCGGAAACGACAGCCCGCTCCATTGCGGCAGGTTGACCGTGATCGGTATTTCTCCTGCAAGGATGGGCGTTTGCGTGTTGAGCGCGTCACTGACGCGATCGATCCGAACGATGGCAAGGCCCGAACCTTCCCTGACACTTCCAATCGCCCCCACCGGCTTGCCGCCCGCGGTGATCGCGGTGCCTTTGTGCGGGAGATCCTGATCGGCATGGATGTGGACGAGGCGGCGCCGTGCCGTGCCGCGATGCTGCATGCGCGACACCACTTCCTGTCCGACATAACAGCCCTTCTTGAAGGAAAGCCCGCCATTGACGTCCAAAAGCACATCGTGCGGAAAGACATCTTCAAGGTCGTAGTCTCTTCCCGAGATGGCAATGCCGGCACCAATGCGCAAGGCGTCGTAATCACCCTCGGAGACCCCGATGTCGGCTTTTCCGGGATGGCGCCCAAGCGTAATCCCCGCCTTGGCAAAGCGGATGTCGATCAGACCCTGGATATGTGATGGTTCACCCCAATGAACCGTCACACCCTGATCTTCTGTTGCGGTGATAACGACGGCGGCGCGCAGCTTGTAGAGGGTCAAACGTCGCAAGAGAGCATCGATCTGGAGATTGCTCGTCTCGATGAGGAAGTCGTCACCGTCGCGAAAGATCAGAAAGTCGAACAGGATCTTGCCCTGCGGCGTCAGGAGTGCACCGGGATGGACATCGCCGGCCGGCATTGCCTCGATATCCGTCGTGATGAGGTTTTGCAGGAAGTGTTTCGCATCCTGTCCGCTGACACGAAGGAAGCGCTGGTCTGGAAGATAGGCCGCAGGCATGTCGAAAATCCCGAATTGTCTCGGTCTTAGGAGTTAAGCGTTTGCTGCCGCTGCGGCAAGAGTGGTGCGTGGCTGTTTTTCAATCGCCGCCGGTAAATGATTTCCATTCGCCGTCCGGCGTGATCGCAAGCCGGTAGAAACTGTAATTGTCGCCCTCTTCCATTCCGAGAAGGTCACCCGCAGTCACGATTCGCAGGAGTTCGACCCGCTCCGGCGGTGTCAGCGATGACAGTGGCGTGCCTGCAAAATAAGGCCAGACATACACTTCCTCGGGCGTTCCGGCGTCAAGGTGCACCGCACCCGTCGACAGGATGTCGAGAAGGATGGCCAGTATTTCCTGGCCCTCCGGATCGCCTGAAAAGCTCTGCAAGGCTTCGATCGGGTCGCTGATGTCGCCGTTGACCTGAACCTGGCGCGGCCCCGGATTGGTCAAGGGCCGCAACTGCTCGAGTTCGCCGGATGCTGCAGCTTCGACGATGAGCCTGCGCATGCGCAATACGGGTTCGGGCAGTTTTGAAAGATCGTGGATGACTTCGCCGTGGATCGCTTCTGATCCGGTGTCATTATCCCAACCTTCGCCTTCGGAGGTGCTTGTCCCGCTCTTTCGAGGTGTAATCAGCGGGTCGGGCAGGGGGATTTCACGTGTTGTGTCGTCTTGCTGCGAGGGTTCCTCGCCACTTCCGATTTCAGATAATGCGATTTCGGATGAAGCGATTGCCTGAAGCGGACAGAGGGTCGCCATAAGGCCGATCACGGCAATTGCCAGGTGCTTTAACATGCAAACGCGCTCCGGTGCGTCCCACATGGGAATGCTTCGGCGATTACTGAATGACACGCCCCGGAGAAAATTCCCCGGCAACCATGCGTTCACGGAGCATGTCGAGCATCGCCTCGGCACCGTTTTCACCATGAATGCGAATCGTTTCGCGCATGGCCAGGGCAAAGGCAGCATCAGCGATGATCTCGGGTTCGATACCGTCTGCCACACCATCGGCCCAGGCTTCATTCTGGTATTCGAGGGCAACCTGCATCTTCTCGTGGACAATCATGTCGTCGATATCGTTGCGGCCTGTCTGCATCATGTCTTCCTCGGTACGCGTGGGTTACTTTCCCGTTAAGAACTCTAGCAGCCTTTTATCAAAACGACACGGCCTGCTGACGAAAGAGGTAAATAATGCCCTAATTTCCGAAGCGGCCAGCAATTTCTGCCGCAAGTGTTGCGCCTTCGTTACGGTTACGCTCCTCCGCGGCCCTTGCAGTATCGCTACAGGTCGTATGTAGCGACGCAAACGAACGGTAACCGCGATTGAAGGCAGCGGTAAGGCGTTCGCGCCTGGTCGGTTCACCCGCCGTATCGGCATCGAGCAGTTCCTGCATGGCTTGTCGCCAATCATCATCTTCCTCGCCGCAAAGGCTGCGCAGATAATGCAAAGAGCCCAGGATCTCCGAAAGCCGCGCCATCTGGGCATCATAGGGAGCCGATTTCTGCACCGGCGCTGGTGCGGGCACGGCCCCCGTTTCCTGGGCAATAAGCGGTCCTGCTGTCGTTATCAGCAGCATCAGACATGTGGCGCAAGAGCGCTTCATGGACGACATCTCATTCTCGATTTCTGCAGATCACGACGGGCGCAATCAGGATTGCCTAACGAAGTGCTGCGAGCCGTTCCACGCAGTCAAGCACGCTTGGCGGCACGGGAAGGTCGCGAATCTCTTCCAGACTATACCATCCCTGGTCGGCTGCATCATCTGCCGCAAGCGCTATGACGTTGCGATCGGCAGACACGGTAAAGACGGACAGGAAGAAATGGCTCTGGATCTTGCCTTCTTCATCTTCCGTTTTCACATCATAGGTCGCAAAAAGCTTGGGATCATAAGCCCTGATGCCGGTCTCTTCGAAAAATTCGCGCAGCGCAGTTTCTTCAGGTGTCTCTCCAGGTTCCTCGCGCCCGCCCGGAAAGGCGAAAAGATCGGCGGCCGGTGGATTGCGGCGGCGAATCATGAGGAAGCGTCCATCCCGTTCAAGGATCGCCGATGAGGCAAGCCTTGGAAGCGTTGCGGGTGTTGTCAGTGGCGGTTGGTCATTCATTTAAGCGACGTTAGAACGAATCAAGACAAAGTGAAACCGGAACGATCCAACCAAATGAAGACAACCTACTTTCTCTACAGTCTTGCCGCACTTGCCGAGATCGCAGGCTGCTTTGCCTTCTTTGCCTGGTGGCGGCTTGGCAAGCCGATCTGGTGGCTGGCGCCAGGCATGGCTTCTCTCGCGATCTTTGCAGCGTTGCTTGCCCTTGTGCCAAGCGATGCGGCTGGACGCACCTTTGCGGCCTATGGCGGGATCTATATCGTCGCGTCGATCTTCTGGCTGTGGCAGGTCGAGGGCCGCATCCCCGATCGCTTCGATATCGGCGGCGGACTGATATGCCTTGCCGGCGCCTCTCTCATCCTGTTTGGCCACCGCAACTGACGCATGAGCTTGACCGAACCGGGGGCCGGTGCAAAGACATGGTCCATGTGTGGACGATTTGCCCTGACGGCCAGGCCGGACGATATCTTTGAATTCTTCGGTGCGGCAGGCGTCGGGGATTTTCCGCCGCGCTACAATATAGCACCCGGGCAGCCGATCCTTTTGGTAACGGCTTTAAGGCAGGAGCAACCTGTCGGTGGGCCGTCGGCCCGCCGTGCGCTTCTGGCGCGCTGGGGCTTTATTCCTGGATGGCTGAAGAACCTGGACGGCTTCCCGCTCATCTTCAATGCCCGCGCCGATACCGCCGGTCAGAAGGCATCGTTCAGGGGGGCGATGCGCCATCGGCGTATCCTTGTACCGGCATCCGGCTATTACGACTGGCGTCGACCGCCCGAGGAGACAGGGCTCAAGGGACAGCCCTACTGGATCTTTCCGCGTGATGGCGCAATCACGGCCTTTGGGGGCCTGATGGAGACCTATCTTTCTGCCGACGGGTCAGAGATCGACACGGTCGCAATCTTGACGACGTCGGCAAACAGGACAATCAACGGTATCTCGCAGCGCATGCCCGTCGTCATCGCGCGCGACAATTTCTCCCGCTGGCTTGATTGCGATAGTCAGGAGCCAAGAGATGTCGTCGACCTCATTGCCCCGGTGGCAGATGATGTCCTTGAAGCTGTGCCGATTCCCGATCGGGTTAACGTGGTTTCCAACACCGGTCCTGAACTGCAAAAACCGATCATCCTGGCAGCACCCATAGATAAAGATCCGTCTCGAAAAGACGGGCAGATGTCACTTTTCTGATCTTTTTCATTTTCCTTTTCCTTCAAGAACCGGACCTCACGCCTCATGATCTCCGCTGCTCTTTCCGGCTTCGCACTCGGTGCTTCTCTCATCATCGCCATCGGCGCGCAGAACGCCTTCATTTTGCGTCAGGGACTGATGCGGACCAATGTTTTCATACTGTGCCTGATCTGTGCGCTTTCCGACGCCCTTTTGATCACCGCAGGTGTTGCCGGTATTGGAACATTCGTAGCCCGTTCGCAGACCCTCATTACGATCGTGACGATCGCTGGCGTGGCATTTCTCACAGCTTATGCCGGCCTTGCCCTTCGACGCGCCTTTCGGCCGGCAGCCATGGTCACGGACATGCCAAAGAGCATGGGGCTGAAGCCCGCAGTCATGGCATGTCTCGCCTTCACCTTCCTCAATCCACATGTCTATCTGGATACGCTCGTTCTTCTCGGAAGCCTTTCTGCAGCATTCGAGGGTCGCGAGCGTATTGCCTATGGAGCCGGTGCCGCACTTGCATCCTTTGTGTGGTTTTTTTCGCTTGGATATGGCGCACGTCTTCTCGCACCGCTGTTTGCAAGGCCCATGGCCTGGCAGGTCCTCGATCTCATTATCGCGCTCGTGATGGTGCTGATTGCTGTCGGGCTCCTGTTCAGCCTTTGAAGCTTACAAAGAGGCGAAACAATCCGAAGTGAGCGAAGACTTGGCCGCAGCCACAATCCTCGTCGCACGAATCGGGTTGCCAGGACCAATCGCTTGCGGCGATCAGGTTCAGCGATGGTATTAAATGGAGGCTGTATCGTCTTCGATCGTCAAGGTTCCGTAGCGCTTTTGCCAGAGCCTTGCACTGAACGGCAAAAAGCCCAGATAGGCGATGACGGTCACCACCAGGACCTGCCACGTATGGCTCATCAAAAGCGCCACATACAAGACGATGACGAGCAGGATCGGCAGCATCCTGTCACGGCGCACAGTTGCCTCCGATTTTCCCGACCAGACCGGCAATCGGCTGACGAGAAGGTAGCCGATCAAGACGGTATAGGCGACACTGGCATAGACGAAGACCGGTGTCGGTTTTAGTCCAAGAAAGCCGAGATAGACCGGCAACAGGACAAGCAGTGCCCCCATCGGGGCCGGCACGCCGACAAAAAATTCCGATTGCCACACGGCTTTTTCCTCGCGCTCCGCCATGACGTTGAAGCGCGCCAGCCTGAGCCCTGCTGCAATGGCATAGATGAGGGCAGCGATCCATCCGAATGAACGCGCATGGTCAAGCAGGAAGGCATAGGAAACAAGGGCGGGCGCGACACCGAAATTGATGATGTCTGCAAGTGAATCCATCTGGACACCGAATTTCGATGTCGCCTTCAGCAAGCGCGCAATGCGGCCGTCAATGCCATCGAGGAAAGCCGCCAGAAGGACCATGGCAACGGCGAGTTCATAGCGACCCTCGAATGCCAGCCTGATGCCGGTCAACCCGGCGCAGATCGCCAGCGCTGTTATCAGGTTGGGAACCATCAGGCGAACCGGGATTTCCCGAAGCCGCGGTCCCCGGCCGCTGTCGTCGCGGACGGTTTCGTTCGGGGATGCTGGCCTTTCCATGGTGTGTTCCTTTGCTGGTCAGCTGCGGCGACTGACGGTCGGTCCCTTGGTCGAACCGAATTCGGCAATGACTGTCTCGCCACCGATCGCACGCTGACCCACAGCCACACGCGGCTGTGCGCCGGCCGGCAACAAGACGTCGAGCCGTGAACCGAACCGGATCAGGCCGAAGCGCTCGCCGGTATTGACGGGTTCCGTTGGCTTGACGAAGCAGACGATCCGGCGCGCGACAAGCCCTGCGATCTGGACGACGCCGACATTGCCATGGCGGCTTTCGATCACGACGCCATTGCGTTCATTGTCTTCGCTTGCCTTGTCGAGTTCGGCATTGATGAACTGCCCGCTCTGGTAATGGATCTCCGTGATCTGTCCACGCACCGGCGCCCGGTTGATATGGCAATCGAAGACGTTCATGAAAACCGAAATTCGCAGCATGGGTTCTGCGCCAAGGTTCAGTTCTGCCGGCGGCACGACCATCTGCACGGACGATATGCGGCCATCGGCCGGGCTCACAACCAGATCGTCATCTTGAGGAACGACCCTTTCCGGATCGCGGAAGAAATAGGCGCACCAGAGCGTGAGGACGAGGCCGATCCAGAAAAGCGGTTCGGCAATCCACCCCAGGATGAGTGATGCGATGAAGAATGCCGCAACGAAGATGTAGCCTTCCTTGTGGATGGGTACCAGCGTGTTGCGGATGGTGTCGAACAGATTGATCAATCCGGTACTCCTCGGTTTGTCAGCCGTTGCTGACTACAGGCAAACAGTTTGCGGGGCAATGCGGTTCCGATTGGACACCACCGGCACGCAGGGAAAAATATCTAAGGCAGGGCACCTTGAGTGCTGGAAGCCCTGACCAGGATCCGATTTCAAGGCTTTACCCAGCCGAGCCATGTCGTCAGCGCCAGAAGTGGTGACCCGAAGAACAACCAGACGAGAAGATAGACAAGAGCTACGCTCAGCGCGATGATCATTCTCTTTGAACTATATCTCATGGTGTTAAACCTTCTCATTCCGCAGCGGGCGTGCCACGATCAATGACGCCGAGATCGTCGTCATCATGGACCTTCTTGAGGTGTTCGGCAGCCTCGCTTGCCTCGCGTTGGCGGTTCCACATCGAAGCGTAAAGCCCGTTCGTGGCGAGCAGATCAAAATGGGTCCCGCGTTCGGCAATCTGGCCATCGCGCAAGACGATGATTTCGTCAGCATTGATGACGGTTGACAGCCGGTGGGCGATCACAAGCGTCGTGCGGTTTTTTGATACAAGATCGAGTGCCGTCTGGATCTCGTGTTCGGTCGTGGTATCCAGTGCAGAGGTTGCTTCATCAAGGATGAGGATCGGCGGCGCTTTCAGTATCGTTCGCGCGATTGCCACACGCTGCTTTTCACCACCCGACAATTTCAGCCCGCGTTCGCCGACCATTGTCGCGTAGCCGTCCGGAAGCCTTTCGATGAAGGAACCGATCTGGGCGATTTCAGCGGCTGTTGCCATCTCCTCCTCGCTCGCAGACGGACGTCCATAACGGATATTGTAGGCAATCGAATCATTAAAGAGGACCGTATCTTGAGGAACCATGCCGATTGCGGCCCTCAACGATTTCTGCGTCACGTCACGGATGTCTTGCCCGTCAATGGCGATCCTTCCTTCCTGGATATCGTAAAAGCGATAGAGCAGCCGGGAAATGGTTGACTTTCCGGCCCCTGAGGGGCCAACGATCGCAACCGTCTTGCCGGCCGGCACCTCAAAGCTGATGCCTTTCAGGATCGGCCTTTCTGCGTCATACGCAAAGTGGACATCCTGGAACGTGACGGCACCTTCTGCGACGTCCAGCGGTCTTGCACCGGTGCGGTCCTCCACTTCCGTTTCGATTTCCAGAAGGTCAAACATCTGTTCGATATCGGTCAGACCCTGACGGATCTCGCGATAGACAAAGCCGATGAAATTGAGCGGAACGGAAAGCTGCATCAAAAGGGCGTTGACGAAGACAAAGTCACCAATTGTCTGCTCGCCACGTTGAACCGCCAGTGCCGACATCACCATCATGACCGCCATGCCGATACCGAAGATGACACCTTGGCCGAAATTCAGCCAGCCCAGCGAGGTCCACACCTGGGTGGCCGATTTTTCGTAGCGTGCCATCGACGCATCGAACCTTTGGGCCTCCATCTCCTCATTGCCGAAATATTTGACGGTCTCGAAGTTTAGGAGCGAATCGATCGCCTTGGTATTGGCATCGGTGTCGCTGTCGTTCATCGACCGGCGGATGGCCGTGCGCCAATCGCTGGCCCGCACCGTGAACCAGACATAGGCACACACTGTCACGCCTGTAATCGCAACATAGGAAAAACCGTAGGTGACCCAGAATATGATTGCGGTCAAAAGGAATTCGAGAAGGGTTGGTACGGTGTTGAGGATGGTAAAGCGGACGATCGTCTCGATACCCTTGGTACCGCGCTCGATGATGCGTGACAGCCCGCCGGTCCGCCGCTCCAGATGAAAGCGCAGGGACAGTCTGTGCATATGCACGAAGGTCTTGTAGGCGAGCTGGCGCACGGCGTGCTGGCCGACGCTTGCAAAAAGGGCGTCGCGCAACTGGTTGAGACCGACCTGCAGGACGCGGGTAAGATTATAGGCAACGACCAGAATGACCGCACCGAGCAGAATATCTGGCAAAAAGCCGGCGAGATCGAGTTCACCGTTCAATGCATCGGTGGCCCATTTGAAGAAATAGGGGACAGCGAGAAGCACCACCTTGGCGAGAAACAGGAATGCTGTGGCCGCGATGACCCGCTGCTTCAGGTCCTTGCGGCCATGCGGCCACATATACGGCCACAGGTTAACGATGGTCCACAGCGGATTGCTCGTCTCCGCTGAGACCGTCTTCTTCCGATTTGTCATTCAATTCTCCGCAAGGGGCGCTGCAGGCGCTTCTTGCACATAAGGGTCGTAATGGTCAGTTGCAATGCCGCGTCCTTTGGCCAAAGCCATGCCGGTCCGGTTCATTGGCGGTGAAAAGGCCGGTCAGTGGTCGAGATTAAGACCAGGCCTTTGCGGGCAATGCAAAGCGTCAAACAACAGCGTGGGGGTGACGGGGTGATTGTCAGGGCATGGCATATTCGCCATTTTTCCCGTCGCGAGGCCGCTTGTCACCTTTGTTGTTTTTGCAGGCGCTTGCGGTGGAATTCCTCCGCATTCGGCAACGCCTTGTCGGGAACGCCGAAAATCTGGCCAGGTTCGATCAGGTCGGGATTTTCGATCTGATCCTTGTTGGCAAGATATATGGTCGTGTAACGCACGCCCTTGCCGTAGACCCGCCGTGAAATCTGCCAGAGCGTATCGCCGCGCCGAATGATGACCGAGGTGTCGGAATGCGTCAAAGGCGCCTGTTCGATCTTCTTTGGTCCTTCATCAGCGACCTCCTGATCCGCAGCGTCGGTGATGGCGCTCTTGGTGCTTTCAGCCATGACGGGTCCAACGGCCTGCTCGATGGTCGCTGTGATGTCCGCAAGCCGTGATCCGGCCGCTTTAGGGTCTCTGGGAAGCTTGTCGAGTGCGTTGCGCGCTTCGGCTGCCTGTGCAGCTGTCGCATCAACCATTGCGCGCGCCGACGCATTGGTGCCGGCCGGCAAGCGATATTCCGACAGTGATTTCAGTGCGATTGCGGTTGCCGAACGTGCTGCCGCCAGTTCCTCAGCCGTTGGCAGATCGTTCTTTTCGTAAAGGCCCTTGAGGAGGGCAAATGCACGAGCGGCCTCATTCCTCAGCCTGTCGAAGGCACCCTCATCAATAGGCGAGATGGCAACCGGTCCTTCCAATCCGGCGACAGCGGCAACCTGCTCACCGGCCGGGCGGTTGAACGGGACGTCGACACGCAGGGCCGTCTTTCCCGAACCGTCAAGCATTTCGACGGCAATGACATGGTCACCGACGGCAAGTTCGATATTGCCCTCGATGACAAAATGACCTTCGCCGGTTGCCTTGGCGCGTCCGACGGGCTGGTCGTCGGCAAATCCAAGAAGCGAGGCACCTGTCGGCGCACTGCCGGCAATGAAAAGCCGGCTGCCTTCAATCTCGACGGCGGTCACCTTGATTTGCGGCGTCTGGATGGCGGCCGGTGCGCCGGTCATGCCGGTATCGGGGATCGGTGGAGCCGTTGCAATCAGGTCAGCCGCGCCATCTGGGAGTTCGGGCAGTGCCACGCTGCCGCCTGTCGGACCGGTCGAGGCAGCGTCCGGCGTTGTGGCAGGCGCGACCGCATCGGGAACCTTGATCAATCGGCTTGCCTTGCCGGGCTTTGTCACCATGGCAAGCAGTTTTCCGTCTGTTTGCGTCGGAACCGAGACGGTAGCAGTCTCTTCAGACAAGATCACCTGTCCATCGTTATCGGTTGCCTTCAGGACAAGCTGGTGGTCACCGACTGTCAACGGCTGGTCGAGGACCAGTGCAAAATCACCACTGTCGCCTGCCGTGACGGTGGCAATGACCTTGTTGCCGTCTGTGAGTTCAATGCGTGAACCGGGCGCGGCACGGCCGGCGATGACGGTCGATCCGTCAGGCTCGACGCGAAGCACGTCGAATGCCGGCGTGACGGGGGCAGGCTTTGCAGGAACATCATTTCCGCTTGCCGCGACCTTTGCATCAGACGTGTCCGTTGCGCCTTTCGCCTGATCCATTTCTGTATTGGGCTGTTCGGAAACCGATGGCTTTGCGGCAGGGGTCTGCGGCGTTGAAGTCTGGGCGGCCGCAGACTGGACGTCTTGCACTCGCTCCCCGGGTTCTGGATCGCCTGCTGCCTCTGGCCTTGCGGCTTTTCCGGTCGTTTCGGTCACTGCGTCCTTGACCGTCTCGCTCGCATCGTTAATGGCCTGTGTGACAGCCTCTTCGTTGTCCGTTATCTGTGGCAGGACAAAGAAGACCATCAGCAGTGTCGCAACAATAAGGACCGCTAGAGCGAGCCAGCCGGCGCGATTTCTCATAATTCATACTTCTCCGGACGGATACTGCCGTCTATGTCTTCGAATTACCTCTTTCCCACTGTCTCGACAAGCTTTTCAGCCCATTTTGGCTTGCGATAGAAGGGATTTGCAGCCACTTTTACACACCGCCGTGTCTGCGGCGCGTCCTCTCACCAACTTGCGGAGTATCATGTGCCCATAAAGTCTATCTGCGTCTATTGCGGTTCTCATCCTGGCAGCGACCCTGCCTACGTCGCCGCCGGGCGTGCGCTCGGAAAATCGATCGCTGCCAATGGTTTGCGGCTGGTCTATGGTGGCGGAACGAAAGGTATTATGGGGGCGGTGGCGGCCGGGGTCCTCGACAATGGTGGTCAGGTGACAGGCATCATTCCGGAGTTCTTGATCGACAAGGAGGCGACGCGTCAGTCGCTTGGCGAGATCAATGAACTGATCGTGACTAAAGACATGCATGCGCGCAAACACTTAATGTTTGAGCGATCCGACGCCTTCGTAACGCTTCCAGGAGGAATCGGCACCCTGGAGGAAATCGTGGAGATCATGACCTGGGGACAGCTTGGTCGTCACCAAAAACCAATGGTCTTTGCCAATATTGGCGGCTTCTGGAACCCGATGCTCAAGCTCCTTGACCACATGCGCGGCCAAGGCTTCATTCATCACACCCACCTGGTCCAGCCGATTGTCATCGATGCCGTCGAAGACATCGTGCCAAACCTTCTCGTTCACGTGCCAGACGGTGTAGAAGCTCAAGCAGACGGGGTTGCCATTTCGCAACTGTAGCAGGCAGAGCCGTCACCTGTGGTGGCGGCTTGTCTTGAGAATGCCCCAGGAATAGATGCCGAGTGCGGCCCAGATCAGGCCGAACGCACCAAGCCTCACCATGCTGAGTGTCTCGTGGAAGACGAAGACGGCAATCAGGAAGATCATTGTCGGTGCGATATACTGCATGATGCCGATTGTCGAAAGCCGCAACAGCTTGGCGGCATTTGCGTAGATCATCAGCGGCACTGCGGTGGCAAACCCGCAGCCGATGAGGAGCGCCGTATCCGAAATGCCGGTGTTGAAAAAGTGTCCGCCCCCGGTACTTTCCACATAGGCGATATAGGCCAGCCCAAAAGGGCTTAGAACGAGAACCTCGAGAAAAAATCCCTGGTTTGGGCCGACAGGAAGTGTCTTGCGGAAAAATGCATAAAAGCCCCAAGTCACCGTGATGACCAGTGAAACCCACGGCAATCCGCCAGCGTCATATGTAATGATGGCGACTGCCACGACCACGAGCGCGATTGCAAGCCATTGAACGGGCTGTAAACGCTCCCTGAGCAGGACGGCGGCCAGAAAGATGCTGAAAAGCGGGTTGATGAAATAGCCGAGAGCCGTGTCGAGGGCCCGATCCACGGCAATTGCCCAGATATAGGTTCCCCAGTTGATGGTGATGATGGTCGCGGTGAGTGCGGTCATCATCAGCGTGTCGCGCGAGCGCAGCGCGGCCTTCAGGTCCGCTGTTCGTCGCAAGATCACCAGGACCACGCCGGCAAGGGGAACAGACCAGAGGATCCGGTGCGCAACCACTTCAAGCGGTGAGATATGCGCCACCGCCTTCATGTAGATCGGCAAAAATCCCCACAGCATGTAAGCGGTCAGTGCAAATGCAAAACCACGCAGGGAATCTTCGTTCTTCGCCACTTCAGGCACATCGGTCGTTGCCAATTTGGGATGTTTCCGCTCGTTTTATGGATTGTCGCTACAACAAAAGCCGCAAATGCGGAAATTCATTTTGCTTATGACGTGTCGAACCAAAGATGGTGCGGTCGTTACTCCGCGGCGATCCGCCCTGCCAGCCTGCGGTTCTTCATCAGCTTGTAGACGATGGAATCGATCAGGGCCTGGAACGAGGCATCGATGATGTTTTCCGAAACGCCGACGGTCCACCAGCGGCTGCCATCGCCGTCGCTTGATTCGATCAGCACGCGGGTGACCGCTGCGGTTCCGCCGTTCAGGATACGCACCTTGAAGTCCGCAAGCTCGAGGTCGGAGATCTCCACCTGATACTTTCCGAGATCCTTTCTGAGCGCAAGGTCAAGTGCGTTGACGGGGCCATCGCCTTCCGCCACGGACATGACACGGTGTCCGTCGACGTCAAGCTTCACCACAGCCTCCGAAACCGTCTTGATCTGGCCATTTGCGTCAAACCGCCGCTCGACCATGACCCGGAAACTGTCCACGGTGAAGAATTCCGGAATGGTTCCGAGTGTCCGGTGGGCAAGAAGTTCGAAACTGGCATCCGCGCCCTCATAGGCATAGCCGGTCGCCTCGCGTTCCTTGACGATCGAAATCAAAAGATCAAGCTTTGGATCGTTCTTTGCAACGTCGATCCCCCGGCGCTTCAGCGCGTTGATGAAGTTCGACTTTCCACCCTGATCCGACACCATCACCTTGCGGAAGTTTCCCACGCTTTCAGGCGGGATGTGTTCGTAGGTCTTCGGATCCTTGAGAAGCGCGGAGGCATGGATGCCGGCCTTTGTCGCAAAGGCGGAGGCGCCCACATAAGGCGCCTGGTGGTGGGGAGGGCGGTTGAGCATTTCGTCGAAGGCATGGCTGAGATCGGTCAGTCCGGTCAGCATGTCTGGGTCTATGCCGGTCTCAAAGCGCTGCGCATAGCTTTCTTTCAGCGATAAGGTTGCAATGAGCGTGATGAGGTTGGCATTGCCGCAGCGTTCACCGATGCCGTTCAGCGTGCCCTGGATCTGGCGACAGCCTGCCTCGACAGCCGCCAGTGAATTGGCAACCGCCTGTCCCGTGTCGTCATGGACATGAATGCCGAGTGACGAACCGGGAATGCCGGCAGAAATGACGGTTTTCACGATCTCGCGGATCTCCGTCGGCTGGGTACCGCCATTCGTGTCACAAAGCACAACCCATCGGCTGCCGGCATCATAGGCTGCACGCGCGCACGCAAGCGCATAGTCCGGATTGGCCTTGAACCCGTCAAAGAAATGCTCGCAGTCGACCATTGTCTCCTTGCCGGCGGCACAGGCAGCCTCCACGCTCTCGCAGATCGACTGGAGATTGTCCTCGTTGCTGCAGCCGAGTGCGACCTTGACGTGATAGTCCCAGCTTTTTGCCACAAAACAGATTGCATCGCTGTTTGCCTGCAAAAGGACGCTGAGACCAGGATCATTGGAGGCGGAAACACCGGCCCTCTTGGTCATGCCGAACGCAACAAAGCTGGCCTTGTCTGTCCGCTTTTTTGAAAAGAACGCGGTATCTGTCGGATTGGCACCCGGATAACCGCCCTCGACATAGTCGAAACCGAAACCATCGAGCATCTTGGAAATCGCGATCTTGTCCTCGACCGAGAAATCGACGCCGGGCGTCTGTTGTCCATCGCGCAGTGTCGTGTCGAAGAGATAGATGCGTTCTCGTGTCATTGACTGGTTCCTGGACTGGTTCCTGAATGCCTTGTCGGGCCGGCGGTTTTCATTGCGACTTGCCTGCGAAGCGGTCGGTTGCGCGCACAAGCCTGTCCAAAATTCCAGCTTCGCTGACCGCATGGCCGGACCCTTCGATGATGTAAAAGTCCGCATCCGTCCATACCTTCGACAGCTGCCAGGCGTATTTCAGCGGGCAGGGCATGTCGTATCGGCCGTGTACGATGACGCCTGGAATTCCCTTCAGCCTGGTGGCATTTCGCAAGAGCTGTCCCTCCTCAAGCCACCCGGCATTCGTGAAGAAGTGGTTTTCGATACGCGCAAACGCCAGAGCATAGTGGTCCTTCTCGTAGCCATCGGTGAGCGAGGCATCGGGAAGAAGGGTGATCGTCGATGCTTCCCACACACTCCATGCCTTGGCGCAGCGGATCTGTTCGGCCTTGTCCGGGCCTGTGAGACGGCGATGATAGGCCGCCATCATGTCGTGGCGTTCGTCTTCAGGAATGGGGGCGAGGAAGGCCTCCCACCTGTCGGGAAACATCTCGGACACCCCGAACTGATAATACCAGTTCAGTTCTGCCCTGGTCAGCGTGTAGATGCCACGAACCAGAAGCTCGCTTACGCGTTCCGGATGGGTCTCGGCATAGGCAAGTGCCAGGGTCGAACCCCATGAACCACCAAAGACCTGCCATTTGTCGACCCCGATCATTTCGCGCAATCGCTCTATGTCGGAAACAAGATGCCAGGTCGTATTCGCCTCAAGGTTGGCGTGTGGTGTCGAGCGACCACAGCCACGTTGATCAAACAGCAAGATGTCGTAGCGTGCAGGATCAAACAGCCGCCGGTGGTCATGGTTTGAGCCGGCACCGGGCCCGCCATGCAGGAAGACCACGGGCTTGGCACCCTTCGTGCCAACGCGCTCCCAGTAGATCATGTGTCCGTCGCCGACATCCAGATGACCCGTTTCATG
The DNA here is from genome assembly GCA_023390055.1 of Pseudomonadota bacterium. Taxonomy (GTDB): domain Bacteria; phylum Pseudomonadota; class Alphaproteobacteria; order Rhizobiales; family Rhizobiaceae; genus Neorhizobium. Next base: position 32,558 of record JAEWDP010000155.1, on the reverse strand, counting down.
AGGGTTGATCTCAGGGTAGTAGCCACGTTTCGGATCGCCGGTGGATTGCATGGAAGGGCTCACTTCGTCAAAGTCTTGTCGTACTGGAGCCGCACGGACCCGATGACTGCGATCAGGAGCATGACCGGGATGCCAAATTCGAGAAGTTCTTCAGCCACGAACATGAAGGTATCGGTCTGCTCGTTAAGGGTTATTCCCAAAGGGGCGAGCTTGCGGGCAATTCCGTCTACCGACTTTGAAACGACGGCAAAGCCTGCCCCGACAACAAGGCTGAAGGCCCACAATGCGCGTTGACGCAGACCGTCTAGAAAAGCGGGTCCATTCAGTGCGAGGAGCCGGATGATGGCCGTCACGGCGAAAGCGATCACCAAAACGCCAAGGATGCGCTCCATGACCGGCGCGGTATTGGTAAGGTAGAGATTGCTTTTCAAGATGCCGACACTTGTCAGCTTCTTGTCGAGGTCGAACTCTCGTCCCATCATCATCAGCATGACGGTCGGAACCTGCCACGACTGTTTCCAGCTGTCGCCCGGGCGCGTCCAGAGCCAGACGATTGCAGCATAGGCGTAGAGCAGCGCCGAAGCCATTTCGATTGCTCCTGCCTCATTCAGGAGTACGAGCCCGAACCCATGGACGGCAAGATCAATCACAAAGAGCACAAGAGCGCCGGCCAATCCCCACAACAGGAAGTGCCACGGATGCCTGGACGAAAAATCAATCTGATCTTGATGCATGCCGGGTCTTGCGGCGATGTCTGTGTGGTTCATAAATGCAACCCTTTGCGAGGCCAGCTTGCGGTGTCGTGATCCGGATGCTGAAAAGAGATTATCTGCTCCTGCTTGTCGATACCTCGCTCATCCTGGAGGATAGGCTGGTCGAAGATCGTCTCGATCCATGCAATACGCGATGCATGGTTGACCTGAACGGCGGGCGCCAGGTCGTCGCGTATGTCAAACGATCCGATGGAAAGCTCGATATTACCCGGATAACGGTAGGACAGGGGCGTCCCGCAGTTTTCGCAAAAGCCACGGTCGATGTTGATGGACGATTGAAAATACTTTGGCTCGCCACGCGTCCATTCAAGCCCGTCCACTGGCACGGAAACCAGCGGGCCAAAGAACCCGCCAAACGCTTTTTGACACATGCGGCAATGGCAGATCGAGGCGCGCCCGAGCTTGCCACGGATCCGAAAGCGTACAGCGCCACACTGGCATCCTCCTGCCCGAATTGTCTCATCCATCATCGCTCCTCCGAAGGCCAGATATGCGTATCGTGATCGGGATGCTGATAGGAAACGATATCGGCAAGGAAGGGGGCGGCCTGGATATCGTCCATCGTATGCTTTTGCGGCAATGCGTGCAGTCGATCCACGAATGGCACTTTACCTTCGATGCCGTACTGAACTGTCGGCACCAGTTTGTCGGGATTGTCGAACGTACCGGCGGCAATTGCGATGCCATCGGCCGCTTCGTATGTCATGGGCGTTCCGCAATCGCGGCAAAAGCCGCGTGCCGCATGGTTGGAAGAACGGAAGCGCCTGATTGTTCCGCGTGTCCATGAAAGCTCGGCGCCACGAACCGAAACAAGGGGCGCATAATAGGCGCCGAACGCCTTCTGGCACATGCGGCAATGACAGATCGAACTGTCGGACAATGTCCCTGTCACCCGAAAACGGATTGCGCCGCACTGGCAGCCGCCGGTGTGGATGTCGCTCATCGCTTCACCTCCCAGGTCGTGATGCGCTCTCCGCTTGTCGGATCCTTCCCGTCCTTGAGCTGGATCCCTTTGGCCAGAAGATCATCCCGGATCTTGTCGGCTTCCGTGAAATTCTTCGCCTTCAGCATTTCAAGACGCATTTCGACCAGGCTATCAACTGCCGATGCCACGGCCTCGTCAACCTCCATTTTCCTCGGTGCAACACCGAGGAGAGCAGCGCTTGCCGCGAAGGTGGCGAGCTTTGTCGGGTCTGCCCTTGCCGCCTGTGCCAGTGCATGGAGCTCCTGCACGGCCGCAACCGTGTTGAGATCATCGGCAAGAGCGTCGACGACGGCCTTGGCGGGGACACCACTATCGACGTCAAGAGCCGGCCATTTGGACAAGAGCCGTTCTGCCTCCTCCAGGCGCTTGAGCGAAAAGTCGATCGGCTCCCGGTAGTGGGTCATCAGCATGGCCAGCCGCAGAACGTCTCCGGGCCACTGGCGGCCTCCAAAGCCTTGCGTATGCAAAAGGTCGTGGATGGTGATGAAATTGCCGGCCGACTTCGCCATCTTGCGGCCCTCGACCTGGACAAAGCCATTATGCATCCAGACATTGGCCATGACCTCGGTGCCATGGGCGCAGCGCGACTGGGCGATCTCGTTTTCATGGTGGGGAAAGATCAGGTCAAGTCCGCCACCGTGAATATCGAAGACCTCGCCAAGATAGCGGTTACTCATGGCCGAACACTCGATATGCCAGCCTGGTCGACCGCGGCCCCAGGGGCTTTCCCAGCCAGGTTCGCTCTCGCTCGAAAGTTTCCAGAGCACGAAGTCTCCGGGATTTTTCTTGTGGGCGTCAACGGCGATACGTGCACCGGCCTGCTGCTCGTCGAGCGGCCGCTTCGACAGCTGGCCATAATCCGGCATGGAGACTGTGTTGAAGAGGACCTCGCCGGCGGCCTCATAGGCGTGGCCGCGGGCAATCAGCTGCTCGATGATTTCGATCATCTGGGCAATGTTGTCGGTGGCGCGCGGCTCAAACGTCGGTTCAAGGCATCCGAGCGCCGCGACATCGAGATGAAACTGCATCTCGGTTCGTTCGGTCACCAGTCGGATTGCTTCGTTGAGAGACAATCCCGGATGGTCACGCAGCGCACGGGCATTGATCTTGTCGTCAACGTCGGTGATGTTGCGGGCATAGATGACATGGTCTTCGCCATAGACGTGACGCAATAGCCGGAACATGACGTCAAAGACGATTACCGGCCGGGCGTTTCCAATGTGGGCGTAGTCGTAGACGGTCGGTCCACAGACATACATGCGCACTTTCTGAGGGTCTATCGGCCGGAATTCGGCCTTTTCACGCGACAGTGTATTATAAAGCTTGAGCGTAACGCTCATCGACATCTCCTGATAGCAAGCCACCGGCCGGGGCCGGGTCGTTTGTCTTCAGGCTTTTCAAGAGACGAAAACGGCCGGGCCAGCGGGTACGCTAGCAAATAATGATCCCGCATATGGAAATCGCCATTCTCATGCGCCTGTTATGAGGCCAGCCGCGACCATGGTCAAGGCGGCCACAACAAACTATTGCGAATGAACTACGCCACCTGAATGGATCATTCCGGCAGGCGGTAATCGACGAAGCGGTCTTCCCTGACGACAAAAAGCCGTCCGGTGTCCTTCAGATCTGCAGATACAAGCGGCAGCATGGCCTGCGCAATCGTGGAGGGATGTGGCAGTGTGGTTGGATCCTCGCCTGGCATGGCCTGCGCACGCATGGCCGTGCGGGTGGCACCAGGATCGACGCAATTGACACGAAGTGCGGTGCGCTGCTGTTCGCCGGCCCAGGTGCGGGCGAGCGCCTCAACTGCGGCCTTGGAGGCAGAATAAGGACCCCAGAATGGTCGACATTTGTGTGCAGCGCCCGATGACAGGATCACTGCCCGTCCAGCGTCGGACTTCAAGAGGAGCGGCTCGACGGAGCGGATCATCCGCCATGTCGCAGTGACATTGATCGCCATGACCCTTTCAAACACCTTTGCCTCGACGTGTCCGATTGGCGAAATCACGCCAAGAATGCCGGCATTGGCTATGAGGACGTCAAGCTTGCCCCAGCGTTCGAAGATCGAGCCGCCGAGCCTGTCTATGGCCTGCATGTCGGTAAGATCGAAAGGCACAAGGGTTGCCGTTCCACCAATGTCCTTGATGGCGTCGTCAAGTTCCTCAAGGCCGCCGACTGTACGCGCACAGGCAATCACATGCGCCCCTGCTTTCGCCAGTTCAAGTGCGGTAAAGTAACCGATGCCCCGTGATGCGCCGGTGACCAGCGCGACCCTGTCCTTGAGATTAGTGCTCATCTGCCGTCCCGTCCATATTTTGATGCGGCACGAATAAAGGCCGCGTCGCCGCAGCCTTCTAGAGCCTTTGAAGCATAATGGAAACAGGCGAGTTGGCGAGATCAGCCGTTACTGGCCAGCATCGAGATCTTGTTGCCCACGGCTTCTGCGTGCTTGTCGAGAAGGCGGGTCGGATAGTCGCCAGTGAAATAGTGATCCGTAAACTGTGGCCGGGCGGCGTTGCGAGGCTCGCCTCCGACGGCAAGATAGAGGCCGTCGATTGACAAGAATTCCAGAGAATCCGCCCGGATATACGCGCACATGGCTTTCAGGCTGTCATATTGATTGGCGAGCAGTTTTTCTGCGTCCGGCGTATCGATGCCGTAAAAGTCGGGATAATAGATCATCGGGCTTGCAACGCGAATGTGGACTTCCCTGGCCCCGGCATCGCGGATCATCTGCACGATCTTCAAGGATGTGGTGCCGCGCACGATCGAATCATCGACAAGCACCACACGCTTGCCCTCGATCATTGCCCGGTTTGCCGAATGCTTGAGCTTGACGCCAAAAGCCCGGATCTGCTGTGTCGGCTCGATGAAGGTGCGGCCGACATAGTGGTTGCGGATGATACCGTATTCGAAGGGAATGCCGATTTCCTGTGCGTATCCGAGCGCTGCCGGCGTGCCGCCATCAGGAACGGGAACGACGACATCTGCTTCGACAGGCGCTTCCCTGGCGAGATTGATCCCCATGTTCTTGCGCGCGACATAGACGCTGCGGCCGCCGACCACCGAATCGGGACGCGCAAAATAGACATATTCAAACAGGCACAGTCGCTCCGGCTGCTGGTTGCCGGCCTTGCGTGCATCGATCTGGATCGAGCCGTCCGGTTGTGTCTCGCAGATGATCACCTCGCCGTTTTCCACGTCGCGGATGTATTTCGCGCCGATGATGTCGAGAGCGCAGGTCTCCGAGCAAAAGATCGGCTTGCCGTCGAGTTCGCCCATGACCAGTGGCCGGATGCCCGTGGGATCACGCGCGGCAATCAACTTGGTGCGGGTAAGGGCAAGCATCGAATAGCCGCCCTCCATCTGCCGGATGGCGTCAATGAAGCGATCCGCAGTTGATGAATAGCGCGAACGCGCAATCAGATGCAGGACCACTTCGGTATCGGATGTCGACTGACAGATCGCACCACCCGCGATCAACTGGCGCCGAAGAGTAAGCCCGTTCGTGAAATTGCCGTTGTGGGCGATGGCAATCCCACCGACCTCCAGTTCGGCAAAAAGCGGCTGAATGTTGCGCAGTGCCACTTCGCCGGTCGTCGAATAGCGGACATGGCCGATGGCGATCTCGCCCGGCAATCTCGCGAGTGTCGCCGGATTGGTATAGTGGTCGCCGACAAGGCCCATCTGGCGTTCGGAATGGAAGCGTGTGCCGTCGAAGGAAACGATACCTGCCGCTTCCTGGCCACGGTGCTGCAGGGCGTGCAGTCCGAGGGCCGTCAATGTTGCCGCATCGGGATGTCCGAGGATGCCGAAGACACCACACTCTTCGTGGAGCGTGTCGCCATCAAGGTCATCAATGGTCATTTGCGAAACAGGCTCGTTCATCAGAGGCCCTTGCCTTTCGGAAAAATGGAAGAAACCGCCGGGAATGATGATGCCCATGCCGGCCGTTTAACGCGCATTTCGAATAGTACCATAGATGGTATCGGTTTGCGGCGCATCAAGCGCAACAAAACGTCAATTATTTGTCGCAGGCACGTCTTCCGCCGGTGGCAGATCTCCGGTGGTTGCATCATCGGCCGGCACCTCTTCCTGGCCCGAGATGCGGGCGCGGATCTGCGGTTCGATATCGTCCGGCAGGACAGCTTCCAGGCGTCCGACAAGTGTATCGAGGAATGGCTTGGACTTCGAATGGCTGATCCAGTCCGGCTGCGATCGTGCATCGACCAGCCAGTTCCAGAACGCAACGGCGACAACGAGAAGCAAAATGCCGCGTGCGGCGCCGAAAAGGAAGCCAAGGGTTCTGTCGAGCGCGCCGATACGGCTGTCGATAATGAAGTCGGCGATGCGTGAGGTGATGAATGAAATGATGATCAGTGCGACAATGAAGATGATGCCGGCAGACGCCGCAATCGCGATGCGGTCGTCGGTCGTGTAATTTTGTGCATAAGGCACGAGCAGAGGGTAGAGATAGTAAGCCGCGGCAACAGATCCCACCCAGCTTGCGATTGACAGTACCTCGCGGGAAAAGCCGCGAACCATGGCAAGCACGGCAGAAAACAGCGTTACGCCGATGACGATACCGTCAAAGATCGTGATGGGCATGAAAGATCTACTCCAAGACTTGGCCGTTCTCTCACGGCCCCCCGCGTTTCGGCAGTCTCTTACATCAGTGATGCCGCTAACGGAAGATCAATCATCTTCCTGCGGTTTGGCAAATTTCGTTGCGGATCCAGCAATCCGGCTGACGAGGTCTGCAAGATCTTCTATTTCGGTCCAGCGACAGTTGGACGACTTTGGCAATTCAGCTGAGCTTGCCGGAAGCAATGCGCTGCCAAAACCCAGTTTTTCCGCCTCTTTCAGCCGTTGCGCCGTCTGCGAAACCGGCCTCACCGCACCCGACAGGCTGATCTCCCCGAAATAGACGCAGTCGGAGGGAAGGGCAGATCCCGCCAATGAAGAAACCAGTGCAGAAGCGACGGCAAGATCGGCTGCCGGCTCTGAGATACGGTAACCGCCTGCCACATTGAGATAGACATCATGCTGTCCGAGTCGCACACCGCAATGCGCTTCGAGCACGGCCAGGATCATGGCCAGACGTGACGGCTCCCACCCCACCACGGCTCGTCTCGGGGTCCCGAGCGATGTCGCCGCAACGAGAGCCTGCACCTCGACGAGCACCGGGCGCGTGCCTTCCATACCGGCGAAGACGGCAGCACCTGGCGATTTTGCATTGCGCTCCCCGAGGAAAAGTTCCGACGGGTTGGAGACCTCTCGCAGGCCCTTGTCGGACATTTCAAACACGCCGATTTCGTCAGTCGGTCCGAAACGATTCTTGACTGTCCTCAAGATCCGGTAATGGTGACCGCGATCACCTTCGAAATAGAGGACCGCATCGACCATGTGCTCGACAACGCGGGGACCGGCAATCTGCCCCTCCTTGGTGACATGTCCGACCAGAACCATCGCAGCACCGGTCTGCTTGGCAAAACGGATCATTGCCTGCACACCGGTTCTCACCTGGGTGACGGTTCCGGGTGCCGAATCGGCCGTGTCGCTCCAAAGCGTCTGGATGGAATCGATAATGACAAGGTCAGGCCGCTTGCCGTCGCCAAGCGTGGCAAGAATGTCTTCGACATTGGTTTCGGCCGCCAGGAGGACATCCGTCGTCGCCGCATCCAGCCGCTGTGCCCGCAGCCGGACCTGTGCGACCGCCTCTTCCCCTGAAACATAGATTATGCGGTGGCCACGCCTCGACAGGGCTGCGGCAGCCTGCATCAGAAGGGTTGATTTTCCGATCCCCGGATCCCCCCCGACCAGAACGGCCGAGCCACGTACGAAACCGCCTCCGGTTGCCCGATCAAGTTCGGAAATTCCCGAAGGCACGCGCGGAGCTTCCTCGATTTCCCCGGACAAGGTCGTGAGGGTAACGGGTCTCCCTTTCTTGGGAGCCCTTGTTGGTCCGCCACCAATGCCGCCCATCGGGTCTTCTTCGACAATCGTGTTCCACGCGCCGCAACCATCACATTTGCCGGCCCATCGGGTGTGGACAGTGCCGCAGTTCTGGCATGTGAATTGAGTTTTTGCTTTCGCCATGTCGCCGTCGCCAAAGGAGAGGTCAGAATTGGAACAAACTAGGAACAATCGCCCTTAAACCAGTTAACGACCTGTCTTGCAATTCCCATTGTCACGATCGAAGCGCCACCGCAGGTGTAGCCGTTGTCCGTGACGTTGAAATTGCGTCTCGCGCCGACCTGATTGTCCAGACCGGCTTCCTAGTCGGCGTCGAGATAAAGGCGCTCATAGCGCAACCCAAGGCTTGTCAGAACTTCATAGCCGATTGTCCCGGCAGCGCGCGCCAGGTCATCGACAGGGATATTGGGACCAAACAGCTCGATATAGTCGCCCGTGCGGATTTCGCTTTCCGGCACGTTGGTAACGTCGAAGATCGTCAGATCCATGGTGACACGACCAATGACCGGGACACGATGACCGGCAATGAAACCAAAAGCACCCCGCGTGCCACCGGCACGCAAGGGGATGCCTGATCCCGACAGCGAACGGAGATAGCCGTCGGCATAGCCGACCGATGCAATCGCAAGCCGACTGGGTCTGGCCAGCTGATAGGTTGCACCATAGCTTACCGTCTCGCCTGTCGCGGCATTGCGGATCTGGATGATCCTGGCCTCTGCCTTTGCAACAGGCCTGAGAGGTTTCATTCCGTTCACCGCTTCACCACCGTAAAGCGCGATCCCCGGACGCGTAAGATCGAAATGATAGTCCGGACCGAGGAAGATGCCGGCCGAGGCGGAAAGACTTGAATCTATTCCTTCAAAAGCCTCGCTAACCTTTTGAAACGACAAAAGTTGAGCCTTGTTCGCCGGCGATGACGGTGTGTCGCCGCTATGGAGATGCGACAAGACAAGAACCGGTGAGAAGCTCGCAGGTCGAGAGACATCCGCCGCCAGTGCCAATGCATCGTTGAGCGGCAGGCCAAGGCGGTTGAAACCCGTGTCCACCTGCAACGCACATGGGTGGTCACCACGTTCGGAGATAATGGCCATCCACAAGGCAAGCTGTTCCTGTGACGCCAGGACCGGCACGAGATCGTTGTCAAAGAACATTTGTTCCTGTCCGGGCCAGATGCCGGACAGAACGAAGATGCGGGCATCGGGCGCAAAAGTGCGCAATGTTGCGCCTTCCTGAACGGCAGCCACGAAGAAGTCGCGTGCTCCCGCCTCGTAAAGGGCTGTCCCACAATCTTCCAGGCCGAGGCCATATGCATCTGCCTTGACGACGGCAGCAGTACGGGCATTGCCCGAGCGCCGCGCCATGTCGCGCCAGTTGCCGGTCAGTGCTGCAAGGTCGACAGTCAGGCGTACGGGGGCAATGTCGAAATCTTCGACGGAAATGATGTCTTGATCGGTCATGGAGTTCCTGGAAGTCGTGATATCGGGATGGTGGCGGTTGCGTGTACTTTAGAGCCAACCTATCATTTTTGTTCAAGACGCTAAAACCCCGTCGGGTAAAATTAAGGCCATGCACAATGTTTCGCAGGAATATGCACTGAACGTCACGCCGCTCGCCGATGCCGAGACCACGCGTTTCTGGCGTGACAGGCGGTTCGACGGCATGGAATGTCTCAGCGCGACCTTCCTGACGCACCAATATGCGCCCCACGCTCACGACACCTACAGTATCGGTGCGATCGAAAGCGGGACGCAGATATCAACCATCAGGGGCGCTCGCGAGCAGACGGGGCCGGGACGGCTCTACCTCATCAATCCCGGCGAGGTTCACGATGGTGCGCCAGGTGGAAGCGGTTACCGCTACCGGATGATCTATCCGGATGCCGCCCTTATGCGCGATGTTCTCGAAGATGTGACCGGCCGTGCCGTTCACGGTATTCCCGCCTTTGTCGATCACTTGCCGCTCGATTTCGACATGGCGTTCGCATTCCAGATCGCGCACCGTCGACTGGAGAATAATGTCGGATTGCTGGAGGCGGACGAGGGTATGTTTTCGGTCCTGGTTGCACTCTTGCGCCGCCACGGTCACTCAACAATTGCTCCGGTTGCGACACGCGCGGCAAGTGCTGCGCAACGCGCACGTGATTATCTGTGCGATAATGTCGGCATGGACATCGGGCTGGAGGAACTGGCGCGCGTCGCAGGACTTAGCCGTGCACATCTCATTCGTACGTTCCGCAAGGAATTTCATATCACGCCGCATGCTTTCCTGACGGATCTTCGCATTCGGCGCGCGCGCTCCTTGCTGCGTGCGGGGCAGACGCCGGCGAACGTCGCCCTTGAATGCGGCTTTGCAGATCAGGCGCATTTCACCCGTCACTTCAAGGCCAGAACCGGTATTACACCCGGACAGTATCGCGCCACGTGATCACTTTCGTTCAAGACACACTTGGGTCTGGGATCTAGGAGACCCGTGTCTCAGTCGGTTTGGAGTATTCATAATGTCCACTCGTGCGAGGTGGGCGGATTTTTCCGCCGGTGCGCGCGCCATCCTTCCTCTTCTGGTTGCCGTCATGCCGGTCGGCGCAGTCTTTGGTGCCGTTGCCGTGTCAAAGGACCTTTCGGTCGCTGAAGCGGTCTTGATGAGTGCCATGGTGTTTGCCGGCGGTTCGCAATTCGTCGCAATGGATATCTGGTCCCATCCCGCAAGCTGGTCGGCTATGGGCTTTGCTGCACTTCTGGTCAACTTGCGGCACGTGCTGATGGGGGCTTCAATTGCCGGCAAGATGCAGCGCTTCGACAAGGTCGCGAAATTTGTTGCCATGCCCTTCCTCGCCGACGAATTATGGGCCATGTCGGAAATGCAGGCCCGCACGCAAGCGGGTCTTGCGCCCGCCTGGTATGCCGGCATCGTTGTTCCGTTCTATCTCGCTTGGGTGGTCTCGACCCTTCTGGGAGCGCTCCTGGGTAATATCCTGGGCGACCTGACCGTCATAGGGCTCGATTTTGCCTTTCCGGCTGTCTTCATCGTACTGGTTGCCAGGTTCTGGAAGGGGCCACGGACAGGTATCATCGTTGCCGCGAGTGCCCTGTCAGCGCTTCTGGTTCACCAGATGGCCGGTGGCGTGTGGTATGTCATGGCGGGCGCCGGCGCAGGTCTTGTCTGCGCAGCCATCGGTCCTGACGACGACGAGGATGAAGTGTCATGATCGCGACATCAACCCTTGCCGCCATTGTCGCAATGACGGTCGCAACGCTTGCGACCCGTTTCGGAGGTCTGGTTCTCGTCCGCTTCGTGAAACCGAAGGGCCGCATGAAGCGAATGCTGGAAGCCATTCCGCCCGCAGTCTTGACGGCCGTTATCGTGCCAACAGCGTTGTCAACCGGGATTGCCGAGACGATCGCCTGCATTGCGACCGTACTGGCAGCTCTGCGCCTGTCGCTCCTGCCAAGCGTCCTGATCGGTGTGACCTGTGTCGCAGTTTTGCGGGCGACAGGGCTTTAGCTCGGCTGCCTTTTGAAGGATCAATGTTCCTCGTAATGCGTGAAGCTTGGATCGGCGAGATCGGCGAAACGCGTGAATTCGGCCTGGAAGGCGAGCTTGACGGTGCCGGTCGGTCCGTGACGCTGCTTGGCGATGATCACATCGGCGGTGCCCTTCACCTTCTCCATGATCGATTCCCACTCGGGATATTTCGGGTCGTTCGGGTCACGCGGTTCCATGTTCTTCACATAGTATTCTTCGCGGAACACGAAAAGCACCACGTCGGCGTCCTGCTCGATCGAGCCGGATTCACGAAGGTCTGAAAGCTGTGGGCGCTTGTCATCGCGGCTTTCCACCTGACGCGACAGCTGTGACAGAGCAAGGATCGGTGTATTGAGTTCCTTGGCGAGTGCCTTAAGGCCCGTCGTGATCTCGGTGATTTCCTGGACGCGGTTATCGCTCGACTTCTTCGAGCCCGACATCAGCTGAACATAGTCGACGACGAGAACGTCAAGCCCGCGTTGCCGCTTCAGACGTCGCGCACGCGCCGCCAACTGAGCGATCGAGATGCCGCCCGTCTGGTCGATAAAGAGCGGTACCTTCTGCATGGTCTGCGAAAAGCCGACGAGCTTTTCGAAGTCATGCTCGGTGATGTCCCCACGGCGGATCTTCGATGACGAGACTTCCGTCTGTTCCGACATGATACGGGTTGCCAGCTGTTCCGACGACATTTCGAGCGAGTAGAAACCAACGACGCCGCCGTTCTTGGCAAATGGCGTTCCGTCAGGCTTGTAGTCTTCCATGTAGGCTGCCGCGATGTTCCATGCGATGTTGGTCGCAAGTGAGGTCTTGCCCATGCCAGGACGGCCGGCAAGGATGATAAGGTCGGAACGCTGCAGACCCCCCATCTTGTTGTCGAGCGAGACAATGCCTGTCGATATGCCGGAGAGATTGCCGTCGCGTTCGAAGGCAGCTCCAGCCATGTCGACCGCAAGCGCCACGGCATCGTTGAATGATTGGAAGCCGCCGTCATAACGGCCCGTCTCTGCCAGTTCGAAGAGCCGGCGCTCGGTGTCTTCGATCTGGTTTTGCGGCGGCATGTCAAGCGGCGCGTCATAGGCGATATTGACCATGTCTTCGCCAATGGTGATCAGGGCGCGTCTGAGCGCGAGATCGTAAATCGCCCGGCCATAGTCTTCCGCGTTGATGATCGAGACGGCTTCGGCCGCGAGACGGGCAAGGTACTGGGCAATCGTCAGGTCGCCGACCCGATCATCGGCGGGCAGGAACGTCTTCATGGTAACGGGGTTGGCCGTCTTGCCCATGCGGATGATATCGGCCGCCACCTCGTAGATCTTGCGGTGCAGGGGTTCGTGGAGGTGGGCCGGTTTCAGGAAATCCGAGACGCGGTAATAGGCATCATTGTTGACAAGAATGGCACCGAGCAATGCCTGTTCGGCCTCGATGTTGTTCGGGGCTTCGCGGTAATGGGGCTCGGCATCCTTGTTGCTGAGCGGCGAAAGCTTGCGTGCTGCGTCCTGCATGTCGTCCAATCGGTGTCTTGAGAATCGCAGTCATCTTACAGCAGTTTGAAGACGATGACCGGGCCTGATCGCAGAAACAGCCAGCATCCACAGCCCCAATTTTCGACTGTGGATAAGAAAGGGAAAACGCAACAATAACAATTGACCGTTGTGGATGGGCAGCTTCTGACACCAACACCGGATACATTCGTCGCTAGGCCACGATAGTCCGGCGACTTGCGGCAACTTGCCGAAGCACGACCGGTACCATGAGGCAAAACCCGATTAGTGATGACGTCATTTCGGGAACGACCAGTAGGATTGCCGCGGCAATCAGCAGCAGCCCCTCCCATCGCTTCATGTGAACAAGCATGAAGCCTGACAAGGCCGCGCCGAGGCAGGTTATGCCCAGTACGCAGCCGATGAAGGCAATCAGGAAATTCGTCCATGTGAAGTCGGCCGTCACCAGAAGCAAGGAGGGCGAGAAGACGAACACGAATGGCACGAGGACCTTTCCAAGCCCGAGCCGGAAAGCGGTATTGCCCGTCCTGAACGGGTCCGCGCCCGCCATGCCGGCGGCTGCATAGGCCGCAAGCGCGACGGGTGGCGTGATGTCGGCCAAGACACCGTAATAGAAGACGAAGAAATGTGCGACAATTGGTTCTACGCCCAGCATGCCGAGCGTCGGAGCCGCGATCGTTGCCATGATGATGTAGTTGGCTGTCGTCGGAATGCCGCAACCCATCAGGATGCATACGACCCCGGTCATGATCAGCGTGAACAGAAGCGTGAGTGTCTGGGGCCCAAACCATGCTGCCGGAACCAAGATGCCGATGAAATCTGCAATCTGGGCGGCCGTCGTCGTGACAATATAGGAAATCTTGAAGCCGACGCCGGTGAGTGTCACCACACCAACGACAATGCCGACCGTCGCTGCCGCCGCCCCAACGGCCAATGCGTATTTGGCACCGTCACGCAGGCTCTCAAGGATTTCCGTCACGGACATGCGCCTGCGCGGATTGACGAGGCCGACAACGACACACAGCGTAATGCCCCAGAACGCGGCAAGGTATGGCGTATAACCGGACAAAAGGACATAGATCAGCGCGATAAGGGGAATGACTGTCGGCCAGTCGCGCTTGAAGGCTTCCTTCAGATCAGGCAATTCCTCCCGTGTCATGCCGCGCATGCCGGAGCGTTTTGCCTCGAAATGTACCTGCACGAGGACGCCGAAAAAATGCATGAAGGCAGGTACGATCGCGGCCAGGATAATGGTCGTGTAGGGCAGATTGAGGAATTCGATCATCAGGAAGGCTGCAGCCCCCATGATCGGCGGCGTGATCTGGCCACCAGTCGACGATGCTGCCTCGACGGCCGCTGCAAACGGACGCTTGTAACCCATTCTGATCATGGCCGGGATCGTCAGCGAACCGACGGTGACGGTGTTGGCAACCGAAGAACCCGAGATCATGCCGAAAAGGGCCGAGCCGAAGATGGAGACCTTGGCCGGCCCCCCGGCAAAGCGTCCCGCCACCCAGGCCGCGCAATCGAGGAAGAGCTGCCCAAGCCCGATGCGTGTCGCAAAGACCCCGAAAAGGACGAAATGGAAGACATAGGTTGCGACAACCCCGAGCGCGATGCCGTATATTCCCTGGCTGGTCAGGTAAAGGTGGTTGATCAGCTGTGAAACCGAGGCGCCTGGATGGACAAGAATCCCAGGCATCGATGGTCCATAGAGCGAATAGGCCATGAACAGGATGGCAATGATCGGCAACGGCCAGCCGACGGAGCGTCGTGTGGCCTCCAGAAGAACAATGATCAGTATGCCGCCAAGCACGACGTCGGTGGTTGTCGGATTGCCGACCCGAAAGGCAAGGTCGTCAAGCGGAATGAAGGGTACATGGAGGACCGCAACGATGGCACCGATCGTTAGCCCCCAATCGAACAGCGAAATGCCGAATGGTCTGAGAAGCGTTGCCGTCGCAGGTTGATCATACCCCTTTGTGGAGAAGGGAAAGACGAGAAAGATCAGTCCGAGGACAAAGGAAAGATGGATGCCGCGATGGAGGACCTCGGATAAAAGCCCGAAGCCCGCCGTATAATAATGGAAGATCGACAAGACAACGAGCGCACCGCCGACAAGTCGGGCGATGAACGGTGCCAGTGGCCGGAAGCGAAGTTCCGAATCGAACTGTTCTTCGAGCTGGCGCGCCTTTGCTTCATCCAGTTCCATCGGAACGATCTGCTCGCTGTCGGCCATTGTGACGGTTCCCTCAGCTTGATTTGGAAAAGAGAAAAACGGCGGTCGCGCGATGCGGACCGCCGTTTGGCTGTCGATGCCGGTATTTCGACCTATTTCAGGACGCCAGCTTCCTTGTAGAAACGCTCCGCCCCCGGATGAAGCGGAATGCCGAGGCTGGTCGTGGCGTTTTCAAGCGTGATCAGCTTGCCCTTCGCATGACCTGCGTCAAGTTCCTTGCGGGTGGTGTCGTTCCACATCACCTTCGTGATGTTATAGACAAGATCATCGGACTGCTTGACGCTCGTGACCCATTGTGCAGCGACCGAGATGGTCGGGGTTTCGCCGACATCCGTATAGGTACCTGCCGGAACCGTGTCCTTCGAGAAGAAGCTGTATTCCTCAAGAAGCTTGTCGACTTCCGGACCGGTGATCGGCACCAGTGTGATGCCGCTTGATGTCGCAAGCTCGGAAATAGCGCCTGTCGGATAGCCGCCAACGAAGAAATAGGCGTCGAGACCACCGTCGCGAAGACGCTCGCCGGCAGGACCGGGTTTCAGATGTTCGGCTTCGATGTCGTCTTCAGTGAGGCCAAAGGCCTTAAGCACGATGCGTGCGTCGACGATAGTGCCGGAGCCGGGTTCATCGACGGAGACACGTTTGCCCTTGAGGTCGGCAATCGAGTTGATGCCCGCATCCTTGCGCGCGACCACATGGATGGTTTCTGGGTATAGCGTGGCAATGAGACGAAGGTCCTCGACCTTGCCCTTGCCGTCATAGAGGCCGGTTCCGGTATGGGCCCAATAGGCGACATCCGACTGTGTGAAGCCCGATTCCATCGATCCACCCTGGATCGCATTGATGTTTGCAACAGAACCGTTTGATGCAACGGCTGTTGCCACAAGGCCTTCCACCCCCTTGCCTTCAGAGCCTGAAATCGCGTTGGCGATGAGCCCGCCAATCGGATAGTAGGTTCCGGACGTCCCTCCGGTGCCGATCCTGAAGAATGACGGCCCCTGCGCAAATGCAACGCCTGCACCCACTGCGAGTATGCCGGCAAGCGCGACTAGACTTTTCCTCAATTTCATAGGTTACCCTCTCCTGTGTTCGACCCAACATAGGCGGAAAAAGGGGGGCACTGTCAACATGTTATCTACGCTTCGCAAAGGCGAAATCGGACAGGCAAACGGCAGAAACCGGCAATGCAGCGACGCAGGCTTGCAAACAAAACCATTTGTAAGTTGTATAAACAAAAGCAAATCAATCATGTGTCCGGCAACGCCTTGAAAAGCAGTCTGTCTGCGCAAAAGTGCAAGAGAGTGAAGAGGAAAGTTCGGCTGCAAAAGACAGGTCGAGACTTTTATCCCATTGTCAGCGCAGTCATTTTGGGGCTAGCTGTTGGAGGATTGGAGGATTGTGTCGCGGCCCCGGCAAGGGACGCCACAGTCAGAAGTTGCACATTCGGGTTTGAATTCTCTTCAAAGACAACAGGGAGGAATAATATGTCCACGAAGATCATCGCTACGTCTGCAGTTGCCGCGAGCCTGTCACTGTTTTGGGCATCAAGCGCGCTGGCCGTCACCGAGTTGCAATGGTGGCACGCCATGACCGGTGCCAACAACGAGGTGGTTGACACGCTTGCCAAGGAGTTCAATGAAAAGCAGAGCGACTACAAGATCGTTCCAGCCTTCAAGGGCTCCTATCCAGAAGTTCTCAATGCCGGTATTGCTGCCTTCCGCGCCAAGCAACCACCCGCCATCATTCAGGTGTTCGATGTTGGTACCGGTGTGATGATGGCCGCAGAAGGTGCCGTCATTCCGGTTGCCGAAGTGCTCGAAAAGGGTGGATATACCTTCGACAAGTCCCAGTACCTGCCGGGCATTGTAGCCTATTATTCCAAGCCGGACGGGACCATGCTGTCCTTCCCCTACAATTCGTCGTCGCCAATCCTCTATTACAACAAGGACATCTTCGAAAAGGCAGGCCTTGATGTCGACAATCCGCCAAAGACCTGGCCGGAAGTCTGGGAAGCTGCCCGCACGATTAAGACCAGCGGTGCCGCACCTTGCGGCTATACATCCACCTGGCTGACATGGATCCAGACGGAGAATTTCTCCGCATGGAATAATCTTTCCTACGGTACGCTTGAAAACGGTCTTGCGGGAACGGATGTCGAGCTGAAGTTCAATGCGCCACAATTCGTGGAGCATTTCCAGTCGATCGCCGACCTCGCCAAGGAGGGCGTCTTCCGGTATGGCGGCCGTACATCTGAAGCCAAGCAGCTCTTTCTTTCCAGTGAGTGCGGCATCTTGACGGAATCGTCAGGTGGTCTTGGCGACATCGTCAAGAGCGGGATCAATTACGGCATTGGTCAGCTTCCCTATTACGAAGGCGAGGGCCGCCCGCAAAATACCATTCCGGGTGGTGCCAGCCTGTGGGTTTTTGCCGGCAAGTCGGATGAGCAGTACAAGGGCATTGCGGAATTCTTCAATTTCCTTTCACAGACCGACATCCAGGCGCGCCTGCATCAGGTCTCGGGCTACCTCCCGGTGACCATGGAAGCGTATGAAGCCACCAAGGAATCCGGCTTCTACGACGAAAATCCGGGACGCGAGACCCCGATCTTGCAGATGATGGGCAAGGAGCCGACAGAAAACTCCAAGGGTGTGCGTCTCGTGAACCTGCCGCAGGTCCGCGACATCATGAACGAGGAGTTCGAGACGATGCTGGCTGGAGAACAGGATGCCAAGGCGGCACTCGACAAGGCCGTCGAACGTGGCAATGCCGCAATCCAGCAGGCGCTCGGAAACTAACGGGTCCACAAAGAGCCGTCCGGTCGAACGCCGGGCGGCACCCCATCTTCTGAAGGGCCCACTTCGTGCAAAACGTTGTCTTTCCCAACAAGATCCTTCCGTATCTTCTCGTCGCGCCGCAGATCGTCCTGACTGTGGTCTTCTTCTTCTGGCCGGCCAGCCAGGCACTCTACCAGTCGGCGATGCGGGAAGACCCGTTCGGCCTCAAAAGCACATTTGTTGGTTTTGCCAATTTCACGGCAATCTTCAACGACCCGAACTATCTGAATTCGATCCAGGTCACGATCGTGTTCAGCGTTCTGACTGCGGCTTTGGCCATGGGGGCTGCACTTCTCCTGGCGACCGCCGCAGATCTTGTCGTGCGCGGTCGCGGGTTCTATCGCACCTTCCTGATCATTCCCTATGCGGTGGCACCGGCTGTTGCCGGCATGCTGTGGCTTTTCATGTTCAATCCCGCAATGGGAACATTTGCCTATCTCCTGCGCCGAAACGGTATCATGTGGGATCCGGTGCTCGATGGCTCCCAGGCGATGGCTCTGGTGGTTGCTGCAGCTGCCTGGAAGCAGATCAGCTACAACTTCCTCTTCTTCGTCGCCGGTCTGCAGGCCATTCCAAAGTCGCTGATGGAAGCCGCAGCAATCGATGGCGCGCGCGGCAGCCGCCGGTTCTGGACGATCGTGTTTCCGCTCCTGGCACCAACGACGTTCTTTCTTCTTGTCGTCAACACGGTCTATGCCTTCTTCGATACATTCGGCATCATTCACGCGGTGACGGGTGGTGGGCCGGCAAGGGCGACCGAGACACTTGTCTACAAGGTCTACAATGACGGCTTCGTGAACCTCAATCTCGGGTCCTCGGCTGCCCAGTCGGTGATCTTGATGATCATCGTGATTGCACTGACGGCATTCCAGTTCCGCTTTGTCGAGAAGAAAGTGCACTATGGTTGAGGCCAGCCCATGATTGAAAACCGCCCCGTTGCAAGGCTGATGGCCCATCTGATGCTGATTGTCGGCATCCTGATTGTGGCCTTTCCGATCTATTACACCTTCGTTGCATCCACCATGACCTCCGTCGAGGTCATACGTCCGCCAATGTCACTACTGCCCGGTGAGCATTTCGTCGACAACTATGCCGGTGCGATGTCGGGGGGACTGGAACAGGTCGTCGGCGTCAGTCTTGAGCGCATGCTCTTCAACACCTTCGTCGTGGCGATGGTGATCGCGGTCGGCAAGATTATCATTTCTTTCCTGTCTGCCTTTGCCATCGTCTTTTTCCGCTTCCCCTTTCGCATGGGCTTTTTCTGGATGATCTTTGTCACGCTGATGCTTCCGGTCGAAGTCCGCATCCTGCCGACCTACAAGGTGATCGTCGATCTTGGCCTCCTCGATACCTATGCCGGCCTGACGCTGCCGCTCATCGCATCCGCCACGGCGACATTTCTCTTCAGACAGTTCTTCCTCACCATCCCGGGCGAGATGGTGGAGGCGGCCCGCATCGACAATGCCGGTCCGTTCCGCTTCATGCGTGACATTCTTCTACCCCTGTCGAAAACCAATATCGCCGCACTCTTCGTGATTCTCTTCATCTATGGCTGGACCCAGTACCTCTGGCCACTGCTTGTCACCAACGATGCCAAGATGAACACGATCATCATCGGGCTGAGGCGGATGGTCGACTTTACCGATGCATCCACGCCCTGGAATTACGTTATGGTCACGGCAATCCTTGCCATCATCCCGCCCATGCTGGTCGTGGTGCTGATGCAGCGTTGGTTTGTCAAAGGCCTTGTGGAGACCGAGAAATAATGGCCGAAATCGAACTCAGGCAAGTCCGCAAGATTTATGGCGGCAATATCGAAGCCATAAAGGGCGTGTCGCTTCACATCGCCGATGGTGAGATGATCGTTCTTGTCGGGCCATCGGGATGCGGCAAGTCGACACTTCTGCGCATGATTGCCGGACTGGAAGGCATCACCTCGGGAGAGATCGCAATCGGCGGGCGTGTCATCAACAATCTCGAGCCGGCCGAGCGTGATATCGCCATGGTCTTTCAAAATTATGCGCTCTATCCGCATATGACGGTTCGCCAGAACCTCTCCTACGGCTTGAAGAACCGCAATACCCCAAAAGACGAGATCGAGCGCCGCATCACGGAAGCTGCAACGGCGCTGGAGATCGAACCGTTCCTCGAGCGCAAGCCGCGCCAATTGTCGGGTGGGCAGCGTCAGCGTGTTGCCATGGGGCGTGCAATCGTGCGTAAGCCGGCGGCCTTTCTTTTCGATGAGCCGCTCTCCAATCTCGATGCAAAGCTGCGTGTTCAGATGCGCGTCGAGATCCGGCGCCTGCAGCGCACGCTGGCAACGACCAGTGTCTACGTTACCCATGATCAGATGGAAGCGATGACGCTTGCAGATCGTCTTGTGGTGCTGAATGGTGGACATATCGAACAGGTCGGAACGCCAATTGACCTCTACGAGCGCCCGGCCTCGACCTTCGTGGCTACCTTCATCGGTTCTCCCTCCATGAACCTTCTGAACTGCAAGGCCACTCAGACGGCCGGTTGGACGCTGTCAGAGTCGATGGCAATCAGTCCTGATGTGGCAACCATCGGTATTCGACCAGAAGACATGATGATCGCCGATGGACAGTCCCCGGCCGACTTCTCTGGCCAGGTAAAGGTTGATGCAGTGGAACTGGTAGGGGCGGAAAGTTACGTCCATGCCTCATTTGCAGATGCCACGACGATCGTGTTTCGCGTTCCCGGACGTTCCCAAATCAAGATTGGCGAAACGGTCGAGATCTCGGCTGCACTTACCAGCATCCACATGTTTGGTGCAAACGGCAAGCGGCTGGAAGCCTGAACAAAAAAGCCCCCGAAAGTTGATCTCTCACTTTCGGAGGCGCAAACCTGGACCTTGCCAAATCTTCGCAGGGACCGGGTGATTATTCTTCGTCGTCGTCGCGATCTGCATCCGGGTCGAAGAAATCTTCCGGACGCAACGCGTCTTCGTCGACGCCATAGATCGCGTCGGCAGAAGTGAGGCTCTCACCCTTTGCCTGACGCTCGGCTTCTTCGACCGAACGAGCAACGTTGGCTTCGATCTCGATCTCGACTTCAGAGTGAAGGTGCAGCTTCACCTTGTGGATGCCGATGGCCTTGATCGGATGGTTGAGGTCCACCTGGTTGCGACCGATGTTGAAACCTGCTTCAATCAGTGTCTCGACGATGTCGCGAGCAGCAACCGAACCGTAAAGCTGGCCGGTTTCGCCAGCCGAGCGAACGATGATGAACGACTTGCCTTCAAGTGCGTCTGCCACTGTCTGCGCTTCGGACTTGCGCTCGAGATTGCGGGCTTCGAGCGTTGAGCGCTCGGCCTCAAAACGCTTCTTGTTGCCTTCGTTAGCGCGCAGTGCCTTGCCCTGTGGCAGGAGGAAATTGCGAGCGTAGCCGTCACGGACCCTGACGGTTTCACCCATCTGGCCGAGTTTGGCAATCCGTTCAAGAAGAATGACTTCCATGGGTTTGTCCTTTCGAGGTTGATTTCAATTATGTTCGTCGGATGGATCGTTGCTGACAGGTGTCAGCGCAATGGTCTGGCGTGTATCGGCAAGGCCGATCACCAGGATCAGGAAGGCCGGCAACAGCATCAACGAAGAGATATAGGCAAGCATCAGGCCTGGTAGGCGCCAGTCCTTGCCCTTCATGCGAAAATGGAGTGAGGCAAAACCCGCCATCAGGAAACCGGCGCCGAACGTTCCGCAAATGGTTGCCCCGACCATGGCCGGAACGCCGCCGACGAAAGTCAGGAGGATGCCGGCCAGGAAAATGAAGATCGAATTGCGGTTCATGCGCAAGCCGGATGGCATGTCTTCGCGGGGGCGCAGCCCGCGCGAAGAGCGCGAAACGAAACGAATTGCGATATAAAATGCAGCAAAAAGCAAAAGGACCCAGAGGCTGCCCTGGATCATCGGCAACATCAGAACCAGCATCGCCTTGGTCTGCGCCAGTCTGGCCGCATCCGGAACGAAGGCCGGTTCCTGCGTTTTGAGCACCGTGATCATCACGTCGACCAGTTGGTTGGTGAATTGCGGCCCATAGCCGATCACGACACCGAGCGCGATCATGGCCAATGTGACCAGGCAGCACAGATGCAAAAGGATGTCTGGCAAAGGATACCAGGCCATGAGGTTGTCGGGACCGCCAAGTTCGGATGCCGGCCGCGCGAGGTTGGCCAGATGCGACAGCCAGCCAGCCGGGATGAGCGTAAAGATAGCCATTGTTGCTGCAAACGGTGGGGAGACGAGGATTGCGCCGAGGATGGCTGCCGTGATGATGGCAACGATCGCGGCACGATTTCCCCAGCCGAGTCCAGCAATCAGGATCGGCAGGGCGGATGCTGCGTAGATGACGAATGCAAACGACAGCTGCGACATCGCACCCAGACCAAGCAGGGTGGCAACGACACCGGCAAGAATGCCGATCGGCAGTACTGTCTGATTCAGTGTCTTCACGGTCTCGCTGTCCTGCATTGCGCAGTTAGGGGAATTGACCTGGCATTCGTCAGGCGCTTCGTCCCCAACATGGGATTTCAAATGTCCGATCCACGCCCATCGCGGAAGGGAACTGCTCCCCGGTTGGACTACCGGGGAGCAGTGATGTCATCAGGATACGATGTAGGGCAAAAGGCCGAGGAAGCGGGCGCGCTTGATTGCTCTTGCGAGCTCACGCTGCTTCTTCTGGGAGACGGCCGTGATGCGGGACGGAACGATCTTGCCGCGCTCGGAAATGTAGCGCTGCAGAAGGCGGACGTCCTTGTAGTCGATCCGCGGCGCATTGGCGCCCGAGAACGGGCACGTCTTGCGGCGGCGATGGAAGGGGCGGCGTGCCGGAGCAGAGGATGCTTCAGCCATTGTCTTTTCTCCTTGAAGCTCGATTATGCACGGTCTTCGCGCGGACGGCGCTCGAAACCGCCCTCGCGGGGAGCACGGTCAGGGCGCGGGCCACGGTCAAAACCGGGACGGTCGCCATCGCGACGCGGACGGTCGTCACGGTCACGCTTCTGCATCATTGCAGACGGTCCTTCTTCATGCTTGTCGACGGCGAGCGTCATGTGACGAAGGACGTCTTCATTGATGCGCATCTGGCGTTCCATCTCGTGCACGGCAGCGGGCGGTGCGTCGATGTCCATCAGGGCATAATGCGCCTTGCGGTTCTTCTTGATGCGATAGGTGAGGGACTTCAATCCCCAATTCTCGATGCGCCCGACCTTGCCGCCGTTAGCTTCGATGACACCCTTGTATTGTTCTACGAGGGCGTCAACCTGCTGAGCGGACATATCCTGCCGGGCAAGGAATACGTGTTCGTAAAGAGCCATGTAAGCTTTGCCTTTTCTTGCGGTTGTACTCACCCGGGCTTCGGCGGCTAAGCCTCAACGACTGCTCCTGTGGGATCCTGAAATCCTGCAAGAAAAGCTGTTTGATCGAGACGGTCGAGAGCGGAGACACGGGAGGCTTGGACCTTGTGGTCCCTGCGGCCGCTTTCGCGAACCTGCCCTCCGTTCAGCCACCAGCCAGAAAACCGGGTGTTTCGAACAGGCCGGCTTATACGTCATTTTTGCCCAATAGCAAGTGCGCTACCGAAAATTGCGGCGAAACGGCCGATGACCGTTTCGGCAATCACGCGCAACCATAACGTTTTCGGCTCTTACATCGGCCAGGGATAGTGACGATAGACCTTGGCGATCTCCTTCATGATGTCATCAGTCAAGGTGACATCCTTGGCTGCAACGGCCAGGCGCAATTGCGCAATCGATGTGGCACCGACAATGACCGAAGCCATGAAAGAGCGGCTAAGGCAAAAGGCCAGAGACATCTGGACAAGATCAAGACCGTGCCGCATCGCGATGTCGCGATAGGCTTTCACAGCCGGCTCCTGCAAGGGTTGCAGACGCCCCCCAAGGTCATTGTTGATCGTTGCCCGTGACCCTTCCGGGCGCGCGCCGTCAATATATTTTCCGGTCAGGATGCCTGCTGCCAGTGGCGAATAGGCAAGCAGTCCGACATCTTCGTGATGGGCGATTTCGGCAAGATCAAGATCGAATTGCCGGTACAGGAGGCTGTATTCGTTTTGCAGCGTTGCAATGCGCGGCAGGCCTTTTTCCTCTGATAGCCCCAGATACTTCAATGTTCCCCAGGCCGTTTCGTTCGAAAGACCGATCGCCCTTATCTTGCCCTCATCGACGAGATCTCCAAGGGTGGACAGTATCTCCAAAATGCCGTCGGCGGCCATTTTCCGGTCCTGGCTGGAGGCGTCATACGACCAGCAATTGCGAAAATGATAGCTGCCCCGGTTTGGCCAGTGGATCTGGTAGAGGTCCACGTAATCGGTCCCAAGTCGTCTCAGGCTCGCATCGAGTGCCTCGCGGATCGATACGGCATCAAGGTCGCGACCATCGCGGATGTGTGGACGTCCACTTCCCGCTGCCTTGGTTGCGAGCACGATGTCATGCCGCCTGCCTGTCTTTTGGAACCAGGAACCTATGTATTCTTCAGTCAGCCCGTAGGTTTGTGCGCTGACGGGCGTGGTCGGATAAAGTTCTGCCGTATCAAAGAAGTTGATGCCGCACTCCACGGCATGATCCATCTGCTGGTGAGCTTCGGCTTCGTTGTTTTGCGAACCCCAGGTCATTGTGCCGAGGCAGATTTCCGACACGGAGATGTCCGTGCGTCCCAATGTATTGAATTTCATAAAAAGTTTCCGTTTGTCAGTGGGGCGTGAATTTAGGCGGGATTGACCGGTGTGCAAGCCCAAATATTCAAGATCCGGTCATGCAAGGCAACGGCGCTGGCAAACATTTGCACGCAACCAATGCGTCTGATTGTACGATCCAGGGGTAGGAGAAGTAGAAATTGCAACATCAGACATGCCGATGCATTCGTGTCGGTGGATTGCCGCTGTCGATTGATTGGATTTCCACATTCTTGTTCTTTGGTGCCTTTTTTGTCTGATGGCCTCTGCACACGGAAAATGCGCGTACGCTTGATCGTTGAAATGGCTGGATCATTGGCGTCAAGATGTCCTCGCTGCCTTGACACCGCCAGCGGGAACGTCAATTGGAAAGGCAAACTTAGGGAAGGACGTTTATCCCATGAGCATTGCATTCACATTTCCCGGGCAGGGAAGCCAGGCCGTCGGCATGGGCAAGGATCTGGCCGAGACCTATCCGGAGGCACGTGCGGTCTTTGATGAGGTCGACGAAGCTCTCGGACAGAAGCTTTCCGAAATCATGTGGAATGGTTCGGACGAAGTCCTGACGCTGACGGCGAACGCGCAGCCGGCTCTGATGGCGGTGTCGATTGCGGCGCTGCGTGTCATGGAAGCCCGTGGCCTGGTCCTTGCCGACAAGATAGCCTTTGTTGCCGGTCATTCGCTTGGCGAATATTCCGCACTATGTGCAGCCGGAACGTTTTCCCTGGCAGATACGGCCCGTCTCCTGCGCATTCGTGGCGACGCCATGCAGTCGGCCGTACCGGTGGGTGAGGGCGCCATGGCGGCAATCATCGGTCTGGAAATCGACGATGTCATTGCTGTCTGCAAGGACGCGTCAAGCGCTGGCATCTGTCAGATCGCCAATGATAATGGTGGAGGTCAGCTGGTCATATCCGGTTCGAAGGGGGCCGTTGAAAAGGCGGCAGCACTTGCGACCGAAAAAGGCGCCAAGCGGGCGATCATGCTGCCAGTCTCCGCCCCGTTCCACAGCGCATTGATGGCGCCGGCGGCCGATGCGATGCGCCATGCCCTGGCAACGGTTGAAAAACGCGATCCGCTCGTTCCTGTAATTGCAAATGTCAGGGCCGCACCCGTAACCGATGCGGGAGAGATCGCAGATCTCCTGGTGAGCCAGGTAACCGACCAGGTGCGCTGGCGCGAGACAGTTGAATGGTTTGCGAAGAACAATGTTGAACAACTCTATGAAATAGGCGCAGGCAAGGTCCTGACAGGGCTTGCACGGCGTATCGACAAAACGGTATCCGGCTCGGCCGTCAACACGCCTGCGGATATTTCATCCGCATTGACTGCCATTCTTGGTTGAGCAATTTCAAAGGGGATATGACCATGTTTGATCTGACCGGCCGCAAGGCCCTGGTGACCGGAGCAACCGGCGGGATAGGCGAAGAGATCGCGCGGATGCTGCATGCTCAAGGAGCAATTGTCGGCTTGCATGGAACGCGCGTCGAAAAACTTGAGGCCCTGGCATCCGAGCTTGGCGAGCGCTCCAAAATCTTCCCGGCAAACCTTTCTGACCGCGCCGAGGTGAAGGCCCTGGGCGAAAAGGCGGAAGCCGAACTCGATGGTGTCGACATCCTGGTCAACAATGCGGGCATCACCAAGGACGGGCTTTTTGTCCGCATGAGCGATGAAGACTGGGACGCGGTTCTCGAGGTCAATCTGACGTCAATGTTTCGCCTGACACGCGAACTGACCCACCCGATGATGCGTCGTCGTTACGGCCGTATCATCAACATCAGCTCCGTCGTCGCTGTCACCGGCAATCCCGGGCAGGCAAATTATTGCGCCTCCAAAGCCGGGATGATCGGCTTTACGAAATCGCTTGCTCAGGAAATCGCGACGCGCAATGTGACGGTCAACTGTATCGCGCCGGGCTTCATCGAAAGCGCCATGACGGGCAAACTGAACGACAAGCAGAAAGATGCAATCCTCGGGGCCATTCCGATGAAGAGGATGGGCCTCGGTACCGATATTGCGGCAGCTGCTCTCTATCTTGCGTCCGCAGAGGCAGGCTACGTCACCGGGCAGACACTTCATGTCAATGGTGGCATGGCAATGATGTGATGGACTGGTTGTTCGTCGGGGATGCACTCGCCTGTGGGTGCTTTGCCGGGGAACAGATTCTGGCTTTGCTGAACATCGAAAGCATGTTAAGCGGGCCTTGACTGTGGACAGTCACCCCAAAAGGCAGGCGATCATTGCGTTTTTGTGCAATGGGTTGGAAACTGCAATAAGGATTAAACAGGTTTGCCGGCGTCGCGAATTCAAAAAAGCTACGCAGGTTCTCAACAGGGTACGGATGTCATTGAGGCATTCGAAAAGACAAAGGTCGAGGAAACCGACATGAGCGATATCGCAGAACGCGTGAAGAAAATTGTTATTGATCACCTCGGCGTCGACGCCGACAAAGTCGTCGAAGGCGCAAGCTTCATCGACGATCTCGGCGCGGACTCGCTCGACACTGTCGAACTGGTCATGGCTTTCGAAGAAGAGTTCGGCGTCGAAATCCCGGACGACGCAGCTGACTCCATCCTCACGGTTGGTGATGCGGTGAAGTTCATCGAGAAGGCGCAAGTCTGATAATATTCCGATTGCGGGGCGATGCCGTTCGGCAGTCCCTTTGGCGGCCCGGCATGTTCGGGCCGTTTCACTAACCAGAACGCGACAGACTAGGGTGGAATGCTAGCGATGAGACGTGTCGTTATCACCGGTACCGGCATGGTATCTCCTCTCGGTTGCGGAACGGAAGTAAGCTGGCAGCGTTTGCTCGCTGGCGAAAACGCCGCTCGCAAGGTTACCGAATTCGAAGTTGAAGATCTGCCAGCTAAGATTGCCTGCCGTATCCCGGTCGGGGACGGCACCGACGGTACCTTCAACGCTGACGACTGGATGGAGCCGAAGGACCAGCGCAAGGTTGATCCTTTCATCATCTATGGCGTTGCCGCCGCTGACATGGCGCTTGATGATGCGGGCTGGCATCCGCTGACGGATGAGGACCAGATTGCCACCGGTGTCCTGATCGGATCCGGGATCGGTGGCCTCGAGGGGATCGTCGAGGCCGGCTATACACTGAAGGAAAAAGGCCCGCGGCGTCTGTCGCCATTCTTCATTCCCGGCCGCCTTATTAATCTCGTTTCCGGCCAGGTCTCCATCCGCCACAAGCTTCGCGGACCCAACCATTCCGTTGTGACCGCCTGTTCGACAGGGGCACACGCCATTGGTGATGCTGCGCGTCTGATTGCCCTGGGTGATGCTGACGTGATGGTGGCAGGCGGCGCCGAATCACCAATCTCGCGCATCGCATTGGCAGGTTTTGCCGCTTGCAAGGCCCTGTCGACGCAGCATAACGAGGATCCCCAGAAGGCGTCGCGTCCCTA
Source organism: Pseudomonadota bacterium (assembly GCA_023390055.1). Lineage (GTDB taxonomy): Bacteria > Pseudomonadota > Alphaproteobacteria > Rhizobiales > Rhizobiaceae > Neorhizobium. The sequence goes on along the minus strand of JAEWDP010000155.1, from coordinate 4,603 downwards.
TGACCGTGATCGTGATGGTTTCGTCATGGGTGAGGGCGCAGGCATTGTCGTTCTTGAAGAGCTTGAGCATGCAAGGGCACGCGGCGCAAAGATCTACGCCGAAGTGGTGGGTTACGGTCTGTCGGGGGATGCCTTCCATATCACGGCACCGTCCGAGGATGGCGATGGCGCCTACCGATGCATGGTGATGGCGCTGAAGCGTGCGGGCATCGGCCCTGCCGATATTGATTATATCAACGCGCACGGTACCTCGACCATGGCCGATACGATTGAGCTGGGAGCAGTCGAGCGCCTGGTTTCGAGTGCCGCATCCAGATTGTCGATGTCTTCGACAAAATCGGCGATTGGTCATTTGCTTGGCGCCGCAGGAGCTGTGGAAGCAATCTTTTCGACCTTGGCAATTCGCGACAATATCGCCCCTCCGACCCTCAATCTTGACAATCCGGATGTCGAGACAGCAATCGATCTTGTCGCGCATGAGGCGCGGCCACGGGATATCAATATCGCGCTGTCGAACTCCTTTGGGTTCGGCGGAACGAATGCCTCTCTTGTCTTGCGTCGCTACGAGGCTTGAGACCAGCGGGGCTTTTATGGCTGGGCTGCCGGTTCCATCGGCCCTGTCCGATGAACCTGTTTTTGCCGTATTGCTTGGTCAAACAGCCGTTACGAGTGTGCATTAAGGGAGCGCAATGAGCAGCAGCAATCATATGGGTGCAACGACGCCGGGGCAGGGCAATAACGGTGCTCCCATCATCCCCAAGTCTCCCAACGAAGCACTCAAACCAGAGCGTGTCCCGGAGCCGCCGCGCCGCTCGAGGAAGGCGCGCAGCCAGGTCGTGATCTTCCTGAACTTCATGATGACGATGGCGGTTGTCGTCTGTGTCGTGGCGGTGGCAGCTTTTTACTACATGGTCTCTACCTTTCAGGGGCCCGGACCGCTGCAAGCCAATACGCAGTTCATGGTCAAGGCTGGAAGCGGGCTCACTGAAATTGCAAATAATCTTGAACGCAACGAAATCATTTCAGACGCCCGCATTTTCCGTTACGTCAGCGCGACATATCTGCGTGATGGCGAGACGCTGAAGGCCGGGGAATACGAGATCAAGGCCGGAGCTTCGATGAAGGAGATCATGGAGCTCCTGGAATCAGGCAAATCCATCCTCTATTCAGTCGTCTTGCCTGAAGGACTGACCGTACGGCAGATGATGCTGCGTCTTGCCGAAAACCCGATACTCGAAGGCGAAATTCCGGCAGAACTTCCGCCTGAAGGATATCTTCGTCCTGATACCTACAAATTTTCCCGCGGCACGGACCGAAGCGATATCATCCAGCAGATGCGGGTTACCCAGGAAAAGCTGATCGACCAGATCTGGGACAAGCGCGATCCGGACCTTCCCATCACCACCAAGGAGGAATTCGTCACGCTTGCGTCGATTGTCGAAAAGGAAACGGGCAAGGATGACGAACGGGCGCGGGTCGCGTCCGTCTTCCTGAACCGCCTTCAAAAAGGCATGCGCCTGCAATCGGATCCGACGATCATCTATGGCCTCTTCGGTGGCGATGGAAAGCCTGCTGATCGCCCGATCTATCGGTCGGACCTGCAAAAGGAAACGCCCTATAATACCTATGTCATCAACGGTCTGCCGCCAACGCCCATCGCCAATCCGGGACGGGCGGCACTTGAGGCTGTCGCCAATCCCTGGAGGACCAAGGATCTCTATTTCGTGGCAGATGGTTCCGGTGGCCATGCATTTGCAGAAACACTTGAAGAGCACAATGCCAATGTCCGACGCTGGCGGCGTATTGAAGCCGAGCGCGCAGAAACGGTCGAATCCGAACTGAGCGATGGTCAGCCGGGTGGCGATGAGGCCGAGACACCGGCTCCTGATGCGCAAGCAAACTGACTGGAGAAAATGATGGGTCTGCAGTCGATGACGGGCTTTGCCCGCAGTGAGGGCAGTTTCGGACGCTATCGTATCGCTTGGGAAATCCGGTCCGTCAACGGCAAGGGACTGGATCTGCGTCTGCGCCTCCCGAGCGGTGTTGAGCGCCTTGAGACGGACGTGCGCAAGGTGGTTTCCGATCGCTTTTCGCGTGGAAATCTCCAGCTGTCTCTGACCTTGACGGCCTCGGACGCAAAGCTTGAGGCGAAGGTGAACAGGCAGGCGCTCGATGCCATCTTGGCATTGCGTGACGAGCTTTCAGATGTCATCGACCCATCACCGCTGAAGTTTGATACGCTGATTGCCATGCGCGGCATCGTCGATATTCGCGAGGCCGAGGAGGACGAGGCAGAAACCCTGGCTCTAGATGAGGCGATTGTTGCGTCCTTGAAGGAAGCGCTGGATCGGCTGCAACGGATGCGTGAAAGCGAAGGGGCGGCACTAGCGTCCGTTCTGACCGATCAGGTCGGTCAGATTGCGGATCTGATCACCGTCGTCGAGAGCGACCCGTCGCGGTCGCCCGAAGAGATTGCCCGCCGACTGACCCAACAGGTCGCTAGTCTGCTTCAGGACACGTCGGCACTCGATTCGTCCCGACTGTACGGCGAGGCGGCCCTTCTTGCCACGAAGGCGGATCTGCGCGAAGAGATAGACAGGCTGAAGACGCATGTCAGCGCGGTCAGGGAGCTTCTCGAAAAGGGTGGCCCTGTCGGTCGCCGTCTCGATTTTCTGGCGCAGGAATTCAACCGCGAATCGAATACGATCTGCTCCAAGTCGAATTCGTCCTCGGTCACGACTGCAGGCCTCGGGTTAAAAGTTGTTATCGACCAGTTCCGCGAACAGGTCCAGAATCTGGAGTAGCTTATGAGCGCAGCGGCATCGAATCCCGCCAAGATTGCCAGACGCGGGCTGATGCTCGTGCTCTCATCTCCGTCGGGCGCCGGAAAATCGACGATTGCCCGCAACCTGCTCGAAGATGATCACAGCCTTGAGATCTCGATCAGCGTCACGACACGGCAGAAGCGGCCGAGCGAGATCGCCGGAAAGCACTATCATTTCATCAGTGTTGCCCAGTTTGAACGAATGCGCGAAGCCGGTGATCTTCTGGAATGGGCCGAGGTTCACGGAAATTTCTACGGCACGCCCCGCGAACCGGTCGAGCAGGCGATGGCGCAGGGCCGCGACATGCTGTTCGACATCGACTGGCAAGGCGCCTTGCAGCTTCAGGAAAAGATGACGGCGGATGTCGTTTCAATCTTCGTCCTGCCGCCAACCATGACGGAGTTGCAATCGCGGCTGCATCGGCGCGCCGAAGATGCCGACGAGGTGATCCGGACACGTCTGTTGAACTCCCGTGCGGAAATCGAGCACTGGCGGGAATATGACTATGTTATCGTTAACGACGACCTTGATGAAGCCTTTGGTTATGTCAGTTGCATCGTCAAGGCCGAGCGCATCCGTCGTGATCGCCGGCATGGTTTGTTTGATTTCGTCCAGGGGTTGTTGACCGAAGAGCCGAACCTGTAAATTGCAAAGGCAGCTGTCTGGGACCAATGGGTCAGCCCATTCAATGCCAAAAAGCGCAAAGGGCGGGATAGGGCGTTGTCGGCTTCGCCGCCGACAGTCGGCTCAGAGCAGGTTAGCGAGCCTTGTAAACTCTTCGACAGACAGTGTTTCGGCCCGTCTTGCAGGATCAATGTCGGCTTGGACCAGAAGGCTCTCCCCGCCAAGTGATTTCAGGCTTTGTCGCAGCATCTTGCGTCTTTGTCCGAAGGCTGACTGGGTAACCGTCTCAAGCTTCTTGGGATCACATGCAATCGGGTTGGCAAGCGGCTCCAGGTGCACGACGGTCGATGTCACCTTGGGTGGCGGGGTGAACGCCTGTGGTGGCACGTCGAAAACCATCCTTGCGTCGGTTCGCCAGCCTGCAAGGACCCCGAGACGGCCGAAGTGATCGTCATTTTCCCGCGCCACGATACGCTGCGCGACTTCTTTTTGAAACATAAGGGTCAGCGAGGACCAGAACGGCGGCCAGGATCCCGGCAAAAGCCAGTTCAAAAGCAACTGGGTTCCGACGTTGTAGGGCAGGTTGGCAATAATTTTCACCGGGCCATCCGCTGCAAGCGATGCAAAGTCGATTTTGAGTGCATCACCCTCGATGACTTCGAGGCGGCCCGGATAGTGGCTGGAAATCTCCGCAAGTGCCGGCAGACATCGGCTGTCCCGCTCGATTGCAATCAGCTTTTTCGCACCAAGAGACAGGATCGCCCGTGTGAGGCCGCCGGGTCCCGGACCGACCTCTATGACTGTTGTATCGTTGAGAGGGCCGGCACTGCGGGCAATCTTCTGGGTCAGGTTGAGATCAAGCAGAAAGTTCTGGCCAAGCGCCTTTCGGGCGTCGAGGCCATGACGGTGGATGACATCGCGCAGCGGCGGCAGTCCGTCAAGTGTTGCCATCAGTAAGCGTCTCCGGCCGCCAGCCTGGCAGCCAGATCCAGTGCGGCAACGAGGCTCGTTTCGCGCGCAAGGCCTTGCCCGGCAATTCCAAACGCAGTTCCGTGATCAGGGGAGGTGCGTATGAAGGGCAGACCAAGTGTGACATTGACCGATGTGTCGAAACCAAGCGCCTTGGCAGGGATCAGCGCCTGGTCGTGATACAT